>JAKVKH010000008.1 GCA_022486625.1 Butyrivibrio sp. | reverse complement strand
TGTTTTCCTGATTCAAATCTCAACCGTTTTCACATGCCTTTTCTTAACTAAACAGATTTTTCAGAGGCTTGTAACCTGTGAGATACCTTTCCTAACAGACGAAATGCTTATCTAAATGACATTGATTAGGAAAGCTAGTATAATGGGGTATTTTCTTCTGGCAGCTGAAATAATTGTTCTACAGACAACTGAAAATATGCAGCCAGACGCATAGCGGTTGGCAGGGATGGGGCGCGCCCGCTCTCAATATTGATGATGCTGCGCTCACTGATCCCTATGCTGTCTGCAAGCTGCTTTTGAGTGATCCCCAATTTACTGCGTTCTTCTCTTAATTTGCAGTCTATTACTTCCAAAATAATTCCTTCCTTCTAAAATGTAGTACCAATCATCCAACCACACGACCGAAGATCCGGAAATCATCGTCTTCACGGATGACGATCGGTGAATATTTCGTATTCAAGGAAATCAGTGCAAGTCCGTCTGTATTATTCTGCAGTCTCTTAATAAAAGCATTTCCATTCAGATAAAAAATCCCATATTCACCGTGATTCAGTTCTGGTGTTTTTTCTACCCATACGATTTGACTGTTCAAAAAGCGAGGTAGCATACTGTCGCCGGACACCCGGACACCAAAGTCTGCAACTTCTGGTACTTCAGATCCGACCGTCATTGGTTCATATTCATCACTGTCAAGGAAAGATCCGGTACCTGCAGATACTGGCAGATCATAAACATTCAGACACCGTTCCACAAGTAATGAGACAGGCATGGGTATTTCTTTTTTATATTCACCGGATAGAGTGAGCAGGTGAATATAGTCCAGTGCCTTTTCACGACCTTTTTCGTTAAGACCAGCCAGAGGATTGTCCGGATTGGTGCCAATAAATTCCGTATAGATATCTGTAATGCCGAGAACCTGACAGACAGCAAATATCTGGGAAGCATTTGGCTGACTGATATTATTTTCCCAGGCACAGATCGCATTCTTTTTAATTTTGATATTGTATTTATCCAGTGCCTCAGCGAGATCCTGCTGTTTCAGTTTATGCTGCTTTCTGTTCCTTGCAATAATTTTTCCAAGAGAGTCCATAAGGTTACTTCCTTTCAAAGCATTCAGTTACTTTTTCTATCTATACTATATACCAAAGCAATCTTGAAAAGCAACTAAAAATACATAAATATTGAGCTACATGAAATATGTTTCACTTGAAAACCATAAATTATGGACTTATATTTTAAGCGTAAGGCAACCCTTTTGTAAGACGAGAAGCCATAGCTCACAAATGAAGTAAGTAACGGAGAAACGGGGAGTGCATCTAAGATGCGGAATGGAGATGGAACATGGGCGCAAGAACTATTTTGCATAGTGACTGTAACTGCTTTTATGCATCAGTTGAACATCTTCATCATCCCGAACTACGAGAGAAACCAGTTGCAGTCGGAGGTGATCCGGAAGCAAGGCATGGCATTGTGTTGACAGCAGATTATATGGCAAAACGTCGAGGCGTAAAGACGGGAATGGCGCTGTGGCAGGCAAGACAGGTATGCCCGGAACTGGTTTTTCTTCCGCCAAGGATGGATCTGTACCTGCGTTTTTCCAGAATGGCAAGAGAAATTTACGCAGATTATACTGACAGGCAGGAGCCTTTTGGCTGTGATGAATGTTGGCTGGATGTATCCGAATCGGTAGATATTAGAGGGGATGGGCTGCACATTGCACAGGAAATCAGTGACAGGATAAAAAAAGAACTTGGCATTACGGTAAGCATTGGGGTGTCATATAATAAAATCTTTGCAAAGCTCGGTTCTGATTATAAGAAACCGGATGCTATTACTACCATGGGACAGGATGAATATAAGCTGAAAGCATGGCCACTTCCGGCGTCGGATCTCCTGTATGTCGGTCACAGTACGGAAAAAAAACTGACGCGATTAGGAATATTGACCATTGGAGATATTGCGCAGACGGAACCGGCATTATTGGAGTCCTGGTTAGGTAAGATGGGCCTTGTGCTTTGGACGTTTGCAAATGGACTGGACAATTCTCCCGTCAGTATTGAGAATGTCAGAGCACCGATCAAGTCGATCGGTAACAGCGTTACAACGCCCAGAGACTTGATTACTGATCAGGATGTGAAGATCATTCTTTATGTTTTGGCGGAAAGTGTGGCAGCAAGGCTGCGCGACAATGGTTTCAGATGTCTGGTAGTAGAGATCAGTCTCCGTGATAACGGACTATTTTCTTTCACAAGGCAGCGAAAAATAGATCACGCAACCAATATTTCCGGCGAGATTGCAGAGGTGGCCTATCAGCTTTACAAAGAGAATTACAATATTGATAACAAGCCACTCAGGAGCATTGGTGTGAGAGGCTGCAGCTTAGTGACAGAGAATTATTGGGAGCAACTGGATCTCTTTTCCAGTGCAGAGCAGAGAGAAAAAAAGTTAAAGATGGAAAGGGCTGTGGATGAAGTACGTAGGCGGTTTGGATTTTATAGCCTGCAGCGTGGGATCATGCATTTAGATGAAAACCTTTCGGCAGTAAATGCGAGGGAAGATCATATTGTGCACCCGAGAGGCTATTTCGGACAGTAGTTTTGACCCGGCAGAGTACAGACGGTACAACGGATATGGGAGGCGAATTAAATGGAGACACAGAAGGTTTATGTGGATGTGATGGCAGAATTTACGAAAGAGGGTATTTTGCTTCCGAGAGGAATTACCTGGGAGGACGGCAGAAAATATGAGATTACACGTGTTGTGAGTAAGAAGCGCGCAGCCAGTATGAAAGCGGGTGGCGTAGGCGATAAATATGTCTGCATAGTAGATGGAAGAGAGGTGTCATTGTTTTATGAAGATAATAATATGTGGTTTATGGAAAGATCAGGAAATTGATGGATAGACGGTGAGGCATAAAGATTCAAAGAAGCGTGAACTTGTGAGTGAGAATCTTCTGTGATGTGTTATAAAAGGCTGGCTATTGAAATACATAATTTTAGGAGATGACCAGCCCTTAGATACTCTCTAATTGGATAGACTCAGGGAGAAAAATAGCTGATATAAAAATTATCATTCCATACTCGTGCCTGAAATTCTTAAAATTTAAGAACAACAAAGATGAAGAATTATTAATTAAGAATTGGATAACTGATATAACAGGGAAAAGAACCACTCCTTTATTTGGAATAATAAAGTCTGACAAAAAATCCAAACTAATGAATGGACAAAAAGTATTTACAACATATCAGATGGGCTGCACTTTTCTGCTGCAATCCTGACTGTGATACATATTTATCCGAAAAATTAAATATATACTTCTCGCACCTTTTGGAAGAGTGCAAAAAAAGTCTTCAAGCAACTGAATAATTGTCAGTATAAGGGGCTTCTATGATAAACTAATTTATAGGAGACCTTAAAAAATGGCAAGAGAAACTGCTTTTATTCTAGTATTAATTTAACCTATGAAAGATGATAGCATTTTTGCCAAAAATAAAGCAAAGTGAAAGGGAGATTGTTATGGAGCAGCGTCAGTGTCCTTCAACGGTCGAGCAAATTTTAGAATGGAAATGTAAATGTAAAACACCTGATAATGAGTGGTCGAATTCGGTTGAAGAATTTCAAAAACAATATACTACATTATGTGGAGGAGAGGATGTTACTGATGTCTTATATTCTTTTTTGGGAATATATGCCATTGGAGTGTGGGTCTTTAATCATAAGGAATTAAACTCTGATATATTCAAAATCGATAAGATCAGAATTAGAGTAAAGAATGAGAATAATGAGTACCAGTATTTATGTAGTAAAAATTTCTTGTTAAAGATACAGACGAATAAAATTAACAACATTGATGTTTCTAAATTAAATATATGCATAGATCCTTATGCAAAATTATATTTTAAAGCAGGTAATTTAATACCTATGTGGCCAGGAGGTAATACAAAAAAGGGAAACCAGAATAATGGGTATATGGATATTCCAGAGTTGTTCTTTAAGAAATATTACAAATGGTTTATATTGTTGATGAAAGATGATCATGCATTTCTTGAGGACATTAATAAATTCATGATAGAAAAAGAAAAGCATCTGGTTTCGTTTACTGACTTCATAGAATATGTAGGAAGCGAAAATAACTACAAAGAGTATATCAAACATATAGTTAATGTAATAGACAAGCGTACAAAAAACATAGCTGAAGCTGTAAATCGTGAACCTAAGAAAGCCATCAGCGCATACCCACTGTCTTCTGCTTCCTTGCTTTCACCAATCGTTTGAAACCATAATTTATATATATATTCCTGATTCTGAAATTACATTCAAGCTTTCCTATCCTACCAGCACTCAACAAATATTTTTTACTTCGCACCTAGGTATATAGTGGCAGAGAAATTCATTTCTCTGCCACTATTCCTCTGCATATCTGATTATTACTTCGCTATTTCAGTCCCAAATTTCTTCAGTCATCTTTCTGAGTACACCTTCAACACTGGTTTCTCATTTTAGCTTCTTTACCGCCGCAAAAAGTATTACCACTGAATAGTAACCACCAAATATAAGTGCATCAAAGTTTTTATGGGTCAAATTGATTTCATCAGATTCTTACTATTTTTTTGATATCTGTATTTTTAAATATTCAATATCTTTTTCATTATTCAGAATATGCATCTTTCTATGACAGTTTGGACAAAGAGCAACGGCATTATCAAGTTCATCAGCTCCACCATCAGCAATCCAGATTATATGATGGCATTCAAGATAGGGGTCTCCGTTTTTTGAATAAAAAGGCGCTGGCTTTCCACACAATTGACAGATGCCATGAGCACGAGCTTTGACAACAGCGGCAATCTTAGCTGAACGTTCTCGCTTTAATATTTCAACAACTTTTGCATCTGGGTATTTGTTTTCAAAGTCTTTCAAATCAGCATAAGCTTTTTTAAGCAAGTCATTATGTTTGGGTTTCCATTCAGGAACATCCTTCGGCGGATATCCAAAATGATGGTACAGAAATCTGGAAAACCTTATAATTGACCATCCAGACATGGTTTCATCTGCATCTTTCCATTTAAGGAGCTTATCCTGCATCTTAATAGTATCATCATCATTATTCAGAGGGATCCCGGCTCTTTTGCAGAAATAGCTAAGATGATTATCTGAATATAATGTCAGATATTTTTCAGGATAATAAACGGCAAGAATTTTAAATTTGAATAATGGAGCAAGGTTATTCTTCTTAATTGCGGTATAATCTTCATTTTCGCCTGCTTTAATTAGATTACTTATCTCTTTACGTACATTTCCCCAAGCTTCATCCGGATCAGAACCAAACTTATTTGTTGCAACATATTTCCCATTATTTTTGTCGAACCATACTCCATATTTTTGAACGCCTGAAATGCCACGGATATCTCCCATTTCCAGTAATTCCCGCTCTATACGATAACAGAAATTATCATGACTGCCATTTCCCATTGCATATTTTTCTATAGGTAAAGTACGCATAACAGACAAATTAAAGTCACCTGCGAATTTACGCGTCAGTGCTAAAACTTCATTTATATGTTCATCGGATTCCTCAAAGTATTTACTGTTAATGTCATAGCCTGATAACATTGATTATTCTCTCCTAACAATATTTTCCTGTAATTTCCATTCAAGTATTAATTGTTCTATTTCTTCAGTAAGAAAAATATTTTTTCTTGTGTTAGAAATTCTGTATGGTTCTATTATAAACGATTTGCCCAATATATATAACGTTTCCTTCATTTTAGTCATATAATTATAAAAATAGTAATAGCATTGAAAAACGATAAAATGAATTATAGCAACCGAATAAATAAAAGTTGAAAAAGGGCACGCTGATGAATATGACAACAGAATTGGTAGAAGAGTGGTCTGATAAAAACCTCCCACTTACACCTGAGATGGTGACTGCCGGGTCACATAAAAAAGTATACTGGAAAGGCAAGTGCGGTCATGAGTGGCAGGCGATTGTCAAGAATCGTGTGAATGGCAGTGGCTGTCCGTATTGCGCCGGAAATAAAGTGCTGATAGGTTTTAATGATCTGGCATCACAATATCCGGATCTTGCAAAGGAATGGTCAGAAAAGAATGGAGAGATCGTTCCGGAACATGTTACAACAGGATCAAATTACAAGGTTTGGTGGCGTTGCAAAGAAGGACATGAATGGAAGAGCAGGGTTGCCGATCGGGTAGCAGGAAGCGGTTGCCCCTATTGCAGTGGCACTAAGCTCCTTCCTGGTTTTAATGATCTGAAAACAGAATATCCGGAGATCGCAATGGAATGGTCCGATCAGAACAATGATCTCAAACCGGAAACAGTGAATCCACTGTCACGCAACAATGTCTGGTGGAAGTGCGCAGAATGCGGATATGAATGGAAAGCAGTCATATACAGCAGAGTGAAAGGACAAAAGTGTCCTGCCTGCGCAGGGAGAGCTGTGGCACTGGGTGTGAATGATCTCGCGACGACGGATTCAGAGATTGCTGCAGAATGGCATCCGGATAAGAATGGTGATATGCTGCCAAATATGTTCCTGAGAACATCGAGTCAACGTATATGGTGGCTCGGAAAATGTGGGCATGAATGGAGTGCGAGAATTGATGACCGGTCCATGTATGGAGCAACGTGTCCGGTATGTGAAAAAGCTTATCTTAATGTTTTTTATAGGCAGGTGATCCTGTTTTACGCAGATACGTATTCAGTACAGGCATATACAAACTATGAAAATATGATTGGCGTGTCGCTAGAAATATATTTTCCAGATAGCAAAATAGCCGTAGAATTTTCAAAAGCAAGCCATTATTCAATGGATGGAAATAAGTGGGAAAGATCAAAGAACAGGTTATGTCTCAGAGCCGGGATACGTATGATTCGTATCCTTGATCCAGATGCTGAGGAGTTTGGTGACTGTATTTGTATAAAGTGTGCTGATCATACAGAAGAAGCATTCGAAGAGGCAGTTACTGCAGTATTCAAGCTGAGTGGTGTGGAGGCGGACATTAACCTGAGCCGAGACAGCTCGGCAATAAAAGAGTTTTATTCCTTGAATACTATACTGTAGTATAGTAAAAGGCTGTACAAGCCCGCAGTTTCACAGAAAAGGCATTATTTATACAATAGAGGTATACAGAACTCCACTGGAAGGGAGGTATACCACATGGATAATGCCAATGAAGTTGTCGATCGGATATGTAAGCTTTGCAACGATAAGAACATGACTACGTATCAGCTCAGCAAAGCAAGCGAATTACCGGAAACGACAGTTTATAATATGATGCAGCGCAAATCAATTCCTACACTGCCGATATTGTTCAGTATCTGTAAGGGACTTGAAATCACACCAGCGCAATTTTTCATGGAAGATCAGATTGTAGAACTATCTGAGAGTGAAAGAGAAATCATCCAAATTTATAGAACACTTAATGTTTTACAGCGGGATAGGGTTGCAGCTTACTTTCAAAGTATAAAGGATATGCTCCCGACTGATGGAAAGAAAAAATAATGAAGCTCCGGTACTTGTGCGTCAAAAAGCGCATAGGTATCGGAACTTTTTTTATGCGCAATTATATGAGAACTTAGAACGAATATTTATAAAAAGTTCAGAAGGGAGTGTGCCAATGTTCTGAATTTCAAGCATTAACTTTGCTAAAATTTGAACCGGCACGGGTGAAGAATGAGAAAACACGGACTGATCGATATTCAGATTTTAGAAGTTTTGGGCAGATATGGAAGTGATTCAAAACGTCTTGGCCAGCAACAGATTATAAGTTATCTGGAGAGAGATTACAACGTCATCATTGGGCGGGCAGCTCTATCCGGATATCTGGCAGCATTGCGTGAAGCTGGATTTGTGAAAGGTCAGAAAGGGTATTATCGTGTCAATATTTTTTCAGATATGGAATTAAAAATCTTGATGGATGGTGTCTTCTATGGGAAAGAGATACCTGATGGGGAGGCGATAGAGCTTATTGAAAAACTGCGGGAATTTTCATATCTCAATTTGAAAAATTATATGGCACGCGTTGATTACATTGAAGATCTGAATCACACTGGCAATCAGAATGTAAATGTAATCAGGGAAGTCATAGGGGAAGCTATTCGGAAAAATCGAAGAATTTTAGTTACATCCTGTATCTATGATATCAACGGAAATTTAATTCCTCATAAAGTTTTTACAGCAGATCCGTACCGCATCGTAAGTGATAAATGCAGATATTATTTGATTTGTCATGTGGATCGAGCGGGTGAAAAGGACGGAATTGAAAATCGGAGATTGGATAGATTCTGGGATGTAAAGATTTTAAAGGATGATATCTGCAGAAGGATAGAGACGATTCCTGGCTTTCAGAATGGATTTCAATTGGGCGAGTATATGAAAGAACATGTTTACATGTTCTCCGGGGAATCGGAGCAGATCAATATCAGAATAGATAGAATCAGAATTGGGGAATTCATTGATTGGTATGGTAAAGATTACACTATTTTGGAAGACGATGAGAATTCAGAAAATATAATCATTCGATTTAAGGCTAATGTAAACGCAGTATATTATTGGGCACAGCAGTACGGAAAGTACGTGACAGTGCTTAAGCCGGATTCACTGAGGCGACGTTTACTGACATATTTTACGGACATGTATATGATATATAGTGAAACTGATAAATCACTTCTTTAGATAGTACCGGGCTACTTTATTGCAGCCCGGTGCGCTTGTTTATAGGAACTTTCCATTTTGGCGGGATTGATCTGCATTGAGTTCAGGCCCGTTCGATCCAATATATTCTTTCAAATTCTGTAGTTTCTGTTCTATTTCACGGATTTCCTTTTCTTTAATTTTATATGATTTTGTTACTTCATTTCTTTGCGCAGACAGCTGATTATAGTCTTCGCGCAGCTTTGAGAGATTGAGCTTTGCAGGTGTGATTTTATGGCGCAGAAGAATTGCTTCTGCACCGGAATACAGTAGTAGTTGCGATTCATGACGTTGCAGATATTGTTCCGGATTTTTTGATTTACTATACCGGAGCTGATAGGGAAGATTTTCGGTATACTGCGTTCCGTAACGGATCAGTTCAGACAGATCTTTCATGGAATGCTCCATATCTACAACATCGTTTCTTGCAGTTTTAGCAGCTTGCTTTTTTTCTGAAAGGTTGTCAGAAAGTGATTTCATCTCCTGGATGTCTGCATAATTTTTGGCAACAAGCTTCAGATTCTGCAAGTCAGCCCATTTTTTCAGACCTTTATTCTCAATGAACTTTTCCTGAGAAGTGTCAATGAGGGACTTTTGAGGCGTCTTCCTCGGAAATGGAATATGGTGTTTTGTTTTGGACTCGATCCTTTCACTTATTTTTTCCTTGGTATATTCTTCACCGAGCGAGGAGGATCTTCCGCGAACGCAGTGCTCGATTCCGGGCGGCTGAAAAGTAATATATTTTGGAGCATTGGGTTCAAGGCTTTCACCTTTGATCTGATAACCTTTTGCGCGCATCATGGCAATGAACTCTTCGTAGGAATCGGCAGAATTGATTGTTTTGTTGATGTCATTTTTTAAACATGTTTTCCATGAAGGTCCGTTTTTGTCAGTAAGCCATTCCGTGTAGGATTTACCTTTGGTCTGACCCGGTACTATGACAGAGAGATCATGTTCTTTACAGATTTCGTCGCTGATGCTTCTGATACGTTTGTAGGACTGTTTGCAATCATGATATTTTTGGTGGCTGATATGATCCGCCGCACAGAACACAATATGATTATGGACATGGCCTTTATCAATATGCGTCGCAACAATGTAGGAATAATGCCCCTGCAGTACTTTATCTGCGAACTCAACTCCGATGCGGTGTGCTTCTTCATAAGATACTTCACCAGGAGCAAATGACTGGATCATGTGAAAAGCAAGATTTGCATCAGACTGTCTGGTCTTTGAAAGTTCATATTTAAAATCAAAGCGTGCAGTTTCAGGGCTGCACCCAAAGGAGGAAACAAGAATATTCTCATCTGTTTTCTCTGGATTGCATATATATTTTACTGCTTTATGTACGGTTGCTTTGATAGCATGGATTCTTGTATATGCCATACCTGGTTCATCAACTCCTTTATTTCTGTTATGTCGTTTTCATAAATATGACCGGTGATGCTGATTTGTTTTCTGATCTGATAGATGTTACTCGCAATTCTTGACAGATTTACATTATATTGGTGCAGCTCAGAATAATCGATATCGTATACATAACCATAAATTATCAAATGCCGGATGAATGCGTTTTTATTGTTCATTCCGGATAGCCTGAATTTTTCATTAAGGATGCGCTTCTCATCGTCACTCAGGCGGAGGATAAGAGCATTTTGTCGTGTCCTGTTTTCCATATTGTTTCCAATCTGCGCTGTTATGGCGCGGTGAGTATTTAATATGTTTTGAATAGATATGCCGTAACCGGCGAATGTGTTTTTTGCTCTTGCTGCGTAGGAGAGATGAAGAAAAATGATTTTCTTTTTTCAGATTTCATAGCAGCTCTGACGATGCAGATCGTCAGAAAAGGGGGTCAGGGGGATTTCCCTCTGCAAGCACAAAACAGCATTTTTTTCGGAACGAAAAAAGTGTCGGTTTGTGGCCTATGGATATCCATAGGCAGTGCTTGATATTATTCTGCCAACCTTAGTTCTGGTTGGCGGGTTTTAACCGGTATCGACCGGTTGTACAAAACCCATAATGGCGTATCCGCCATGAAAAAGTTCTGACTGCTTCGGCAGTCGGTATAGAACTCAATGTGGCATATCTGCCACTTAATTGTGAATATGCGGTAGGGAAGTATTTGCTCTGATCAGGCAGGAGAGAATAAAAAAAGCTACAACCTGCAGGGCATAATACTCCGCAAAATCATAGCAGTTTCAGCGTCAAATGAACTTCAATTCACGTTCATTTTAGCAATATGCGGGTATCAAGTCAATGAACAAAATAAATGGATAAACGTAAGCTTTACAATGTGGTTACGAAAACGCAACCTCAAAAAGAAGCGTTCTTATGCTTATATTGTTTGTCCATTATTTTTACAATAGGTAGAGCAAAGAAATTATTTATGAGGGTAAACATTATGAGTGAGAGAGTGAAAGCAACTTTTAATTATCAAAAGCGGATTAGAGAATTGATGCAAAGTGCTAACATCGATTCTTATTATCAACTGGGGCGTATGTGTGAGGTACAGACATCAGTTGTATCAAGATGGTTGAAAAAGGGTACGGAAGTATCACAAGGCCATGTGGAAAACATATGTAGAGTATTTGGGATTACACTTGCCGAATTTTACTCGGAAAATATAACGGAGCGCCGTGGCGATGGGAATGATAAACGGCTCAGATTGCTTTGGAAACGCTTAACACCAGAAATCAAAAAGCACATGCTTTCATATGGTGAGTTTTGTGAGAAAAACTATAAGGAATTAGAGTCAGACAAGCAGAATTAATTTTATACGGATGATCTTATGCTCCTGACTGGAATACAGACAGGAGCAGACAGATTTGTCGCTCTTATAAAGCACACAATTCATTCAACGTACATAGCAGTCGTCAGTGTCTTGTGTGTTTTTTGGACTGACAAGTCCTCAGAATGAAATAAAACGTACATTGAAAACTTCATATAGATTTTGCTTTGCAGGACGTATGACTGTTGTCTGTTTCTTCTATATGTTAATGAAACAGCATGAAGCGAGCCGGCAGATAATACGTGATGATTATACCACAGACAGAGAAATCAATTCTGATCGCAAACTGGTATATGAGCGGTGAATATTGTCTGCAGCAGGGAGATAGGTGCCCTGTGGCGATGACCTTCCAGTTTAATAATGATACTTCCCTAATAGCTATGGGTCTTAATAAGATGGTGCGACGCCAATGTGGATCATTGCCTGATGATCACCTGCAGAGTTTTTTAAATAATATCAGTCAATCAAAGTTCATCTGAATTCAGATAGATTTTGATTGGCTGATATGCCATGAGTAACAATACAGCGAGAGGAGCAAAGATATGGAAAAAAATGTAGTTTACGTTGTGAAGCCGCTATTTATTAAGTGTAAGGATGGTCCTACGTATTTTGGATTATGTCCTGCAACTTTAAAACAGCGTGCAGCAGAAGCCCAGGCAATCCACAAGGTTGGAAAGACAGTTTTGGTTAAAGTGAGTACGTTGGAAAAATACCTTGACTTATTCATAGAATAAAGCTGAAAAACTGACCAGAGATTTTGTTGAACAAAAAGATTGACATTTTGTAGAACAAAATGTATTATGGATTTATGAGGAGGTGCATACGATGGCAAAGATGGGAAGACCAACTCTTGAAAAGACAAGAGGACGGAACCTCGGAGTCAGAATGACTGATGAAGAGTATCAGAAATTAAAAGAGTATGCATCAAAACATGAAATGACCATAACTCAAGTATTGCTTGAAGGTGTCAATCTTCTGTATCAGAAGATATCCTGATGCACATGCAAAATCTCTTTCCATTATATTAAAGGAAGGAGCGCATATGGCTAAAGCAAGAAAAGATCCACAAGGCAGAGCCTTGAGAAAGGGGGAGAGCTTCCGGACTTTACAGACAATGTATACTTACACCTATACAGATCCATGTGGTAGAAGGCAATTTTTATATTCAAAGAAGCTGACGGATCTTCGGGAAAAGGAAGAAAATCTCTTGAGAAATCAGCTTGATGGTTTGGATGTGTATGCAGCTGGTAAATCAAATCTGAATTTTGTTTTTGACAGATATATGTCGACTAAAACGAAGCTCAGAGAGACAACATATTCTGGATATATGTATACCTATAATCATTTTGTAAGAGATGGTTTTGGAAAACACAAGATAGCTGACATTAAGTATTCAGATGTGCTCCAGTTTTACGAACAGTTATTAGATAAGAATGATATTGCAATTTCTACACTTGAAAGTATTCAGACGGTTTTGCATCCCACATTTCAGTTGGCAGTTCGAGATAGTATTATTCGACTGAATCCATCTGACGAGGTGATTGCGGAGATCAAAAAGAATAGCGATAAAGCAAAAGGTGTGAGACATGCGTTGACTAAAGAGCAGGAAAAGGCGTTTTTGGATTGTCTTAATGAAGAGCAGCATAGTCGTTGGAGGCCAATGTTTAGGGTTTTACTTGGAACGGGGTGCCGAATCGGTGAACTGATCAGTCTTCGCTGGGAAGATCTTAATATGGAAAGCAGGCGGATAAGCATTAATCATTCTATTTCATATTATGCAGATTATAAGAAAGAGAAGTTCAAAAGTAAGTACAAAGTTCACAGGCCCAAAACAGACGCAGGAATAAGAACGATTCCGATGCTGGATGATGTATATGAAGCATTTAACGAGGAACGTCAGTATCAGTTAGATCATGCTGAATGTTGCCTTACAGAAGTTGAAGGAATGAGCGGATTTATTTTCTATAACCGATTTAAAAATATCCACAATCCGCAGGCAGTGAATAGGGCTATCTCAAGAATCACTGATGATTATAATGCAGTGGAAGAAGTTGAAGCACGGAAAGAAAAGAGAGAGACGGTTTTAATTCCAAAGTTTTCATGTCATCATTTGCGACACACGTTCTGTACGAGATTATGTGAGCGGGAGTCAAACATTAAGGTAATTCAGTCAATAATGGGACACGCAGATATCAAGACTACGATGGATATTTACGCAGAAGTTACTGACGCAATGAAGAAAGAATCATTTGCAAACTTATCACAGCAATGGAAGTTAGGTTAACTGGAAAGAGTCCGTGATAAGCTTCATGGTACTACAAAAACTGTTCAAGTACTACAAAGGTACTACAGTTTTATAGTAAACAATGATTTATAATGAGTTTTGGTTATTGCAGTTTTGATGCAAATAGCGCATAATAACAGGTAATGTAAAGAGAGTTTTACTGTTCCCGACACTCAAGTCACTGGATTCTGATAAGAAGTCCAATAAAGAAGCCAAGAGTAATGTAGCGGCAAGCGGCAATCAGACAGCAGCTGAACCTGAAAAGATAGATTTTTCAAACGTAAAGATCGAGCCTTTGTTTGAAGAGGCAGTTGATTTTGATACATTTTCAAAGTCGGATTTCAGAGCAGTCAAGGTTAAGGCATGCGCAGCAGTACCGAAGAGTAAGAAGCTTCTGCAGTTCACGCTTGATGATGGTACAGGCACAGACAGAACGATCCTGTCCGGAATTCATGCGTTCTATGAGCCGGAAGATTTAGTCGGAAAGACACTCATTGCGATTACCAACCTTCCGCCAAGGGCCATGATGGGAATTGAATCCTGCGGTATGCTGCTTTCTGCAGTAAACAACCTCAAGGATTCAGAGGGTGAAGAACTTCATCTTCTGATGGTGGATGATCATATCCCGGCTGGTGCAAAGTTATATTAAGTTTAAGAGAATATGTTCAAAAGAATTCCTGGAAATGAACTGACCTCCAATTGTTAGACCTGATATCTAACAATTGGAGGTTAGTTTTTTTTATGGGGAAGTATTTATTTGAACTTAAGAAAAAAATGTTCTGGAATATTTGAAAGGAAAGGATAGTCAAAATGGATTAGCAAAAAAGTATGGTATTTCTAACAAGTTGCAAGTGCTTAAGTGGGTGTATGCCTATCAAGCATCCGGAGATGTCGGTCTTAAACAATCCAGAGAAAAAGGTACTTATTTTTTTGAGTACAAGCTATCTGTAGCAGAATCATATTTATTCGGTGAGTTTTCTTATTCTGAACTTGCTGATTGTGGGAATATCGATAATCCATGCATTATAACAAGCTGGGTCAAAGCTTACCGAGACAACGGGTCAGGTGGTCTGTGTCCCAAGAAACAAGGTAGATGAAAAAACGTGCAACCTGAGCCAGATAGAACCAGTGCTGAACATGTTAAGCAATTGGAAGATGAAGCCCTGAAGCTGCGAATCGTTATAGTTTTTATAGGGAAGATGTAGGACGAATTGCACCGAATCGTATCCGAAGGCGGTTTAAGACGTCTATACCACACCGGAAAATTACTATGGACACCTCGAGTTCAAGCATTACATGATAGGCAGCAAGGGTCATATGACAACGCATAAGCTTTATCTCGACCTGTTTCTGGATTTATTCAACGGAGAAGCTATAAGCTATGGTATAGCCAAAGTGCCATCAGCAATGAACATACTCGGAGCCTTGGACAAGGCTGTAGCGGTTACCAGAGACGGTTCTTACCGGAGAACATTTCATTCCGGCCAGAGATGGGGATATTAAATGCCAAGGTATACAAATAAACTAAAAGAAGAAAGAATTTTTCAAAGTATGTCATACAAAGGCAATTGCTATGACAATTACGTTATGGAGAATTTTTTTGCATTCTGAAGCAGGAAATCTATTACGGAAAGGTATATTACAGTTACGAATCATGCAAGGAAACAATAGGGCAGTTTATCAACTACTATAACGAGAAAAAATCAGACAGAGACTGGGATGGTTAAGTCCTGTCCAATACAGGCTTAAAATGGTGCCATAAGAAAAGGCGAGGTGATACAATCCTGTGCCTGCGGTTTATAATCCGGTGTACTGCTTATACAGGAGAACCAGGCTATAGACGGAAGGCTACCTAAATTATCGTGCTTCGGGTGGTTTCGCCCTGCAGGAGCATAGGTATTGAAGTATAAGATTGGATCAGAACACTTGGATTGGTAAGCTTCTGAATCATCATTCGCCCTGCCTGAGCACCAAGTTCGAGCATATTGAGCTCAATAACGGTAGGCCTTGGTTCAATAATCTCTGAAAAAGGGTGTGAGTCAAATGTTAACAACGAGATGTCATCGGAAATTGACATTTTCAGTTTTTTTAATGCTCTCACGGTTTCAAAAGCTATCGTACTGTTTTCACAGACAGCAATATCGAACTTACAGTTCTGAAGACTTTTCTTTAGCATTTCGTATGTAGAATCCATACCATTATCTGTATAGATTATATTGGTGTTCTTAAAATGAATACCACGATTGAGCATGCCTTGTCTGAATCCATCCAGGCGCATGTCGGAAATCGTGTCTCCCTGACGGCCGGCGATAAAGACCGGATTTTTATAGCCGCATGTACAGATGTGCGAAGCAGCATGTATGCCGGCACCTCTGTGGTCGGTATCGATCCAGCAAAGGTCATCTCTGAAAACGGGATGACCTATTATAATATGGGGAATGTTTTCTTTTATGAGAAGGTTACATATTTCCTGCGTAGCTGCTGAGCCGTGGATTATGAGTCCGTCAGCAGAACGGCTTCTTATCGAATTGATGGCTCGTTCACCGGGAAATGCCATGCCTGTCAGCCCCTCAACATTCATACTGTAATTCAGAGAACTCAGTTCATGATAAACACCGCACATGATATCGAACATATGCGGATCTGAGTACGCTATATTTGCATTCATATTTGAAAGAAAAATTATGTTTTTTGAAACTCCTTTTGCGAAACGCACAGCTTTTAGATTGGGAGTGTAGTTCAGTTCCTTAATTACTGCATTTATCTTTTCTTTTGTAGCTGCCGAAATAGATGGATTATTGTTTAAAACCTTGGAAACAGTGGACTTGGAAACCTCTGCTTTGCGGGCTACATCTGATATAGTAATAGCCATATATTCACCTCGAAATGTTGAAAACTATACGAAACTATTATAACATAAGTTTCTTAAAAAATAATGCCTAAAAAATCTAAAAAAGTGTAGCGGTTTCCTAACAAAAAGTAAGTTATGCAGTTGAAATTTCTAGACATTTTGCCCACCAACGGATAATCTTAAGTTACAGATAAAGCTTCGGTGGGAGTGCATTTTACGAAACGAAGAAGGAAACCGATAATTAACCAACAAATTTTAAGGGAGGCTTAAAATGAAAAAGAAAGCTATAGCAATTCTTATGGTTTCTGTTATGACGGCAACAGTTTTAACAGGATGCGGAAACAAAACAGGGGAGGAAAATACTGCGGTAACGGATACACAGACAAAGCAGAATACAGAGACTGATGTAACTTCTGGAACAGACGATGCAACTGTGACAGCCACAGCAACAAATTCAGATGCAATTCAGAATCTTATCAATGACACAGATGGCCCTGTTAATCTTAATGTCTGGTGTTCTGAGACAGAGCAGTATCAGACGGTAATGAAGAAACTGTGTGATGATTTCGTAGCACAGTACCCTGACATAGACTTAAATGTAACAGTCGGCGCTGTATCAGAAGCAGATATGAAAGACCGAGTGCTTGAGGATGTAGAAGCTGCAGCCGATGTATTTTTCTTCCCTGATGATCAGATGGAGGCGCTCGTTAAGGCCGGGGCTCTTAACGAGATACAGGCTCAGTACACATATGATATGAATGATACAGATCTTCCGGCAACAGTTAAAGCAGGTAAGTATGATGGAAAGCAGTATGGCTATCCATTCACAGCATCAAATGGTTATTTCTTATATTATGATTCATCAAAGCTTTCAGCTGATGATGTTTCTTCATGGGAGAATCTTACAAAGAAGGCTGATGAGTTAGGGATGGAAGTTGGTTGTGAGATGGCTAACGGTTGGTACCTTTATGGATGGTTCGCAGGTGCAGGATGTTCACTTACAGAAAATGACGATCAGTCAAACTCATGCGATTGGAATTCAGAGCAGGGACTTGCAACAGCACAGGCTGTTTCAGAACTTTGCAAGGCTGATTCTTTCAAGAGCTACGGAAATGATGACTTGCTTGCTCAGTTAAATGATGGAAAGGTTTGTGCGTATGTTTCAGGTACGTGGAACGTACAGAACTTCCAGAAGGCTTATGGCGATGGTTATGCAGCAACAAAGCTTCCTACGTTTGAAGTGAACGGTGAAGCTAAACAGATGGGTTCATATTCGGGCTACAAGTTCGCCGGTGTAAATGCTTATTCTAAGAACCCGGGCTGGGCAATGCTCCTTTCAGAGTACCTCACAAACGGTGATGCACAGGCAACAGTTTATAAAGCAACGGGTGAAGGCCCATCAAATCAGGAAGCTCTTAAGGCAGCTTCATCTCCTGCGCTTGATGCACTTGCAGCTCAGAGTAAATTTGCACAGCTTCAGAAAGTTGGCGGTGCTTATTGGGATCCTGCAACAGCACTTGGACAGAACATTCTTGAAGGAAACGTTACGCAGCAGATTCTTGACGATGCAGTAGCCGGTATCACGCAACCTGTAGAAACGGAATGATAATATGAAACAATTACTTAAAAATGTATCAAATAATTTCAAAGAATTTGGTACAGCAATAGTGAGAGGGGACATTTGGGTAAAAATGTCCCTGCTCATTATGGGAGCCGGATACCTGGGACGAAAACAGTTTATCAGGGCTATCCTGATTACTCTTTTACAGGTCGGCGTACTCGTGCCTCTGCTTACGGTATTTGCTCCATATATGTCAAAGCTGGATACGCTTGGTACGGTTCAGAGAAAAGAAACTTTCGATGCTCTGACTATGACCAAGACCGTAAATGATTATGATAATTCCCTTCTTATTCTGCTGTATGGAATAATTGGAATACTCGCGATTCTAGCTTTTATAGCCCTTTATGTGAGTAACATCAAGGCTGTATATCGGGAACAGTTAGAGGCTGAAGAAGGAGACCATATCAATTCATTTAAGGATGATATTATCAGCCTTTTTAATGATAAGTTCCATATAACCCTTCTTATCCTACCGAGCCTTGGCGTTATCATAATGAATATAATACCTATCATTTTCATGGTATGTATTGCATTCACTAATTATGATGATAAACATCAGCCGCCGACTTACCTGTTTACATGGGTAGGCGTAAAGAATTTTGTGACAATGTTCACAAACAGCCGGACCATTACATTTGGCTATGCCTTTTTAAGAATTTTCATATGGACGATTATCTGGGCAGTGCTTGCGACAGCCACTACATTCTTTGGCGGTATACTTCTGGCTCAATTCATAAATAACAAGTTCACTAAGGCTAAGAAGTTATGGCGTACATTATTTATCATTACCATTGGAATACCTCAGTTCGTTACTTTACTTCTTGTAAGTAAGATGTTGGGCGACAGCGGTATTATCAATACTATGTGTGCCAATATCGGAATACTTGATTTCTTAAAGAACATCGGACTTCTGGGTAAAGGTGCTCAGTGTATCCCTTTTTTATCACAGCCTGGATGGGCACATGTCACTATCATTCTGGTAAATATCTGGATAGGCGTTCCGTTTCAGATGCTTTCTGCAACAGGTATTCTAATGAATATCCCTACAGACCAGATTGAAAGTGCAATGATAGATGGGGCGTCTAAGAGACAGATATTCCGGCATATAACAATGCCTTATATAATGTTTATCTGCGGACCGAGCCTTATTCAGTCGGTTATAGCAAATATTAATAACTTTAATGTCATATATCTGCTTACATACAATTATTCAACTGCCAACATGGCTATGGCAGGTTCCAATGCAAAAGAAGTTGACCTTCTTATTACCTGGCTGTTCACACTTACTAATGATTACAGTAACTTTAAGATGGCTTCGGTAATCGGAATTATAACCTTTGTAATCAGTGCAATGCTTTCGTTAGTTACATTTTCCAAAATGGTGTCAGGAGACAGGGAAGGAGTGTATAGATAATGAAAAACAAAATAAAACTTGTTTTAAGACATGTATTTTTATCATTTCTGACTGCTTTCTGGCTCATGCCGGTTGTTTGGCTCTTTGTAACAACTTTTAGTACTGAGAAGGGAATCAATACCAACCATTTTTTTCCCCGGCACTGGACACTGGCTAATTATCATCAGCTTTTTTTTGAACCGGATACAGCAGCTAATTTTCCTGCATGGTTCAGAAATTCTATGATAATAGCTATCTTTACATGTATTATATCCTCTGCGTTCGTTATCATGACAGCTTATGCTTTCTCATACCTTCGGTTCAAGGCAAGAAAAGGACTTATGAGCTTCTCTATTATACTTGGTATGTTTCCCGGAGTGCTCTCCATGATCGCCATGTATTTTGTGCTGAAGCTTTTGGGACTTACGGACAGCATAGTAGGACTTATTATTGTTTATTCAGCGGGATCTGGACTGGGGTATATGATACTTAAGGGATTTTTTGATACTATTCCGGAATCATTGAGAGAAGCTGCAAGGCTGGAGGGAGCTTCTGAGGCGACTATATTCCTGAGGATCGTAGTTCCTCTTTCAAAGTCTATGATTGTTTATACAATTATCAATTCTTTTTTAGCCCCTTGGATGGACTTTTTTATGGCCAGACTTATGATCAAATCTAAGAATCCTTCAGACTGGACCATGGGTATCGGACTATACAATCTTTTGCAGAGAGCACTTGTTAATCAGTATTTCACCATATTCTGTTGCGGTGGTCTGATGGTCGCGGTACCTATTGCAGGGCTCTTCATATATATGCAGAAGTTCTATGTAGAAGGTTTAACCGACGGTGCAGTAAAGGGATAAGTGTGAGGCAGATATGAAGAAAGAAGCGATACTGCATGTTCCGCTTTCTGCATATGCTTATGCAGTAGGCGATAAGGATATAACGGTAAGAATCAGATGTGCAAAAGATGATATAAAGAGCTGCTGCGTTTACTTTGGTGACAGAGTTGATACGAATCCGCATGTCAGAATGACGGCAAAGAACATGGATCTTGTTGCGACTGATGATTTATATGATTATTTTGAAACGATAATTTCAGATGCTTACCCGAGACTTTGTTATTATTTTTGGATATCAGATGGAACAGACAGACTCTACTATAACGAGCGGGGATTTAACACTGAGATCAACGAAAACAGAACAGAATATTTTCAGTTCCCATATATAAGAAGGGAAGACAGATTACGAATTCCCGACTGGGCTACGGATCGAATCATGTATCAGATTTTTCCTGACAGCTTCGCTGATGATAAAAGACACATCAGCGGAGCAGGTAAGGAGATAATGATTGATCCTGATTCTGATGATACAGCAGTTAGCAGAAGTAAACTGGGTGGAACAATATCCGGAATTGAAAAAAACATAGACTATATCAGGGGGTTAGGGATCAATTGTATATACCTTAATCCTATATTTATGGCTAATTCATACCATAAGTATGACACTATAGATTATAAGAAGATAGATGGCTGTTTCGGTGACCTGAAAGATTTAAAAAAGCTGGTCGATACATGCCATGCGGCTGGAATAAAAGTGCTGCTTGATGGCGTATTTAACCATTGCGGACCCGACTTTTTTGCGTTCAGAGATGTACTGAAATTTGGTAAGGAGTCAAAATACTTTGGCTGGTTCTATGATCTTCCTGATCAGGTCGAGTATTCGGATCCGCCTAAGTATGCGGCATTTGCATATGTTAAGGAAATGCCTAAACTGAACACAGGAAATCCTGAAGCTGCCGATTATCTTATCAGTGTCGGTACTTATTGGATCAAAGAGTGTGGAATTGATGGATGGAGACTGGATGTTGCAAATGAGATCAATCACGACTTCTGGCGCAGATACAGAAATGCGATCAGAGCTATCAGGCCGGATGCTTTCCTGATCGGGGAAATCTGGGAAGACTCACAGACATGGCTTGAAGGTGATCAGTTCGATTCGACTATGAACTACAGGTTTTCATACCTGTGTAAAGATTTTTTCGCTGACAGAAGTCTTAAGGCCAGTGAGTTTGATGAGCAGATTCAAAAGATGATCATGCGTTATCCACTACCTGTCAGTTTAGTACAGATGAACTTTCTGGATACTCATGATGTATCCAGATTCTTATCTTATTGTAATGGGGATAGGAAACGGCTGGAACTTGCTTATTTCTATCTGTTCATGTGCGTTGGAATCCCATCAATTTTTTACGGAGATGAAAAGTACATAGAAGGAATTGAAGAAGCTGAGTACAGAAGTCCTATGCCGTGGAAGAGTGATGAAAGCTTTTCTGAATTAATAACTGCCCTCTCAGAGATCAGGACTGAACATGTGGCTTTAAGAAGGGGCAGATATAAGAAAGCCATAATTTCCGACCGGGATGGAATTTATGGATTTATAAGAAGCTTTAAGGGGGATGGAGATAACGCATGTAATGGTGAGAACATACTTGTTGTCATTAATAACTCGGATTTCCCGAGAGAAATATGCTTGGGAAAGGAGAGAAAAAAAGAGAAACTTTACGGTTCATGTCGTATGAATGGGGAACTTATGAGTATAGACGCAATGAACGGATGCATATTTGTATTGAAATAAGTGGAGGAAAAAAGTATGAAGAGAACATGCAGCGGGAACTATCAAAAGAGGGCAGATAGAAGAAATTGAGCTAGAGTTATATCTCTGACTTTAGCAGCAACGTTCCTACTTTTCTCAGTCAATAAAATATAGCTGAAAGCCTTGAATACACTGAATTTGAAACTCATTTCCGATATAATGAAAGTGTAAATGAAAAGCGTGTTTTCTGTGAAAAAACTTGTACTTTGGTGAAACAAGCATATACAAATTTGATCAAAATCATTAGTTAGGACTTGCTGCTTCGTTCCCTGGGATCAAGTGATGTAAGCGTTAAATTGTCCGACTGGCATAAATCTCCGAGATTTGGAAAACTTGAGAAAACGAAAAAACTCTCCGGCTTTTCAAATGGAGGTGGGAGATGGATCAGAGTACTCACGAAGTCCGGCGCAGTCATTGGCAGATGATCATCGAACAATGTCGGTAGCGGACATTCAGCCACTGGGGGGTAAGAAGATCGGGAAAGAAGGGCATGATGGCTCAGAAGTACATGGAAGAACTACTGAAGAATTCAGATCCGCAGCTGCCTGTGACGATCATTCTGAATCAGCAGGAACAGCTTGCATCTCTGAATAAGAAACTTAATTTCTTCAAGGAGCACCCCTTGTCCTGCATTTCATCCTTTTGACAAGGCGTAGCCGGTGGTAGTTGTTATTGTTTCTGCCGGATATTTTGTGGTAAGTGTTATAAAAGCAAGACGGAATAGAAGAATATCTGATGCGACGCAGATAAAGCGGATTCACCCTTTGAGTTTTACGGCTTACAGCCCGGTGCACTGCTTATACCAGAGGATCAGGCTATAAATCATGAGAGATGTATTCTGCTGGTAATGCATACCATCATCTGTGAACTCCATGATGGAAGGATTTACGGCATACGTGTAAGCGTAGGTGTCAAACCAATTGACCTTCTCCGGAAGATTATTATACATGTGATAGTTCCAGAGACATACATCGCCGTTTTGTGTCTTTGTTGTAGCTGCAGGAGTCTGACGGATTGCGTTGACAGAGACATAGGCCACATGAGAATATTTTTTTGCCATTTTTTTCAGGTATCTGGTATACCATTTATACCTCCCATGGAAACGGCAGTCATTTACACCCATCATAATAACGACAGTATCACCGCGATGATAGACTGAATCAAGCTCTTTCACCTGAGCATCAGCGGTCATCCATTTGTAATTCATATAATTTCTTGCAATCCAATAATCGCCGTTCTGGTCATAGGAATGAACTTCAGTTTTCTGTTCCTTCTCTGTGCCCGTAACAGCTTCAAACATGTCTACAGCTCTTGAATCACCGATATAGATGGTTTTTGCAGTATGTGCAGGTGTTGCTGCGTTTACAGTTATATTGTTACCTGTAAGGCAGGCAGTCGTCACTGCGAGTAAGATCATAAATATCGCCATAAGACCGGAAATTATCTTTTTCATCATACACACTCTCTGTTTTTTTCATCAGCGTGTACCCGGACCTCTCCAGGTATTGCTTAATTTGATATGATAATTACCAAGTTTATACTTCTCTGTCAGAGAATGATCGGATACTTCATCTTTTTCTTCCATACTGAGTATGTCAACGTTGCCCTGGTAATAAGATGCATTCATGGCTTTTTCAATATCACCTGTCCGGTTCCAGAACCGGTATCCATAGACATAACTCTGGTACAGTTCTGACCAGCTGTCAAATTCACTCTGCATTTTCCGGGCAACCGGGAGGGATTGATCCAGACGTTCCTGCAGACTGATATATCCACAGTCATAGCTCTGGCCCAGAAGTTTGAGCTCGCGTACGTAATCCCAGGCATCAAGCGCCTTATCTCCATACGTATGGTAAGCCTGATAAATGGCTTGGTATCGGTAACTGTTTTTATTTTCGGCGTATTTCTTCATGAAATCATCTTCACTCAGTGATAAATCGCCATTTTCAGATAGCTCTGACACCATCTCACGGTACTTCATTCTATGTCCATGCGCTAAAAGCCAATTGCTCATGTCAATGGCGGGTGCTCTGCTACTTACATCCCAGTTCTTTTTCAGCATATCCTTCATCTCTGCAAGGTGTGTTTTATCGTCATCGCGCAGACCTCCCACTGTACCAAGTTCCAGGTTGTGCTCTTCTGTATATATCGCATATGTGGAACTGAACCAGCGAACCGTATCGCTGTCTGCATCCTTCTGACCCAAAGTACTCGGGACCATTTTGTGCTGCCATTAAATTTCCATTGCCTGACCCTGCTCGTCTGTCGGAGAAGATCCGGAATTCTGTCCCCATACTGCCATACAGAAGATCATCAGAAGAACAATGATGACCGGAAAAACGGTAAGGAAAATTCTAGGTTTCATTTTTGCAGCCGGTTCCTGTGAATATCCGATGGCATTCTGCATAGATAAAGCAGGTTTCGCGCATGGGCCCTGCGTATTCATATCTTCTGACATCCTCGTCTTCAGGGATTCCCAGGAAGCGGTTCCCTCAAGAATCGGCGCATAGACATCCATTCCGGAAATTACTTCGATCGGAACATTTATCCGGCAAAGTTCTTTCAGTACTTCAGTAAACTTTCTGCCATCTTTCAGTGTAAAGATCAGATGCCCGTTTTTGTCATAGGCTTCAGTTTTCATACTGGTCATGGCATAGCGGGGGATGGGAATGACGCGCAGTTTCAAAACAGCGATGTCGCTGATGATGAAGTTCTTCTGCTTCCATAATGTTCTGTATATGCAGCCAAGTGGAGATATTTCCAGTCTGTATCTGAAAATGTAGATACCGAATCTGGCAGATAAAACGCCGGCGATCAGCGTGATAAAGGCAAGAATCCGGTCTTCCGCTACCCCATCGGTAAAAAAGCAGAGACTGAGAAACAGAACTGCGATCCCGAGCAGAAAATAAAAAAGTCCGAATCCAAAGGGGAATTTTATAACGATCTTATCATCATTCATTTTGATTTTATTTCCTTATAAGTTTCTGTATATACATGATAACATAGAATCAGCTTTTGCGGGCAGAGAACACGGAACCTGTTGCAAATGATACATACATCAGAGCATTTTCAGCATTAACATGGCTAAAGAAACGAAAACGGAGAAGTAACGGTCATCAGATGTTCTGAAAGGGTAAAAAGTGTTCAGGAAAAGTGCGATACAGGAAGAACAGAATAAGAAGACAGCAGAAGAGGAAAGAACCTTTGGCATTGCAAAACGCAGAATGCTGAGAAAGGTCCAGGTTGTTTCCTTTATTGTGATGGCGCTTGTTTCATTTATCTTTATAGAAAATGTAAATCTGATACAGGGAAATGCGAAAGTCATAAATTACATCGGACTGATAAGAGGAGATACACAGAGGCTGGTCAAGGAAGAACTTTATGGCGTTCGGGATGATGAACTGATTTCGCAGATGGATGAACTGCTGTACTCATTGCAGACAGGCAAAGGGGAGTATCAGGACATAAAGCTTTCAGATCCGCAGTATCAGAAGGCGCTTTCGGCGCAGATTGAAAGCTGGAAGAAGCTGAAAAAGGAGATATATTCTTATCGATCAGACCAATCAGAACGGCAACAGCTTTTTCAGATGAGTCAGGATTATTTTCAGACGGCAGATTATACGGCGCAGCTGGCGCAGAATTTTTCAGGAGCAATTGAAGACAGGGTCAGAGTGATTGAATGGCTTATGATTGCACTGATCATTGCGGACGGCTTTGTGATAATCCTGTACGGAATCGAGCTTGGAAAAGCAACGAGACATAATATGAAACTGAGCAGTCTTGCCTACATTGATCCCGGCACAGGCCTTTCCAGCAAAAGAAAATGTGAAGAACGTCTGTCTGATCCGGCACCTGTTCCGGCCAGGGTGCGTGTGACCTGCTTTATGTTTGATATCAACAATCTGAAAAAAGTGAATGACGGACTGGGACACGAAGCCGGAGATGCGCTTATTGCAGGATTTGGGGAGGCTTTGCGGCAGGAAGCTTCTCCGCATATGTTTACGGGAAGATTTGGCGGTGATGAGTTTATTGCGATTGCAGTGCATATGAGTCAGGCGGATGCGGTTTCATTTGTTAAGCGGCTGCAGGATAACTGTAAACACAGAAAATCTGTGGGTGATGCCGGAATCAGTTTTGCAGCCGGATATGCAGTGTCTACGGAGTTCACGGGGTTAAATATCAGTGAACTGATGAATATTGCAGATCGTAGAATGTATGAAAATAAGGAGAAAATAAAACAGATGGAGCAGGCACAGAGGTGATTCTGCCGAAAGCTGAATATGTCGGAAGTTCGTCACCGCACACAAAGTATGCTACAATGTATTTTATTCAGCGGAAGTTCAGGGAGGCATTACCTCAACGTGCGAAGTGACAGGACAGAGAGAGACAGGACAGATAACAGAAGGGGCAGAAGGCACAGACGGCGCAGAGCGCGCAGACTTGCTGCGGTTGTGAAAACGGCTGTCATCGTGGTACTGCTTGCTGCAGTCTCCTGGCACCTTGGCGCATCGAAGCTGCTCTGGCAGTGTTATAAGGTAGTGAACTGCGGCAGCGATGAGAACGGAAATACATCCGGTGGCGTTGCCGGAGATCAGACCGGACATGAGTGGGATGTCCGCGGATGGAAGGATGCAGGCTGGACGTGTATTCTTCGATATCCGGATGAGAACGCCTCAAAAGACATTGCATCGCTTGCAGCGTCTGCGGCAGACAATGATCTGATCGGATACAATCAGGATGAACGCGATGACTTCTGGAAGCATCTTGAAGCCAGCAGTTATGACCCGTCTCAGATTACAGTGGCCTGCAATACAGACTGTTCCTGCTCTACGGCCAGCATTGTAAAGGCAGTCGGTTACAGAGATGGCATTGAAGCGCTGCAGAAGATCAATGTCGCGATGACAACTTCCAATATGGCAGAAGCGCTTTCCGATGCAGGATTTGAGGTGATCAGAGATTCCTCATACCTGAAAACCCCGTTAAAATTAGAACCCGGAGATATTATCTTAAGTGAAGGCGAGCACGTCTGCATCAAACGTTGATCGCAGGATGAATTGAATTTTCCGATGAGAAGGGGCACAGCAAAGAAGTGAAGGAGGGTATGGCAGTGGCAAAAACAGTAATTGAAGAGGTACAGGAATTTCTGAAATCGGCACAGACCTATTATCTGGCAACTATCGACGGAGACCGGCCGAGAGTGAGACCTTTCGGAACGGCTGAGATCTTTGAAGGAAAGCTTTATATCCAGACTGGGAAAAAGAAGGATGTCTTTAAACAGATTGAGAAGAATCCGGAAGTGGAACTCTGCGCTTTCAAGGATGGCCGCTGGCTTCGCGTAGCGGGCAGACTTGTGCATGACGACAGAAGAGAACCTGAGGAAGATATGCTGGATAAGAATCCCGGCCTGAAGAAAATGTATGCAGCGGGTGATGGCAATACAGCGGTTCTTTACTTTGAAAAAGCAGAGGCTACATTTTCATCGTTTACAGAGCCGCCAAGAACGGTGACATTCTGAAGTTCAGTGGAGGTTGGCAGTATGGCTGAGAGGAATGACGCAGCGCATCAGAATCATGAGGACGGGCAGAAAGAGCATACCCGCCGTGTCAGATATAAGGGTGCATATCCGAAAAAATATGAGGAAAAATATAAAGAACTGAATCCGGATAAGTATGCGGGTACACTTGAGCATGTGAAGGAAAAGGGAATAACGCCTGCAGGAACACATATTCCGATTATGGTAAATGAAATTCTGGATGTGCTGCAGATCAGACCGGGAATGACAGGAATGGATGCCACGCTGGGCTATGGCGGTCATACGTCCAGAATGCTGGAGAAGCTTGAGCAGCAGGGGCATATTTATGCAACGGATGTCGACCCGATTGAATCTGCCAAAACAAGGCAGCGGCTTGAAAAACTTGGCTACGGAGAAGAAATTCTGAGCATTCATCTGATGAATTTTGCACAGATCGATGAGCTGGTGAAAGAGACCGGACCGTTTGATTTTATTCTGGCGGATCTGGGTGTCTCTTCCATGCAGATTGATAATCCGGAGCGTGGATTTTCCTATAAGACAGACGGGCCGCTTGATCTGCGTATGAATCCGCTGAAGGGGATGTCGGCTGCCGGGCGCCTTGCGGAAATGGACGAGGAAGAGATTACCGGCATGCTGATTGATAATGCGGATGAACCATACGCACAGGAAATTGCCAGGCAGCTCTGTCAGGACAGAAAACGCGGCAGGAAGATTGAAACAACCACGCAGCTGCGTGAAGAGGTTGAAAAGGTCGTTCTTAAAGTCAAAGGGATAAAAAATGAAGAACGTGCAGAGGCTGTGAAGAAATCCTGTGCCAGGGTTTTTCAGGCACTTCGGATTGACGTGAATCAGGAATATGAAGTCCTCTATGCTTTTCTGGAAAAGCTTCCCGGTGCACTCAAAAAAGGAGGCCGGGTCGCAGTACTGACATTCCATTCCGGAGAAGACAGGCTGGTCAAGAAGTCTTTTCGGGAGCTGTATCAGGAAGGCGTCTACAGTGAGATTGCGCAGGAGGTGACGAGGCCTTCGCCGCAGGAGTGTGTACAGAACAGCCGGGCAAGGTCTACAAAGCTGCGCTGGGCGATCAAAGGGTAAAGAAAAATGCCATTTCAGAGGTTGAATCTCTGAGATGGCATTTTTCTTTGTGCCTGCTTATCTATTTTTCGAAAATCCGGTTCAGAAAAATGGAAAAGAAAGCGGCCAGTGCGCCGTTCCCAATGAAAAGATACAGACTGAAAAAGAGAATGCGCAGTTCCGGATTGTGAAAGGAAATGTCCGCAATGCCCAGGAGAATGATCAGAAAGAGCAGGGTGGTCGGAAAGTTTCCGATTGCCAGCCGGATGGAGTTCGAGATGAGCTGCGGTGTTGTTTCATGATATTCAGACAGAAGCGGAAACGCATACAGTACGGTACAGAGCAGCAGGATGAGCAGCAGCCAGATCGGATACTGCAACCATAGCCATGCGGGATCAATCACGCAGTAGATTACGTACAGATCGGCAGACAGGAAGGCACCTGCGGCCAGAAGGATCAGCCACAGCACAGTTGCCTGACGGAAGTTTTCCCGAAAGGCTTTGAAATAGGTGGTATGTGCCCATGCAGGATCATTTTCCTTCATGGACAGTGCAGTTCGATACAGTGCAGTCAGAGAGGCACCGATGGTAAAGATCGGAAGTGAAGTGATCACAAAACAGAGATTCATCAGAATCAGATCCCATATTTTACCTAAAATAATCATTACCGGGTTCTCCGGATTAAATAATTGATTCATCTTTTCCATATCTCCTTAAAAATGTTAAGTAAATTGTACAAAAAAATAGGCAAATAGTCATTACGTTTGTGCATAATTAGCAATTAGTGAAAAAACCATCGCAATTTTTGACAAACATGTAGAGAATGAAAATGTAATAATAATTTTATCACAAAAGCGAGGCCTCGCTGAAGCAATCAGTAACTGAAAATTCAGATTGGAGGGTAGTTATGAAAAAGAAAGTGATCGCGTTATTATTGACAGCAGTCATGGGATCGTCTCTGCTTGCAGGCTGTGGTTCAGGTTCAGGTACCGCTGCATCTTCAACAGCAGACAGCACATCAGGTGCAGCAGCTGTAAGTTCAGATGCCGGTGCGGGAGCATCCGCAGGTGCCAGCACAGGTTCCAGTACTGTGGCAGCAGGCAGCAAGGGTGTGATTAACCTCTGGGCATTTACAGACGAAGTGCCGAAAATGGTTGACAAATTTATCGAAGCACATCCGGATTTCGGATATACAGTTAATCCGACCATTATTGCTACAACAGACGGTGCATATCAGCCGGCGCTGGATGCAGCATTACAGGCAGGCGGGGACCAGCAGCCGGATATCTACTGTGCAGAAGCTGCATTTATTCTGAAATATTCAAAGGGTGACATGCAGGATTATGCAATGCCTTATAAGGATCTGGGCATTGATGTGGACAAGGAAACCAAGGCTGCACAGATCGCACAGTATACAATGGATATCGGCAGCAATACATCAGGCGATATTGATGCACTCGGATATCAGGCAACAGGCGGCGCATTTATTTACCGCAGATCCATTGCCAAGGATGTCTTCGGAACAGATGATCCGAAGGAAATCAGCAAGATCATCGGCGGCGGAAGTGGCAGCTGGGACAAGTTCTGGGATGCAGCCAAGACACTGCAGGCAAAGGGTGATGCAATTGTATCCGGAGACGGTGATGTGTGGCATGCAGTTGAGAATTCTTCTGATTCCGCATGGCTTAATGATGCGGGACAGCTTCAGATTGACCCTAAGAGAGAAGCATTCCTTGATATTTCCAAGAACCTGACAGACAATGGCTGGTCCAATGTGACACAGGACTGGCAGGATGCATGGTTTGCAGATATGAAGGGTGAAGGCCAGAAGCCGGTATTCGGATTCTTCGGACCGGCATGGCTGATCAACTATACACTGGCTCCGAACTGCGGCGGCAAAAAGCCTGGTGAAGGAACCTATGGGGACTGGGCAATCTGTGATTCACCGGTTGGCTTCTTCTGGGGCGGCACATGGCTTCTTGCAAACAAGAATATGAATTCTGACAAGGTAGCTGCTGTGAAACAGATCATTGACTGGATCACACTGGACTGCACGAAGGATGGTCTGCAGTATAAGTGGGCAAACGGTACTCTGAACGGCGAAGGCGGTACAAAGGATGCAGTTGCTTCCGGTACAGTTATGGCCATGAGCGATGGTACAACGGATTTCCTTGGCGGACAGAACATGTTTGATTATTTCATTCCGGCCAACAATTATGCAACAGGTAAGAACATGACACAGTTTGATGAATCCATCAATACGGCATGGAGAGATCAGGTTCGCTCCTATGCAGCAGGTGAAAAATCACGTGATGCTGCAATCAAGGATTTCAAGCAGACAGTAAGTGATAATCTTGGAATTGAAGCAGCAAAGTAAAGAAACAGAAATGCGAAATGAAGGGGTCAGGCCTTGGCCTGGCCCCTTTTAAAAAAGGCAAAGTGTTTTCTACCTTGCTTTTGAGAGGAAAATCAGCATGAAAAAGAAAAAGGCAAATTTCAGTTATGCAAGATATGGTTATCTTTTCAGCATCCCGTTTGTGGTTGCATATTTGATCTTCTCATTATATCCGACCCTTTATACAGCGGTAATCGGTTTTACGGATATGAAGGGTGTCGGCAAAACAACCTTTCATTTTCTGACAGATCATCCGTTTGCAAATTTTCAGGCTGTTCTGACAAGCCCGATGTTCCAGAGAGCATTCGGAAATACTGTTTATCTGTGGATAAGTAATTTTATTCCGCAGCTGGCACTGGCACTGCTCCTGGCGGCCTGGTTTACAGACCGCAGATTCAAGATCCCGGGAGAAGGTGCATTCAAGGTAATCTTTTATATGCCGAATATTATTACGGCGGCAACAGTTGCAATTCTCTTCAATGCACTGTTTGGCTATCCGATGGGTCCGGTCAATGACCTGCTGGTCCGTTTCGGAATTCTGGCACAGCCGTTTAATTTTCTGATAAAAAAAGGGATCGCACAGGGTGTTGTCATTTTCATTCAGACCTGGATGTGGTATGGCTATACGATGATTATCCTGATTTCAGGCGTACTGGGAATCAGTCCGGAAATATTTGAAGCAGCAGAAGTAGACGGCGCAAATGGCTGGCAGACCTTCTGGTATATTACAATTCCGAATATCAGAACCATTCTTCTGTTTACACTGGTAACCTCACTGATCGGCGGATTGAACATGTTTGATATTCCCAAACTCTTCATGATGGGCGGACCGGATAATGCGACCACAACGACAAGCGTTTATATTTATAACCTTGCATTCAGCGGAACCTATCAGTATAACCGCGCAGCAGCAGCTTCCATGATCATGTTCGTGATTATCGTGGCGGCTTCCATGGTGATGTTCTATCTGATGAGAGACAGAGATGACGCAAAGGAAAAAGCGCAGGCCAGAAGAATAAAAAAGCAGAACAGGAAACAGAACGGGAGGCATGCAGAAAATGAATAAGAACGGAAAAAATACAGGTAAAAAAATAGTGATCTTTATTATCTGTGTATTTCTGGCGATCTTAAGTCTGATGCCCTTCGTCATCATGATTGTGAACTCCACCAGAAGTACAATACAGATTCAGCAGCATGCAGTGAGTCTTATCCCCTCCACATATTTTCTGAATAACCTGAAAATCCTGCTGGGGAAGAGCTTTAACCCGGGTGTCGGATTTATGAATTCGCTCATTGTATCTGTGACTTCAACGATTCTTGCAACCTATTTTTCCACTTTGACAGCATATGCAATTGTTGTGTATGAGTGGAAGCTCAGGAATGCGTTTTTCAGTTTCATCCTTGCAGTTATGATGATTCCGGCACAGATTACACTGATCGGTTTTTATCAGATGGTATATAAGCTTCATATGACCAACAATCTGCTGATGCTGATTCTGCCGGTGATTGCATCACCTGCAATGGTATTTTTCATGAAGCAGTATATGATGCCGGCGCTGTCACTTGAAATTGTGCAGTCGGCCAGAATAGACGGCGCAAAAGAGTTCTATACCTTCAATCATATTGCACTTCCGATCATGAAACCTGCAATTGCAACACAGGCGATTTTCAGTTTTGTTGCAAGCTGGAACAATCTGTTCACACCGCTGGTGCTTCTGACTGATCAGAAGAAATATACGCTTCCGATCATGATTTCACTCCTTCGGGGGGATATATACAAAACAGAGTATGGCAGTGTATATCTGGGACTGACGCTGACAGCACTTCCGCTGATCGTGGTATATCTGCTTCTTTCCAAGTATATTATTGCTGGTGTGGCGCTTGGGAGTGTGAAGGGATAACAGATTTTGAATATCCCATGTTGTCATAGGTATCTTTTTTAGCGCGGTATTCCGTCGGTGACATTCCGGTGTACTGATGGAAACTGCGCGAAAAGGAAGTAATGGAATTAAAACCGGATTCGAAGGCAATGTCCGTAATGGTTTTATCTGTAGTCAGAAGAGACTGGGATACCTGAATTCTCCTGCGAAGGAGATATTCGTGGAATGTCAGTCCGGTATATTCAGTAAACATCCGCAGAAAATGGTATTTGGAGAAACCAACATAATCTGCGGCTTTTTCAAGTGTCAGATTTTCACAGTAGTTATCGTTGATATAATTCAGCAGAGCGGAGAACTTACCGTAATTCAGCAAAGAAGCATTGCCGGTGGAAGGATCGAAACTGTGTGATGCGGCGAGCTTGAGTTCTGAAGTTTTCATGAACATATTGAACATGCAGGAAAAAATATGAAGCTCCCACATCGGGTTGGCCTGAAAATAGAGCGGGATAATCTGGTCATATGCTTCGCGAACCAGTGTATAATACTGCTTTTCATGTGCTTCACTCAGGTACTTGACGCTCATGGTGAACATGGTACTGGCTTTGAAGTCGGAAAAAATGAGAAATGGAGCCGGATCCAGCAGCAGAATGAAACGCACGCCACTGCCCCCTTCAAGTGTATGCGGCATATGCGGCGGAATATACAGGATATCTCCCGGTCTCAGATCAAAGTGTTCACGGCCGACGCGAACCGGATAAAGATTCTGCTGGATATAGATAATCTCTGCTGCATCATGATGATGCTCTGCGTAGGCGCAGGGCTGATTGTTATACCACAGACGGATATGAGATCCTGGAATATAACTGACGGATTCCAGATTATCCTGATCAAGAACACGTCCGAGATGATTAAAAATCGGTTGGCGGTACTGGAGGGGTTTCTTCTCTTCATCCGGATCAATATTTATGATATCTGTTTTTTCTGGCATGTTCATACTCCGTTTCTGGATACAGGAATCATCTTTAGCGATTATTATATTATAGAATAAAACATGGTATCTGATATAATTTTTTACAGAATAAAATAGATTGTAAAAATATTTTCAGAGCAGTGCAAGGATATGTTCTTCATTGTCGTTTTAATAAGTGAAACAGGCAATCATCCAATAATGGAGGGACAGACAATGAAGAAAATCATGATGGCAGGCGCAACAGTTGCAGCAGTTCTCACAATCGGAATGATTGTATTTGCAGCAGTACCGCCGAAAAGTGCAGCAGCAACGGCAGATTCAGCGTATCTGCTTTTATCATCTGAGAAGTCTTTTCCGCAGACCTTCGGTTTCCATTGAAATGCTGGCAGAAATACCTTCTTTTGAGGAGAATTCTGTGAAAGAGGTGCTTGAAGCCGTGATTTCACTTCCCTCAAAATATAAAGATGCCATCTATCTGCATTATTATGAAGGATACTCTGCAGCAGAGATAGCAAAAATCCTGAAGACCAGAGAAAATACTGTATATTCACTTCTGGCACGTGGACGCGCCAAACTCAAAGAGAAGCTTGGAGGTGACGGGTATGAAAGGTAAACTGCAGGATGCATTTGGACAGATTACTGTATCAGAGAAACTGAAGGATGTAACCAGGGAATATCTGACATTGTCTGAGTATGACAGTACATTGACGGTAGAAGAATGCACAAATATGACCATGGGAGAAATGCATGATCGGATCTGTCATTATCGGCAGCATAATTCAGATCCGGGTAACTGCAATGGAAAATGTATGAAAAAAGGCGAGTGAAATTTTTTCACCCGCCTTTTATATGAAGTTATATTTTTCATAATTTCTATCTGATGGTGATACGGCCCTGACCGGCAGGGTTTGCATAATCTGCAGGGATTGTTCCGTGCAGGGTATCTTTGATATATCCGGACAGGACATCTGCATCGAGCATCATATTGTCTTTTGCAACTGTGCAGCCCTTGAACATTGTCATGCCGTCACCGCCCTGTTTGAGCAGGTAGTCATTAGATGCTACAGTGTAGGATTTTGTCAGATCAAGTGGCTGACCATTGATCATGATATCATTGACACGGTATGCACCTTTTACGGCGATGAAATTTTCTTTTTGATCCAGTTGGACACTGGAAGAAATGGAAGTATTGATGACATAGGTCAGACCGGATACCTGCAGAAAACCGCCATTTTCATTCGGATAGCTTCTGGAAGCCATTTCCAGGGCATCTTTGATCTGCTGACCGGTTGCTTCAATGACGCAGCCTGTATTTCCAAATGGGAATATGTTCAGCACATCGTTGCAGGTAATATTGCCGGCGCTGATATTTGAATGTATGGCACCAGCATTGCATAATCCTATATCTGCACCAAGCTGGTCACGGTAAGCATCTGCTGCAAGGTCTCCCAGATTGGTTTCTCCAATTCTGATTTTCCTGCTGCCTGTTTGAGAATCCTTTGCAAGCAACAGATAATCTGTTTTACCGATCAGGACTTCCAGAGAAGCTTTGTACTGATTCTGTATTTTTTTGATGAACTGATCCATTCCGCAGTCTACTGCCCTGCCATCATTATTTAAGATGCAGTCGCCCGGAATCTGTAATATCTGTCCGGTATAAAGAATGGACGGGTTGGAGATGGTATTCTTATTGGCAGTATAGATTTCCTGCCATCTGTTATAGGAACCGAGTTCTTTCCCTGCAATTTTGGCAAGAGAATCATTCTTCTGTACAGTGTAATCAGTGGTAACATTCATTTGCGGAACTTTGCTGACAAGGGCGGTTGTGATAGTACCATCAGTTCCGATGATCATTTGGCCGATATTGGCAAGTCTGGTTCCGGTTTGTGTAATGATAACGTCTTTACCATCAGCGTTCTTGACTTTCATCTCAGGAGTCACTTCGTGGGAATGACCGTCAATACAGGCATTAATACCTGTTGTATGCGCAATGACACTCTCTGCAGTCCAGATCGGAGTAACGTCATTTTCATTTTCACCGAGGTGGCCTACAAGAATGACATATTCCGCGCCGGCTTTTTTGGCCTGGTTGACAGCATCCTGTACCTGAGTGTAAAGGCCAAGTCCGGTTGTATCTTCGCTGAAGGAATAAATGTAATTTCCGGCGGCATCCTGAAAGTATACAGGGGACGATTTGGTGGAGGTTTCAGGAGTAGTAGCGCCTACAAATGCGATATCGGTATCTCCGTATGAGATCATCTTATAGGGGGCAAAAACATCTGTTCCTGTCCTTAAATCTGTGAAATTGCAGGAAATATAGCCACAGTCCAGTTTCCTGGAAAGCTTCAGAAATTGTTTCATTCCGTAATCAAATTCATGATTTCCCGGAATCGCAACATCATATCCGAGCTCGTTCATAATATCAGTAATATATTCACCGTCTGAAAGTGTTCCGATCGGTGCGCCCTGAATGGCATCTCCGGCGTCTACCAGCGTGACATATGGACTATAGGATTCCATTTCTTTCTGATATTGGGCAAGTCCTGCATAACCGATATTGTCATCAACTCCGCAGTGTACATCATTGGTATAGAGAATTACAATGTCATGATCAGCCGCCGCGGCAGTCAGACTTATTTCCGGGAGCGGTGTCATACTGATTACTGCAATCAGAGATAACGGCACGGCAATCCATCTGAATACGAAATTCCATTCTTTACACTTCATAACAACCCTCCTTTTGTCTGAGTCCAAAAAATGTAATCAAACTAATTGTATCATGTATTAATGTCAAGTGAGTCATGGGTGCTGCATTTTGTTATGAAAAATAATGATTCTTTATAGGGAATTTCTGCGGAAACTATGGTTTGCTGACTGGACTATAACCATAGATTAATATGGGATGATAGAGAAACGAGCATTATGAGAGGATTATAATGAAAAAGAAAGAGTTTGATATCCGGTATCTTCTGGAACTTCATAACATCATAATGAAAATGGAAAAAAGCAGACGCAGACAATTTTATGAGAGAAAGGTGGAGTATTACCAGTTTTGGGTAATCGGACTTGGTAGCAGCGGGTTGGCCGGACTTTGCCCATATGCCGCTTTTTTTGCAGAATTAATTCTTTCCAACGCATTTAATCATTATACAAATTTTGAGATCATTATGTCACTGAATATCCCCTGTGCGATTGCGGTTGTTATGCTGGACATTGATCTGTTCAAAAATGTGAATGATACTTACGGACACTATACGGGAGATCAGGTACTGCGTTATCTGGGGAAGAAGTTGACGGAAGATGTCAGAAAAAGTGATTATGTAATTCGATACGGTGGAGAAGAAATTCTGATTCTGATGAATGAATGCAGTGTAAGTGAAGCATATGCCCATATGGAAAATATCCGGGCAGACATTCAGAATGCGAATGACCGCCCGGCTCCTTTTACGATCTCTGCCGGGGTGGCTTCCTAATGAAGGAAATTTCAAGGCAGCAGTAACGCATGCGGATGAATCATTATATCTTTCAAAAAATAGCGGTCGGAACAAAGTTACAACCAGTTCTCATGAATCTGATCTTGCATAGGAATTTTTCATCAGGCAGCTTGATTCATAGAGTACCTTATTCAGAACAGCCTGTGTCTTTTCTTTTACCATGCCAGCAGTTTCCTGATTGGCAGTTTCGCAGAGCGCCTGTATCTGTGCATTACCGGATGCGGTAGCAAGCATCTGATCGTATTTATTGATGATTGCATGTCCACAGGACAGAACAGCCGACTGATAACGCTCAATATGATTGATGCATTTTCCGTAATGTGCATCGGCAAGTGCGGCAATAATACGGCTGCTCCAGTAAAAGTTATCCGTTGAAACATCCCCAGATGTATCCGACAGATATGTCGGGGTGATGCTGATATTCGTATAAAATGGTATCAGTGCATTGAATGCATTTGAGCTGAAGGCAAGCCATTCAACTGTACGGAATGCTTCCGGCAGATATGGACGGATCTGAATCAGCGCCATAAAGTCATTGCGATTGATTCCGATGGAACGGAATGCGCCGCGCATGTCAGCTTTTCCATAGGTAGCATAGGGATCAAACGGTGTACCCTGAAAATGAGAGGACAGGAGATATTTGATGTCCTCAACCGTAATTTTTTTCTCTGGAATTCTGCACCACGGAATATCATCAGAGGCGGGACAGAAGTCGGCACCCGGACCATCCCATCTGGAGGTGTGCGGGTTCAGATAACGTTCCATGAACCATGCACGTGGCGTGTTGTATACATGATCGGCATCATCGTGGCTGCCGAACGCATCACGGGGATTTAGCTGGTTGCTCAGAGACAGATCCAGGTGATGGTTCTGAATAAACTCTGCCAGATCTGCACTGCACATATATTCTTTCTGCCTGCCAAGTGCATCATGCAGATCGAAACTGTCAATTCCGAGCTGGTTGGGCATGACAACATAAGCATCGTCTGGGACTTTTCTGGCAATCCAGTGATGTCCGCCGATGGATTCCAGCCACCAGATTTCATTGACATCCTGAAAGGCAATACCGTTCATCTCATATGTACCATATTTTTCCAGAAGGCTTCCAAGTCGCAGTACGCCTTCTCTTGCACTGTGAATATAAGGAAGAACCAGAACCACAAGATCCTCTTCGCCGATACCGCCGACATGTTCAGGTTTTCCATCTTCTGCAGCATGATATTCCACCAGCGGATCCGCGCCGAGTACGCGTTCGTTGGAAGTAATGGTTTCTGTAGCGGTCATTGCGATATTTTCCTCATTAACGCCACTTGCAGCCCAGATGCCTTCATTATGCAGGACATTCGGAACTGCAGTATAGCGCATCGGGTTTTCAGGCAGTTCAATTTCTACATGAGACAGTACAGACTTGTATTTTACAGGCTGCTCTGAAGGTTTTATGATAATGAACTTTTTGGCAGTGAACTGCCCGGAAGGGGAATCATCATTGCGGGCGATCATGGTTGAGCCGTCGAAAGTTGCATTTTTACCGGCCAGAATTGTTGTACAGGACATAAACATACCTCTTTTCTTTGATTACAGCATTGTAGCTGGGGATGCCATTGCATCTGCATTTAATAGTATAGCATATTCTGCATGTTATTCTTTACAAAGCATATGGTAAAAAATAAGCAGAAAACTACTGACAAAGTGTAACTTTATGCATCGAAATTAATACACAATCAAAAAGAAGATAAAAATCATCAAGATAAAAGGTTAAAAAAGATCAATAAAACGGCAAAAACTTGATTTTATATATTGACAAAGATATATAGGTATTGTAGTATACATGTATTCATAAGAGGTTACATAAAACAAATGCATAAATAATCATTGTGATTCTACAAAAGGGTAGAAACGGCGAACCCGTTTCTGCTTTTTTTTGGGGAAAACGGAATCAGGACAGGCAGATAACGCGAAAAGCGTTTCGCAATAAAAATGGAGGAAAAGGTTATGAAAAGAAAGTTATTGGCATTACTGATGGTTTCTGCCATGACGGTATCGCTGATGGGCTGCGGCAGCGCGGCAGCGACAACAGCCGGCAGTGCAGGCGCAGCAGGAAGCGGTGCATCAGCAGGGACTGCTGCATCGGGTTCAACACAGGCGGCAGCAAGTGCTTCAGATCTGAATGTCATGCTGGAGACTCCGGTGGAATCACTGGACCCGCAGCAGGCAACAGACGGTACTTCATTTGAAATCATTGCAGATTATACGGATGGTCTGATGCAGATGGATGCAGATGGAAAGTCTGTTCCTGCAATTGCAGAGAGCTATGATGTATCAGATGATGGTCTGACTTATACTTTCCATCTCAGGAAAGATGCAAAGTGGAGTAACGGAGATCCGGTTACTGCAGGCGATTTCGTATTCGGCTGGCAGCGTGCCGTAGATCCGACAGTTGCTTCAGAATATGCATACATGCTCAGTGATATCGGTCAGGTAAAGAATGCGGCGGAAATCATTGCCGGTAAGGAAGATAAGAGTAAACTTGGCGTAACTGCAGTGGATGACAATACACTGAAGGTAGAGCTTGCCGCTCCGGTCAGCTATTTTGCATCTTTGATGTATTTCCCGACCTTCTATCCGGTCAATGAGAAGTTCTTCAATACCTGTGCAGATACTTATGGAACAAGCCCGGAAACCACACTTTCAGATGGTGCCTTTGTTCTGGACAGTTATGAACCTGCAGCAACACAGTTTCATCTGACAAAGAATGCAGATTATTATGATGCCTCCAGAGTAAAGCTGGCAGGTCTTAACTATCAGGTTATTCAGGATTCTCAGCAGGCACTGATGAGCTATCAGACAGGTGCGCTGGATATGACACTGGTAAATGGTGAACAGGTGGATCAGGTAAAAGATGATCCGGCTTTTAAGGCAGTTGGTGCCGGATATCTGTGGTATGTAAGTCCTAACATTGCAAAGGTTCCTGAGCTTGCAAATCTGAATATCCGTATGGCCATGACCATGGCAATTGACCGTGAATCCATTGCAACAGGTGTTCTCAAGGATGGTTCCACACCGACCTTTACAGCAGTACCGCCGCAGTTTGCAACAGGCCCTGACGGATCAGATTTCTCTGCGGATCAGAAAAAGTTTGCTGATGTCTGCACTTTTGATGCGACCAAGGCGGCAGATTACTGGAAGAAGGGTCTTACGGAGCTGGGAAAGAGCAGCATTACCCTGAATATGACGGTAGATGCAGATGATGCACCGCAGAAAGTCGCACAGGTACTGAAAGAGGAATGGGAGCAGGAACTTCCCGGACTTACTGTGAATCTGGTTGTTGAACCCAAGAAGCAGAGAGTACAGGATATGCAGGATGGAAACTTCCAGCTGGGTCTGACAAGATGGGGGCCTGATTATGCAGATCCCATGACTTACCTTGGCATGTGGGTAACCGGTAATTCCAATAACTATGGTCTGTGGAGCAATAAGGATTTCGATAGCATTATCGCAGAATGTACGACAGGTGATCTTGCAATGGATGCACAGGGCCGCTGGACCAAGCTCTATGATGCAGAAAAGCTGGTTATGGACAATGCCGTAATCTTCCCGATTTATACACAGTGCAATGCAGAAATGGTATCTACATCCGTTACCGGCGTAGAATTCCATCCGGTGGCACTCAACAGAGTTTACAAGGATGCAGTAAAGTCTAACTGATCAATAAGATAAATCTGTTTCAGACAGTCGGAGCCGCACTGATAAGCAATATATTCGTGCGGCTCTGCTGTATTTTATTAATTTTTAGCCTGAGAGGATGTCGGGACGGCCTGCCCGACAGGAAAATCCATGAAAAAATATATTCTGAAAAGAATTGTTACGTCAGTGTTTACGCTGCTGGCAATTTTACTGATTCTGTTTATTCTGATGCAGCTGATGCCCGGGTCTCCGTTTAATGATGAAAAGCTGAACAATGACCAACGAGCGGCGCTATATGCAAAATACGGCTTGAACCAGCCGGTCATTATCCAGTTTTTCAAATATGTATTCAATATGCTGAGGGGAGATTTCGGAGTCAGTTATAATATCTCCAAAAATACACCGATCGCACAGCTGATTCAGTCGAGACTACCGATTTCCATTGCCATTGGCGGTGCCGCAGTTGCACTTGGTGCCTTTGTGGGTCTGATTCTGGGGGTGACGGCAGCGCTCTGGCACGATACGGTCTGGGATACGGTTGCCACAATTATTTCCGTCATCGGTGTTTCTGTCCCTTCATATGTATTTGCACTGGCACTGAGCTATCAGTTCGGTTTTCAGTGGAGGTTGTTCCCCATGCTCTTCAGTCCGCAGCAGATGGTCGCATCAAGCGTTCTGCCGAGTATTTCACTGTCCATGTTTACGATGGCTTCCATTGCCAGATTTACCCGAAGCGAAATGCTGGAAGTTCTTGGAAGTGATTATATGCTGCTGGCAGAAAGCAAGGGAATTTCGGGACCTGCACTGATTTTCAGGCATGCGCTCCGAAATGCGCTGATTCCGATCATTACGGTGTTGGCACCGCTGATCGTTGACCTGATGACCGGCTCGCTTGTCGTAGAGAAGATCTTTGCAATTCCCGGTGTCGGAAGTCTTCTTGTCAATGCGATTCAGTCCAATGACTATAATGTTGTGATTGCTCTGAGTTTTATCTATTCCGCGATGTATATCATCATCATGCTGGCTGTGGATATTCTGTACGGTGTGATTGATCCGAGAATACGTCTTTCGAAAAGTGAGGCGTGAAAACTGATATGAAAAAAAATGCACAGACAGCAGATATGACAGCATATGTTCCCACTGCGGCAGATTTCTGCCTGAAAAACAATGCGGGGGAAATTGCAATTGATAATAACTTTGCGGCACAGAGTTTCTGGAAAGAAGTATTCATCCGCTATTTCCGTAAAGTCAGTGCTGTGTTCGGACTGGTCATGATCATTCTGATTTCAGTTATGGCAGTTACCGGTCCCGGAATGAACAAGTATTCCTATTCGGAGCAGAATCTTCTGCAGAAAAATCTGGCACCGAGGGTTCATGCACTTGAGAAGCTGGGAATTTTTGACGGCAGTGAGAACATGCACACCACAACCGGTACCAAGAAGATCAATTATTATACGGAGAACAAACTGGATAATGTGTATTACTGGTTTGGAAGCGATAATTTCGGACGTGACATCTGGACCAGGACCTGGAGCGGTGCCAGAGTTTCTCTGATCATCGCCGTTGCAGCCGCAGTGATCGATATGATTATCGGTATGAGTTATGGTCTGATCTCCGGATATTTTGGCGGCAGGGTGGATATGGTCATGCAGAGAATTCTGGAAATAGTTAACGGTATCCCCAGACTGGTTATTGTGACGCTTCTGCTGCTGATTTTAAAACCCGGCATGGTTACGATCATCATTGCACTGATGCTGACAGAATGGGTAGGTATGAGCAGAATTGCCCGTGCGGAGATGCTCAAGCTCAAGGAGCAGGAATTTGTTCTGGCATCAAGAACACTTGGCGCAGGCAGCTTCTTCATTATTTTCAGGGAAGTGCTTCCCAATATTATCGGACCGATTATTACACAGGTTATGTTCTCAATCCCGACGGCGATTTTCACAGAGGCTTTCCTGAGTTTTGTGGGACTTGGCATACCGGTTCCGCAGTGTTCTCTTGGATCTTTGATTTCCGAAGGTTTTAACAGCTTTACAACGCATCCGTATCAGATCGTACCCCCGATTATCGTAATGGCACTTCTGATGCTGAGCTTTAACCTTGCAGCAGATGGTCTGCGTGAAGCTCTTGATCCGAAACTGAAGGAGGTCTGACAGGTGATGGAACAGAATCAGACAGAAAAAGAAAAAATACTGGAAATTCATGACCTTGATATTTCCTTTAAAACAACGGCCGGAATGGTTCATGCGATTCGTGGAATTGATGTGGAACTGCATAAGGGAGAAACGGTAGCCATTGTAGGTGAATCGGGATCGGGTAAATCTGTTACCATGAAGGCGGCTATGGGTATTCTGGCGTCCAATGCAACCGTCAATCATGGGACGATAGAATTTGACTATCATCATCAGGATGGAAGTCCTGCAAAGGTGAATATACTTGAGAAAGATAAAAAGTGGATTCGCAGACATATTAACGGCAAAAGAATCTCCATGGTATTTCAGGATCCGATGACCAGCCTTGATCCGACCATGACCATAGGAAAGCAGATTACAGAAGGCATGATCTGGCATTATCATGTGGACAAGGCGCAGGCATGGAAAAAGGCGGAAGAGCTTTTGCGTGAAGTTGGAATTGAAGATCCTGAAAAGAGGATGAAGAACTATCCGCATCAGTTATCCGGCGGAATGCGTCAGAGAGTTGTCATCGCCATTGCGCTTGCCTGTGATCCGGATCTGCTTATCTGCGATGAGCCGACAACAGCACTGGATGTCACGATACAGGCAAGAATCATTGAGCTGATCCGCAGAATACAGAAAGAGCGCGGAATATCCGTTATTTATATTACGCATGACCTTGGTGTGGTCGCCAAAGTGGCAGATTATGTCAATGTCATGTATGCAGGCAAAATTGTGGAAAAAGGTACAATCAATGAGATCTTTTATGATCCGAGACATCCTTATACCTGGGGACTTCTTTCCGCCATGCCGGATCTGGATACGGCAGATGAGAGACTTTATACCATACCGGGGTCTCCGCCGAACCTTTTGCATGAAAAAGCAGGCGATGCTTTTGCTCCCAGAAATGCTTTTGCACTGGAACTGGATGACAAGGCACAGCCGCCGATGTTTAAAATTACGGATACGCACTATGCGGCAACCTGGCTTCTGGATCCGAGAGCACCCAGGGTGGATATGCCGGCAGAACTTCGCGTAAGACTCGACCGCATGAAACAGGAGGCAGGAATCCATGAATGAAACAGAGAGAAAAGAGCCTCTTCTTAAAGTAGAGGGACTTAAGCAGCACTTCAGAGTCAGCAGTACCTTTACGGTGAAAGCAGTTGAAGATGTGAGTTTTCAGATTTTTCCAGGGGAGACATACGGACTGGTCGGAGAATCCGGCTCTGGAAAGTCTACAATCGGCAGAAGCGTGATCAGACTCTATGATCCCACGGCAGGAAAGATTTCTTTTGACGGAATGGACATCAGCGGTTCTATGGGAAAAAAGGACACTGCAAGGCTGCGGACGCAGATGCAGATGATCTTTCAGGATCCGATGGCGTCCCTGAATCCGCGGAAGAAAGTCGGAGATATTATAGGGGAAGGACTGGATATTCATCATTCCTATACCAGCCATGCAGACAGACAGGAGCAGATTCATAACATTCTTGCAAAAGTGGGACTTGCACCGGAACATGCAGACCGTTATCCGCATCAGTTCTCCGGCGGACAGCGGCAGCGTGTCGGAATTGCCAGAGCACTGATCATGAACCCGAAGCTGATTATCGCAGATGAGTGTATATCCGCGCTGGATGTTTCCATTCAGGCGCAGGTGGTCAATCTGATGAAGGATATTCAGAAGGAAACAGGGACTGCTTATCTGTTCATTGCACATGATCTTGCCATGGTCAAGTATATTTCGGACAGAATCGGTGTTCTGCATCTGGGGCATCTGCTGGAAACAGGCACAACGGAGGAAATTTTCCGAAATCCCATTCATCCGTATACCAGAAGTCTTCTTTCCGCCATTCCTTCACCGAATCCGGTGGTGGAGAAAAAGAGGAAAGCAGAAGTGTATGATTACCGGACCTCCGGCATTAATTATGATGAAGGCACGCAGCATCTGGTAGAGGGCATTCATTATGTCAGCTGTACGGATCAGGAATTTGCAGCATGGAGTACAGAATCTGAAAAAGCGTAAAGCTGAACCTGCACAACGGATAAAGTAAATGTGATTTATGCTGCAGTGTCATTTTCTGCAGAATGTGTATGGACTGTTTCATAGCTTTTCATGATGGTGCGGAACAGGAAACGAACCAGAGGACCGATGAAGAAAAGCTGAAGACAGAGTGCCATGGGAAAACACAGAACAAGATTCTGAATCCAGATTGTACATACAGAAGGTACAAATCCCAGATGAAGAAGGGTAATGATCAGTGTCGCGGAGGGAACCATGAGGCAGACTGTCATGCACTGAATTGCCAGGGTAATGAAAATCGGTTTGTCTTGTCCGGGAGTTACCAGACGAAAGGCAAGTTTTATGGCAAGCTTTGTAACGAGGAAGAATACAAGACAGAATATAATGATATACTCCGGCCACATTTCACGGATGGCAGCTTTCATTATGAGACACGAAAAACTGCCTGATTTGAGAGACAGTGTGTAACAGGTCATACAGTAGACCATACAGAACACCATCATCGTGGTAAAGAAAAAGCTTTGTAACTTTGTTTTTGGCATATTGCGCTCCTTTTTTACAAAAAAAGACATTAAACGACGCCCCTCCGTCTGACAGTGGATGGGTGACATTTAATGTCTTTATTGTTTTTTAGTATTTAATTTACAAAATAGTAATCTAGCACAGAAATTCGCCGGTTGCAAGCACAAAATGATTGGGCGTATAGTATAACAGTGACAGGAAGGAGTACTATGAGTCATTATGCAAGTATCTGGGGCAATGCTGTATCCATCGGTGAGAACCGCCCTGAGAGCTATGGAAAAAATATTACACTGAGATATCCGGTTTATTCACATTTTGCAGGGGATGCCCTGCGTATTACCTATGATAATTACTGCGGAACGGAAGCAGTTACAATTACCAGGACAACGATACGGATCGGCGGACAGTTCCTGCCTGTGACGTTTCAAGGTGACACTGCTGTCACAATTCCGGCAGGAGAAGCAGCAGAATCTGATGAGCTTGCCTGTGATATTCAGGCACAGCATACCTTTGATGTCAGCTTTTATCTTGGAGATTTCACACAGATGCGCTCCTGTGTATATGCCTGCGGACCGTTTTCCAACAAGGCACTTTATGCAACCGGAGATCAGACGGAGAATCCGGAGATTTCAATTGAAGATTCAAGACCGACGCATTATTTCTATTTTCTGAGCAATGTATCTGTCAGAACAGCGGATGAGAACCGGACGATTGTGTGTTACGGAGATTCCATCACGGCGCAGGACTGGCCGGATGATCTTATGGCACGCTGCAGAAGAGAAGGTTATGATCATACGGCAATCATCAGACGTGCGACGAGCGGTTCCAGGATTCTGCGGCAGTACAGCTGTCTGACCTATCAGTCCTATGGCCTTATGGGGAGCAAACGGTTTCACCATGAAGTGCCGACGGACGGAGCAGATACGGTGATCATCCAGCAGGGCATTAATGATATCATTCATCCGGTGGGAACCGATGTGAATCCGTTCCGGCCGATGAGCGATCTGCCGACAGTGCAGCAGCTGACCAACGGACTGAAAAAATATATTGAGCAGGCGAGAAGCTATGGCTATAAAGTTTATGTCGGAACCCTTCTGCCGATTGAAGGGTGGCGTACGTATGCACCGTTTCGTGAAGATCTGAAGAATGCGTATAATGACTGGATCCGGACAACAGATCTGATTGATGGCTGTATTGATTTTGATCTGGCGATCCGTGATCCGCACAATCCGAAGGCATTTGCGAAAGGATGCGACAGTGGAGATCACCTTCATCCTTCGAAGGAGGGATACGTCCGCATGGCGGAGGCGGTGCCGGAAGGAATTCTGATAATCTGAAAAGATGCCTTTAAAATCTTTAGAAATCTTTAGAATTCTGTATCGCAAATCTTAATAATCCGGAATTAATATGAATAAATGCAGGGAAACTCTGCATGAAAGTATGACATGACGGATGATCGGGGATGTGCGATATGCAGCTCTATTCACTTTTCTTTCTTATATTTTTGATTATTACAATTGCAGTATATTATCTGGCTGGACGCATCGCACCGCGGTTTCAATGGACCGTGCTGCTGATGGCCAGTCTTGTTTTCTATGCGTACAGCGGAATCAGCCATCTTGCCTTCATTATGGTAACTGCAGCAGCAACCTGGGCCTGCGGCCTGTTTTTTGCCCGGTTTAATCAGCAGTATAAAGAACAGAAGAAACTGCCGGGACTGGATCATGAGGCCAAAAAGAAACTGAAGGTGATCTGTCAGAAGAAAAAGCGGGTGGTGCTGCTTCTGGGACTTCTCTGTTGTTTTGGCGTTCTGGGATATCTGAAATACTGGAATGAAATTATCGGCATGTTCCGCCTGAGTGAACTGGTGCGTTTTAAGAGTCATATTCTGCTTCCGCTTGGGATTTCGTTCTATACCTTCCAGGCAACCGGGTACCTGATTGATACCTATAACGGTAAATATGAGCCGGAGCGCAATTTTGCAAAATATCTGCTGTTCGTATCCTTTTTCCCACAGCTGATTCAGGGGCCGATTAACCGCTTCGATGCGCTGGCAGTACAGCTGTATGAAAAGCACAGTCTGAAATATGAGAACTTTCAGAGAGCATTTCTGGTCATTGGATTTGGTATTATGAAAAAGTATGCCATTGCCGATTCACTGGCAGGCAGTATTTCGAAGATCTTTGATACGACGAATCCAGACATTCCCGGATCTGTTGTTGTGTTTGGAATCCTACTGTATTCCGTCCAGCAGTATATGGACTTTTCCGGCGGAATCGACATGGTGCTGGGAATTGCACAGCTTTTTGACATTCATATGACACCGAACTTTCGGCAGCCTTATTTTTCCGTATCGCTGGCCGATTTCTGGAGACGCTGGCATATCACACTCGGACAGTGGATGCGCGACTATGTCTTTTATCCGTTTGCGCTGACTTCGCTGATGCAGAAGTTTGGTAAATGGGCAGGTAAACACCTGGGCAAACATATGGGACGGACACTTCCCGCATGTGTTGCTAACCTGTTGGTATTCTTTATTGTCGGACTCTGGCATGGTGCGGCAATGCATAATATTCTTTGGGGACTTTATAACGGTGCAGTAATTGCGGCGAGTGATCTGCTGGCACCTGCGTTTAATGGAATTTCGAACAGACTTCATCTGCGGACAGAAAGCAAGGGTTTTTATGTATTCCGGATTCTCAGGACATTCCTGATTGTAAATGTCGGATGGTATTTTGACCGGATTATCAATCCGGGTTATTGCCTGATCTGTTTCCGCAATACATTTGTGAATTTTCGTGCGGATTTATTCATGCGGGTTCTTCGCGGATATAATATGAATTATCTTCTGAGACCTTATGCGTTTGCTCTGACCGGCTGCATTCTGGTATTTGTGGTCAGCGTTTTAAAGGAAAGAAAAATAGATGTGGAAGGAGTACTGATCAGACAGAAAACACTATTCCGCCTGGTTCTATATACAGGCGTGATTATGCTGGTACTCTGGTCATTTGTATTTACAACTCCGACAGGAGGCTTCATGTATGCGGCGTTTTAAAAAAATGAGATTTCCTGTGCTGTTGATTCTGGTGATCTGTCTGCTGAATCAGGCACTTACTTTTGCACTTGAGCCGGCCAAAAATTCGACCAGTGCCAATATGTGGGAGGGATATAATTATCAGAAGGATCTGACAGCTGTATTTGTAGGTTCTTCTCTTTGTCATGCTTCCATGAATCCTTCCATCATTGATCCTCTTGCAGGAATCAAAGCTTATAATATGGGAACGAATGGACAGATGCTGTCGGAATCCTATACAGCAATTGAAACGGCCATCCGTGATCATCATATTAAGATGGCGATTCTGGGGTTTGGTTATTTTTCCATGCAGAAGAAACAGAGTCTTGGTGCGGAGGTTGCATTTTACCGGGCCAAAAACACATATGGAAGTGCAAAGGACAGACTGCAGAATCATCTGACATTTTTGCTTGATCCGGAGCATCTGTATTCTGAAAGCTCCATCAATTACTTTTTTCCATGGATTTATGATCACTGTGGAATGTCCGGGGAAGAACTGAAGAAGAACATTGCAGGCAGAATTACCAATGAGTTTCATAAAACACCGGAATATACGGCAAACGGGTTTCTGCCCAGTTCCGGTCGGATGAATATTAACCGGATGGGGACAGATGTAACCGGTGTGGGAAGGCATGAGAAGTTTGATCAGAGTTCTTATGAGGAACTGGCTAAAATCTGTCAGCTGTGCAGGAAAAATCAGGTAAAGCTTTATGTGATTGAAGTGGCGCAGCCGGATCTGTATGTGGTTGCTTACGGAAAGAGCTATTTTGAAAAGCAGCAGAAACTGACACAGGTGTGCCGCGATAACGGCGGTGAATATTATGATTTCAATATGATAAAGCCGGTCCTTTTCACAGCAAAGCAGAGCTATTTCCGGGATCATGAGCATATGAATACAACAGGCGCAACAGCATTCAGTAAGGCAATCGGTACTTTTCTGCAGATGCGTGAAAAAGGAGAAAACGTATCTTCACTTTTCTATACGGAAGCCGAATATCTGAAGAATATGAACTATATCGCATGTGTGAATTTTGTGACCAGACAGAAAAACGGAATGACTGTGCTGCACGCAAAAGCATATACGGGACCGGATGTAAAGGTAGAGTATGAGTTTGAAGAATGGGATAGAGACAGCCGGAAATTCAAGGAGATCAGACCGTATTCAGCAGACCAGGATTGCATTTTTGCTCCGGGCAGAAACGGAAGATACCTGCTGCGTGTCAATTCAAGACTCGCGGGCTCAAAAGATCCGTGGCAGAAATATTATGAGAAGAAGATCAACTGGGAAAGGTGAGCTGAAATTTCGGAGATACAGTATTGCGTAAAAAAATGTGGGTGATACGATAAAATAGTATATTGCATTAATAAATGATTTCATTGTGACCGTACAGGGAGGAATGAAATGAAAAACGCAAAAAGTCAGAGGGCGAGTGCACAGCTGGAAGCTGTGTACAGAAAATATGCAGCAATGAAGGAAGCAGAGGTACTGTCTGCATTTAAGACAGATTCAGCAGGACTTTCTGCTGCAGAAGCACAGGAGCGACTGGAACAGTATGGACCCAATCAGGTTCAGAGCAGCAGGAAGACACCATGGTATGTTTTCCTGCTGAAATCATTTCTGGATGAATTCATTCTGGTGTTGTTGTTTCTGGGTGTTGTCTCTTTTTTTCTGAAGGACAGGCTGGGTGCCGGAATTATTTTTCTGCTGGCGGTAATCAGCGCAGTTATCCGTTTTGTGCAGGATTATAATGCTTATCTTGCGAGTGAGAAGCTGCGTACCATGATTCATTCGCATGTGGATGTCCGAAGAGATGGAAAAACGGTAAAGGCAGATCTGGATCAGGTGGTGGCCGGAGATATTATCGAGCTTGGCAGTGGCAGTATCGTTCCGGCAGATCTGTATCTGCTGTCTGCACGTGATCTTTTCATATCGCAGTCCATGTTTACGGGAGAATCTCTTCCTGTGGAAAAAAAGGCAGGACCGTGCGATACTTCAAAAGATTCCGCGGAGCTTGAAAATATCTGCCTGATGGGGTGCGATGTACGCTCCGGTTCCGGTGTCGGTGTGGTCATTCAGACCGGGCGGCAGACTTACCTTGGCAGTATTTCTGTGGCAGTGGAGAGCAGCAAGGGAAAGACCAATTTTGAAAAAGGGCTGGACGTTATTACCAGGACCATGCTGCGTTATATGATCATTATTGTGCTGTGCGTATTTGTCATAAACGGTTTTGTCAAAAAGGACTGGCTTTCTGCTTTCATGTTCAGTATTTCCGTGGCAGTGGGAATTACACCGGGTATGCTGCCGATGATCGTCAATGCAACGCTTTCACGAGGGGCTCAGTTTCTGGCACAGAAGAAAACGATTGTCAAAAATCTTTCTGCAATTCAGAATCTGGGCGCAATTGATGTCCTTTGCACGGATAAAACAGGTACGTTGACGGCGGATGATATTGTACTGCAACGCTATCTTGATGCAGATGGCAGACAGGACCGGAGGGTTCTGGACTATGTTTATCTGAACAGTTATTTTTCTACCGGAATCAAGAATCTGATTGATCATGCAGTGCTGGAATATGGAGAAAAAAACGGTGTCAGAACGGATGTGACGGATTATACAAAAATAGATGAAATTCCGTTCGATTATGATCGCAGAAGGATGAGCGTTGTTATTCAGGGAAGTGATGGACAGCACTGGTTGATCTCCAAGGGAGCAGCAGAGGAAATTGTCAGGATCTGTACCTTTGTGCGTCAGGATGAAAATAATGTGCCGCTTGGAGAGGATGGCAGGCAGAAAATTCTGCAGAATGCGGCAGCACTTGGTGAAGAGGGAATGCATGTCATCGCCGTGGCAGAAAAGCATGAACAGATCGATGTTTCCACCTTCAGTGGAGCAGATGAGAAGGACATGACATTCCTTGGGTATGTGGCTTTCCTGGATCCGCCCAAACCGGATGTGGAGAAGGCAGTCAGTGCGTTATATGAGGCAGGTGTTGATGTGAAGGTACTGTCCGGTGATGCTGAGCCGGTTGTTGCTAATATCTGCGGGCAGGTTGGAATACGCAGGGGAAAGTCCATGACAGGAGAGCAGGTCGAAGCGCTTGATGATGCGGCACTGAAAGGGGCGGTTGAATGCACCAATATTTTTGCTAGACTGGCACCCATGCAGAAACAGCGCGTTGTGGATGCACTTCGTGCGAATGGTCATGTAGTGGGGTATATGGGTGATGGTGTAAATGATGCACCTTCCCTGCGGCATGCAGATGTGGGAATTTCGGTGGATACAGCGACAGATGTTGCAAAGGAAAGCAGCGATATTATTCTTCTGGAAAAAAGTCTGTCTGTACTTAAAGACGGTGTGTATGAAGGCAGACGTATTTACGGCAATATCATGAAGTATATGAAAATGGCGCTTTCCGGGAATTTCGGCAATGTTTTTTCAGTACTGGTGGCGAGTATTTTCCTTCCGTTTCTGCCTATGATTCCAATTCAGATGCTGATTCAGAATCTGATCTATGATTTTACACAGATTGCAATTCCGTGGGATAACGTGGACAGCGAATTTATGCAAAAACCAAAAAGATGGGACACGCGTAGTCTTTCACATTTTATGAACGTACTCGGACCGGTATCCAGCGTGTTTGATGTGCTGACATTTGCAGTGCTGTGGTTTGTGCTGGGATATTGCAGTGCAGATCAGCAGGTACTGTTTCAGACAGGATGGTTTATGGAGGGACTGATCTCACAGACGTTGATTGTACACTTTATCCGTACCTCTAAAGTTCCGTTTATACAGTCCTGTGCAGATATCCGGATGATTTTTTCTTCTTTCTGCGGGATTGTGGCAGCGTTATTTGTACCATATGTACTGCATCCGATTGTCAGCTTTCATTTTGCAGTTATGCCGATGGGCTATTATGGGTTGCTGGTATTGATTCTGCTACTGTATGCGACGGCAATTGAGGCGGTAAAGCGTGTATATATCCGGAAGAACGGGGAATGGCTGTAGAGTCGATATAATAGTGATAGTGCGATAATTTTATACATTTGCGCAAAGGTGACAAAAAGTATTCTTAAAGGATATTTTTCTGTCACTTTATTTGCTTTTTGGGAAGAATAAAGTAAACCTGAAAACAAAATACAGTTTCCAGACTCCTAAATGGGGCAAATATGATGTCGCAGGTTGCAAGTACGGATCAGCGAAGTTGACGCTTGATCTCAGTACGCTGGACGATTATCATTGCAGCACCTGTGTAGAATATAATCTCGGCATTATTCCTGCGCTTTCCGGTACTGCGCAGGGGTAATGCCGGTAATCTGACGAAACTGGCGGTAGAAGTGTACATCGGTGGAATAACCGCACAGCTCTGCAATCTGGTGAAGTGTAAGATCAGTATTGATCAGTGTATGCTTTGCCAGATCAAGCCGCATGCGGATCAAATCTTTCTGAAACGAAATCCCGAAAAAATCATGATACAGATGCTGAAAGTAAGAGGGGCTGATGCCCATTTTTTTTGCGCATTTTTCGATCGAGGGCTGATGAAACATGGCGTTTTGCAGGTCCAGACGCAGCAGCTGGAGTGCTTCATGATACGGAGAGGAGGGACGTGCGGCATTTGCTGCAGAAACGGTAAGCGAATGCAGGTGATTCAGCAGGAGCTGAAACAGACAGTCCGTATTTTCCTGCTTTGCAGAAGAATCTCCATAGGAAGTTTCCCATAGGAGCTGATGAATCAGGAAGGTATACAGATCTGTACCTGGAAGCTGAATCGGCTGATCGGTTGGAACACCTGCCTTCAGGAAAAGATCAGGAGCGTCAGTTTCAAAATGAAGCCAGTCATCCATATAGATGCCGGAAGGATTCTGATAGTAATAGGGCATAAAGGGAGAAAAGATGATGGCGGTTCCGGGAAGAACATGATAAAAGCAGTTTCCGACAGTAAAATCTCCGCAGGTTCTTACGATCAGAAGCTCATATACAGGAAGACCGTTTGGACGTGACAGAATAAATGTACTCGGATGCCTGGCGGCACATCCGCCGTTTCGTATTGTAATCATGAATGCTCACATTTCCGTGCCGGATCAGAGGCACATGCAAAAATAACAGGATATGTTATATATTACGCATGATAGGATATTATGGAAGAACAGTCAATAAAGTAAAATAGTAATGTCTTTTATAAAAAGAAAAATGCGGAACGCCATGGAGGCAGAATATGTTATATCCTGTGGAAAACGAAATACGTCAGGTTATGGATCTGAGCGGAATATGGGAATTCAGGAAAGAAGAAAAGGAAGAGGAAGGGTTTCATGAAAAATGGTATCGAAAACCGCTTGTACATACGATTGAGATGCCGGTTCCAGCCAGTTATAACGATGTTACAACAGACAGAAGCCTTCGGGATCATGTCGGGTGGGTATGGTATGAGAAGGAATTTTATGTTCCGGACAGATGGAAAGAGGAACGCATTGTACTGCGGTTTGGCAGTGTAACACATCATGCGGTGGTCTACCTTAATGGTGATGAACTGATGAGACATAAGGGAGGGTTCCTTCCATTTGAACATGAAATCACAGAAGCACTTCAGCCGGGTAAAAACCGTCTGACTGTTGCCGTCAGTAATCTTCTTGACTGGACATGTCTGCCTTGCGGAGAACACAGAATTGTACAGGATGAATTTACCGGAGAAACCAGGCATGAGCAGGAAATGCATTTTGATTTTTTTAATTATGCGGGGATTCACAGACCGGTAAAAATATATACCACACCCATGGCATATATTCATGATATCTGTGTAACAACAGAAACAGATGGTGAAGATGGTCTGATCCATTATTCGGCAGAAGCAGATGCGCAGATTCATGTTACGCTGACAGATGCACAGGGCAGCATTGTCGCCAGTGCGGAAGGAACCAGTGGAATACTGCGCGTGCAAAAGGCACATTTGTGGAATCCGGGGAAAGCATATCTTTATGATCTGGAAATTTATGCAGAGACAGATCATTATACACTTCCTGTCGGGATCCGCACGATACGGGTGACGGATCGGCAGTTCCTGATTAATGGAAAACCATTCTATTTCAAGGGATTTGGAAAGCATGAGGACAGTGATATCAGAGGGAAGGGACTGGATCAGGTTCTGAATGTGCGGGATTTTGAATTGATGAAATGGATTCATGCCAATTCCTTCAGAACATCACATTATCCATATTCGGAGGAATTGATGCAGATGGCAGATCGGCAGGGTCTTGTGGTTATTGATGAGGTACCTGCAGTCGGTATGTGTTTTTTTGATACACATAAAGTATTTACTGCAGAGCGTGTGAACGAAGAAACCTGTGCATATCATATGCAGACACTGACCGAGCTGTATGAACGGGATAAGAATCATGCGTGTGTTGTGATGTGGAGTGTTGCCAATGAGGCACATACAAGTGATGAAGAAGCACTTCCCTATTTCAGCAGGATCTGTGCGCATATCCGGGCACTTGACCCGACAAGACCGGTGACATCCACCATGTGCGTGGATGTTGCAGAAGATCAGATCTCACAGCTTCTTGATGTGGTATCTGTTAATCGTTATTATTCATGGTATTCGGACTGCGGCAGAATTGAAGTGGTATATCCGAAGATGAAAAAGGACCTTGAAAACTGGCGTGAAAAATATCATAAACCGGTACTGGTAACGGAATACGGGGCAGATACGATTGCCGGACTGCACAAGCTTCCGGAGGTCATGTTTTCAGAAGAATATCAGGTAGAGTTTCTGAAGGAGAATAACCGTGCAATTGACAGTTGCGATTTTGTAATCGGCGAGCATATCTGGTGTTTTGCAGATTTCATGACTGGTTATACCGTGCAGAGAATTGACGGCAATAAAAAAGGGATTTTTACCAGAGAGCGTCAGCCTAAGTCTGCAGCTTTTGTGATCAGGCAGCGCTGGATGGAAAAATAGCTTATTGACACATTGTACAGAATTACTATAATGAAATGAGTGAGCCAGGAAGAAATGAGCATATAATACAACAAAAGAATAATGATGAGATTATAAATGATCAAATCAACTAAATGACGAGAGTATGGGGATATACTTTCGTCATTTTGGGTTATTCGGGCGGTGTTTTATTGTCAATGAAATGATGGGCTCAAAATAATAGGGAGAGGTGAAATATGAAAGGAGACTGGGGAGTAAAAAGGCACAGATATGGCAGTACAGTTCTGGCAATTGCAACTGCGGTAATGGTTCTGAGCGGAGGATGTGCGCTGCAGGGAAAAGGTACGGGGGCAGGAGCCGGTTCATCACAGCAGGCATCATTACAGAGTTCACAGGCTGCTTCAGAAAGCAGTACATTGCAGCAGGCAGCAGCGCAGATATCGGCATCAACGTCATCTGCAGCAGATTCACAGGATCAGGCAGTTCTGGGAGCATCCAGAAGTCACATTTTTTTGACTTCTGACGGAAACGTTTCCAAGAAAAATGCAAAAAAAAATACGCAGGATCGTGAAAAAGGCAATAAAAACAGTAACGCGGCAATAGGGAAGAGTACAGCAATAAGCGGAACGGAGAACTCCGGAACCGGTGATGTACTTGGAAAAAAGAGAAAAACTACGGTTGCTGTTTCTGCGGTAGAAAATGGCAACGTTACCGGAAACAATACCGAGAAGACAACATCAGGACAGAGCAGTCAGGCGCAGGATTCCACCGGTTCATCCGGTACGGCTTCCGGCAGTACTGCACCAACGGCGACACCGGCCTCACCGGCAACACCTGGTATGGTACCATCTGAAGATTCATATCAGTATATTCAGGATGGTACGATTTTGCAGGCATTCTGCTGGTCCTTTGATACGATTACGGATCATCTGGATGAAATTGCAGATGCAGGCTATACGGCGGTGCAGACTTCTCCCATTCAGGCATGTCTGGATACCAATAAGACGATGACGCTTGGTGGAGATGGCCATTGGTATTATCATTACCAGCCCACCGATTTCACCATTGGCAATTATCAGCTGGGTACAGAGGCTGAATTTAAGACAATGTGCACGGAAGCGGAGAAGAAAGGTATCAAGATTATTGTCGATGTGGTTCCCAATCATACCACACCGGTAAAGGATCAGATATCCATGAATCTGGTAAATGCAGCCGGCGGCTGGGATAAACTATATCATGATACCGGATTTACAGGATGCACGGATTATGACAACAGATATCAATGTACCAGATATGAAGTCGGCGGGCTTCCGGATATTGATACGGAGAATCCGGCATTTCAAAACTATTTCATAAAGTTTCTGGATGAATGTATTGCAGACGGTGCGGATGGATTCCGTTATGATTCTGCAAAGCATATCGGACTGTCTACGGATGACAGACCGGATGGAGTAACGAATAATTTCTGGCAGAGAGTGACCGGAGATATCACGGATGCAGCTGACATTTTCAATTACGGAGAAGTGCTGCAGGGCAGCTCCAATGCAGTTCTGGCAGAGTGTGTAAAAGAGATCGGTGCTACCACAGCCAGTAATTATGGCGGACAGATCCGCAGTGCAGTAGAGAGTGATAATTATCTCACAGGTAAAGTCATGGATTATAAGGTAGGGGATGAAATCAATACGGATCATCTGGTTACCTGGGTAGAATCCCACGACAACTATTGTAATGATGGAACATGGAACCAGATGGATGATCAGGATGTGGTGCTTGGCTGGGCAATTATCGGCGCCAGAGAGTCAGGAACACCGCTGTTCTTCAGCCGTCCGCAGGGCAGCAGCACGAGCAGTCAGTACGGTGATAATATTCTGGGAATCGCCGGTGATAACAACTATCGTGATGATGAAGTCGTTGCTGTCAATAAATTCAGAAAGGCAATGACCGGGGAAAAGGAATATCTGGCCAATCCGGATGGCAATTCTTCGGTTCTGATGATCGAAAGAGGCAGCAAGGGCGTGGTAATTGTCAATGGTGCAGATACTGCATATCCGATTGACACAAAGATTAATCTGGAAGATGGCATTTATATCAACATGACGGACGATGATTCTGTATTTACTGTAACAGATGGTGTGCTCAGCGGACTTCTTCCGGCCAGATCAGTCGTGGTACTGTATGAGAAGTCAGCAGCTTCCTATGCGACAGTTCATTTCTATAATGCACAGAAGTGGGCATCCGTTATGGTTAACGGCTCCATAAAGGCAACAGATGATGGAAACGGCTGGTGGAGAGCAGCGATTAAGATAACCGGACAAACGGAAATCACATTCAGCGATGGCGGAAATAATACAATTACTTATCCGTTTGAAATTTCGAAACTCTATTTTGCAGGCACACAGGCTTTTGCTACAAAGGATGAAGCAGAAGAAGCGATGCAGGTGGTAAAGACCAGAGTTTATTTCTATAATGCGGACTGCTGGGATAATGTCGGAGCATATACCTATCTTAAGGGCGGAAGTACAGAGTATCTTGGCGGATGGCCGGGAAAACTCTGCGTAAATGAAGGAAATGGCTGGTGGCATGTGGATATTCCGGCAGCAGCATCCGACGATCTTTATCTTATTTTCAACAGTGATGTCAAGGATGGTGCTAAACAGACAGGTGACCTTCAACTGAATGAGCAGAAGAATGTATACTTTGCAAAAGGCGTAACCAAAGGGTATGCAAGTAAGGAAGAAGCACTTGCGGCAGTCGGACTGACAGAGGGTGCAACTACAGTATATTATTATAATAATCTTGGCTGGGATGAGGTATATGCATACAGTTGGAACACAGGAGATCAGTATTTTGGCGGATGGCCGGGAAAGACAGCAGAAGCGGCGCCTGAAATCGGTGAGAACTGGTACAAGGCAACGATTCCGGCGATGCCATCGAGCAGTCTGTGGATTATTTTCAATAATAACAATAATGGTCAGCAGACAATGGATACCAAGATTTCCAGTGCAGACAATAAATACATGTATGGAAAATGCAGTACGGCGTATGCTACGACAGAGGCTGCACTGAAAGCAATGGAGGAAAGTCAGAAGCCGACAGAGAAAACACCGGTTGATGTATATTTCTATAACAGTAAGAACTGGAGTGATGTTGCGGCATATTCCTGGAATGGATCGGATAAACTTCTGGGAGGCTGGCCGGGGACGAAGGCAATAAACCTTGGGGAGGGCTGGTGGAAAGCAACACTTCCACAGAAACCGACATCAGAAACTAAGATTATTTTCAATGATAATCAGACCGGAAATCAGCAGACGCAGGATCTGAATCTGCCGGATGATTCCAAAGTGTATCTGTCCGCAGAAAATACAGAGCGTTATGTATCCAGAGAAGAGCTTCTGAAAGCGATCGGAGTGACTACCGCAGCGGCTTCAGAGAATGCTGGAAAAAAAGCAGAGGCTTCTTCAGCTGCTACAGAGGCAACATCTTCAGGGGATGCCGGTACTGCGACGGAACCGGAACAGCAGGAAGCAGAGATGACGGTGCATTTTTATAACACCGGAAACTGGGACAGCGTAAGCGCCTATGCATGGCAGGACGGTTCTGGAACGAAGTATCTCGGAGACTGGCCTGGAAAAGCCATGGTGTCTGACGGGGATGGCTGGTGGAGCGTTACGATTTCAACGGCAGCTGCATCAGATCTTCGAATGATTTTTAATAATGGCAAAGATGCACAGACAGATAACTATATCATCGGTGACAGCAGCAAAACGTATTGCAGAGATGGAAATACAGATTCTGCGAAATAAATATTCTGTATGAATAAGCAGGTACGGCTACGTGTTCTTCTGTTACTTGACCCTGCTTATTTATACCTATTCAGATCTGTCGGTATGATAAATGAAATACCGGCAGATCTTATTCTGAAAATCAAGCTGTTTTGAGAGAATAAAACATGTGACTTAATTCGAAATCATGCTATGATATTATCAGATATATGTTGCAACAGACAGATTTGTACTGATAAAAGTCAGGACAGGAGAGACAGCGTGACGGACAAAATTGTAAAGACCTGTTTCAGAATTGAAAATAATACCTGGATAAAGGCAATCAGAAGAGGACTTGTCATGATCATTCCCATTATCATGATCAGTTCTTTTTCGCTTTTACTGATGAATCTTCCGGTTCCGGCATATCAGAAGCTGATTGGCGGGTCAGAGCATACAATATGGCTGTCAGTTCTCAATACACTGGAAAATGCAACGTTTGGAATGCTGTCAGTATATACCTGTATTTCAATCGGATATAATGTCTGCGGGGAAGAAAATTGTCGGTCCGGGAAAGCAGCAATGATGCCGCTGATATCCCTTTGCACGTTTTTTATTGCAGTTGGTTTTGCAACACCGGGGTTTGATGATGCCTCACTGGGGGCATCAGGTATGTTTCTGGCAATTCTGTGCGGAGTGTTATCTTCTGCAGTTTATATCAGATTCGGCAAAATAATGGGACACCGCAGGTGGTTATCGGATGGAGCAGATGAACATCTTAATCAAGCAGTTGAGGCAATAGCACCGGCTGCTGCAGTTGTTATTCTGTTTTCGATGGTACAGTGGATCATCTGTCTGCTCACGGGTGCAGATAACTACTGGGATCTGATGAATATGATATTCTGCAATCTTTATAAGGGGGCAGAAGAAAGTTTCCGGACGTCTCTGTTGTTTGTATTTTTGGAAAATCTGCTGTGGTTCTTTGGAATTCAGGGCAGTGATGCACTTGGCATAATGAATGTGAATATTTTTGATCCGGCATCAAAAGTGAATATTGCAGCGGCGGCAGCAGGACAATTGCCAACAAGAATTTTCACCAAACAGTTTTTTGACTGTTTCACATTGATTGGCGGAGTCGGTAACTCTATGTCTCTGTTGATTGCAGTATTACTGTTCAGCAAAAGAAAAAGCTCCAGAACACTGGCAAAAGCAGCTTCTGTTCCCATACTTTTCAATATCAGTGAGATTATGGTATTCGGATTCCCGGTTGTATTTAATCCAATCATGCTGATTCCGTTTCTGCTGACACCGATTGTCGCATTTCTGATCAGCACAGCGGCTATGATGCTGAAGCTTGTTCCGCTTACTACACATTTTGTTACCTGGACAGTTCCGGTTTTCTGGAGCGGATACCTGGCAACGGGATCTGTCAGGGGATCAATACTGCAGCTGATTATTCTGCTGACAGGCGTAATAATATACAAACCCTTTGTTCATATTCATGATGAGTATAAGGAGCATGCAGACAGAGAAGAGCTGAATGCGGTAGTGAAGATATATGCGGATGCTGAGCAGCATGGCCGTGCCATCAGGCTGGTGGAAATGGAAGGAAGCATCGGAAGTATGGCGAGAAGACTGATCCGGGATTTACGGCAGGAAATTGATGGACAGAAACTGAAAATGTATTATCAGCCGCAGTTTGACTGCAAGCACCATATGTTCGGAGCAGAAGCACTGATTCGCTGGAAACATTCTGATCTGGGATTTATTTATCCGCCGCTCATTTTTGAACTTGCAGAAGAGGGCGGATTTCTGGAAACGTTGGAGAAATATGTCTTCGGGCAGGTAAAGGCAGATATGGAGCATACCGGAAACCTGCAGATCAGTGTCAACATTACGGCATTAACCGTGAAGGAAAGCTCATTTACAGATTTTCTGATTAACGAATTCGGAGCACTTCTGAAAAGCGGAAGAAAAGTTTATATTGAAATTACAGAGCAAAGTGAATTCAATGCGGATGAAACCATGCGGGATAATCTGGAGCGGCTTAAGAAAGCAGGATTTTGCCTGTCAATCGATGATTTTTCAATGGGACATACTTCGTTGCAATATCTGCAGAATGGAGACTTCGATCAGGTAAAACTGGATGGATGTCTTTCACGGCAGCTTCTGCACGATGTCAAAACCGAAAAGATCATTGATTCTATCGTTTACCTGTCAAAAACAGCAGGTTTTACGGTCCTTGCTGAATATGTGGAAACAGATGAACAGATGAATAAACTTTCTGAGATCGGATGCAGGGAATATCAGGGATATCTGTTCAGTCCTGCGATACCGCTTGATGATCTGGAAGTGATTTTAAAAAATAACCAGAAATGATAACATTACCATATGCAAAACGATGAAAATGACAGGTAGAAACATGCCTGTTATTGATTATCGTTTTTTGTAATGCTATATTGATTTACAAAATGGTAACGCAACCATTTTGCAGAAGCGGCAGGATATCAGGTGCTCAGTATGAGGTGAAAAATGATAAAAGATGATGTTACAGATACTTCTGTTACATTAAAGGAAGTTGCCAGACTGGCAGGGGTTGCACCGATTACGGTATCCAGGGTGATCAATCATCAGAATTCTGTAAAGGAAGAAACCAGAGAAAAAGTTAAAAAGGCAATGGCGGAACTGAAGTATATTCCAAATGTTGCCGCGAGGAATCTGATTACCAGAAAGAGCAGAATTATTGATATCTACATCCCTGAAAATATTGAGCTGACTGATCCTTTTATGATGCAGTTTATTGCAGGCGCAAGTGAAGCGCTCAGCAGACATATGTATTCATTTCTGATTCTCAGAAGCCGGAAAACAGAGCATATCTGTGACGGCTATATCGTGACCGGAATTCTGCGGAATGAAATCTTTGAATTCTATGAGTATGCAAAAGAGCGGAAAAGAAGCATTGCACTGTTTGGCCATACGGATATTGTCGATGTAGACTGCATTGATGTGGATAATATAAGCGGAGCTAAAAGTGGTGTCGGGTATCTGATTCAAAGAGGTCATCGGAGTATTGCAATGCTTAATATTGCGGAAGATAAGGATTATGTCAGAGACAGACAGGAAGGATATCGACAGGCAATGGAGGAAAGCGGCTGTGGATACGATCCTTCAAATGTTTTTTTCTGTACCAATCAGGTGCAGAGTGGATATGAGACTGCCAGGGAAATATTGAAAAAGAACCGATATACTGCATTTTTCTGTGCTACAGATACAATCGCAGTCGGCGTGGAGAATGCAATTGCAGAGTGCGGACTGAGAGTGCCGGAGGACATTTCTGTAATGGGATATGATGGACTGGGGCATCATCTGCTGGGAACGCCGCGTCTTACAACCGTAAAACAGCCGGTCTACGAGATCGGAGTCATGCTGGCGCAGACATTGATCAACCGGCTGGAGAAGCAGGAGGGGAGAACCTGCAGACTGCTTCAGACAGAGCTTTTGATGGGAAGATCGGTAAAAAAAGCAGAATAGGCAGCTTCAGGCTATTGGTCAGAGGAGGAATATGAGAGAAGAGTTAAACAGAACCCGTGTGGATGGATTTCTGGATGTCAGAGGCAAGGATATTGTGAACGGAAAAGGGCAGAAAATTCTGCTTTCAGGCTGGGGACTGGGTAACTGGCTGCTGTGTGAGGGATACATGTGGCAGTCGCACGATTTACCGGAATTTGACCGTCCGTGGAAAATAGAGAAGGTTATCCGGGAACTTACAGGAGATACATATGCGGCAGATTTCTGGAAAAAATACAGAGAAAATTATGTGACAGAGACGGACATTCAATATATGGCGGAGCTGGGCTATAATTCGGTGCGTATTCCGATTTCATGGAGAGGGATGATGGAAGAAGGTACCGAAGAGCCATGTTTTAGGGAAGATGGCTTTTTGCTGCTTGATCGTGTAATTGACTGGTGTGAGAAATATAAGCTGTATGTAATCCTGGATCTGCATGCAGCGCCGGGCGGTCAGACCGGTGCTAATATTGATGACAGCAGGGAGGACATCCCAGAGCTTTTTATGAAACAGTGCTTTTTTGACCTGGGGATTGCCCTGTGGAAAAAAATAGCCAGAAGATATAAGGACAGGTGGATTGTCGGAGGGTATGATCTTTTGAATGAACCGATCCGCCCGCAGCGAAATGAGAATGATTCCAATGTGGATTATCTTGTACCAAAACTGCAGAAGTTTTATAAGTGCGCAATTGCAGCAATTCGCAGTGTTGACCATAAACATCTGGTGACATTGGAAGGGAGTCACTGGGCATCAGAAACTGATATATTCGATCAGCGCTATGATGACCGGATGGTGATTAGTTTTCACAGATATGGATGCTTCCCACAAAAGGAATCGTTTGCCAAATATATTACGGCTGCGCAGCGATTGAACTGTCCGCTCTGGATGGGAGAAACGGGTGAAGGGTCACTGGAATGGTATACGGCGATGTATACGCTTTCGGCACGGCTTGGCATCGGGTATAATCTCTGGACATGGAAAAAGATGGACGGTTTCAATTCACCCTGCAGTATCAGAGTGCCCGAAGACTGGCAGTTGATTCTGAATTATGCAAAGGGCGGGAAAAAACCGGACAGACAGAAGGCACAGCAGATCCTGGATCAGTTTCTTGAAAATATCAGGATCCAGAACTGTGACCTTCATGAGGAGGTTACACATGCGGTATTTCGCCAGGCAGGCTGCAGCATCAGAGGAATGGATTATGACTGGTGTGCGCAGGACAATAAACCTGAACCCTGCTGCTATTATCCGGATCGAAAGCAGGGCTACGGCTTTGACAGCGGCTGGGAAAAAATGGCACTCAGGCTTTTCAAAGGAAGCATTGTGGAATATGAGATAAACAATATCTTCCAGGGGGACAGTATGCACCTGAAAATTGCAGCGGAAGAAGATACTGAACTTGAGATACTGCAGGATGGAAGAAAAATCGGATTCTGCAGCCTGCATGCTTTTACGCAGGAAGATTCAGAGGGACTGAAAACGTGGGAATTTCATGAAAGCAGAAATTCACTGATCTGGATCAGAGTTCTTTCCGGACAGGCAGTGCTGGACAGTGTAGAGACGTTCTGCGGGTGAGGGAACGGAAACGAAATATGTGCATCAGCCGGCAGGGTGGATAAAATATCAACCTGTTCGGAAACCTCCATTATTACTAGAATAATTGTTGTAAGAAATATTAACAGATACAACAGTTGAAATTCCAGGGAGGTTAAAATGAAGAGTAAAATGTTCAGACGGCTAATGGCAATTTCGTTATCAGCAATGATGACTGCTGGTCTGGCAGGCTGCGGATCATCCGCAGAAACCGGAACTTCGGCGGGGCAGACGGGAACGTCAGCAACATCCGAGGCCTCATCAGAGACAGCATCATCAGACGCGTCAGCATCAGAAGCAGCTTCAGCCAGCGGGGATAAGGTAAAGCTTTCTTTCTATATCTGGAGCGATGAAGAAAATTATATTTCAAAAGTTGTAGATTCCTACAATGCATCACAAAATAAGGTAGAGGTAGATCTTAATACAGTAGCAAGCGATGACTATGATGATAAATTGAAAGTTATGCTTGCGGGGGATACTTCGGTTGATCTGGTAGATATTCGAGGGGTTGCACAGATGACAACCTATGCAAATCAGGGAGCACTTCTGGATATTACGGATCGGATTTCGAAAAGTGGACTTGATACTTCCAAATATGGAGATATGTGGAAGACAAGTGACGTAGATGGGAAATATTACGCATTGCCGACCAGGACAACCTGTTGGGCATTATTTTATAATGCTGATCTGCTTAAGGAGGCAGGGGTTGATGCACCAGGTCAGATGACATGGGAAGAATATGTAGATTATTCCAAGAAAGTTGCGGATGGTTTAAAAGGAAAGACAGCATCAGACGGAACAGCAGTTAAAGCTGGATACTGGGTACCGTGGATTTATCATTTCTATTCCGTTCAGCATGGCGTGTATGCAAATGATAAGGATACACAGTATATCCAGAAATCGCTGGAGCTTTTGAATACATTGATGACAAATGGTACACATTATTCTTATGCAGATGTGTCTTCCGGTACATATGATTACATGTCTGAATTTGAAAATGGGCATACAGCACTTCTGCCGAATGGTGAATGGTGTGTTAATATGCTGATGAATGCGGCAGCATCAGGAGATACCAGTGTGAATTGGGAAGTGGCGCCTATGCCTGTTCCAGAAGGAGTTGAGGATGGTACTTCATGGGGGCAGTTCCAGTATGCTGCAGTTACGAGTGGGTGTAAGCATCCTGATGAAGCCTATGATTTCCTGAATTATCTGTGTGGTGAAAAAGGATCAGAAATTTATGCAAGTACCGGTATGATACATGCATATTCTTCTGACAGCGCAGAGCAGGCGCTTGAAAAAGCAAGCGGAAAAGAATCTGTTCATTATCTTTTTGATGCAAAGAAAGTTCAGGAGCAGCCTAATGCTGCGGGGTATGATGAATTCCTGAATGCACTTAAAGAAAATGCAGAACTCTATTTTCTCGGAGAAGAAGACATCAATAAATGTATGAAGGATTTTGCAGCACAGGCAGATGAGCTTCGCGCAAAATATAATAAGTGATCTGAAGAAATAATACAGGAGAAGAAGGGGAAGATGCACAGCTATCTTCCCCTTTTATAGAATGAAGGAAAAGGTATGGACAATAAAAAAACAAGAACATCAAAAGTAAAAATAAAATACCGTAGAAGTGAAGTGATATCGGGATATCTCTTTATTCTTCCAAGTCTGATCATTTTTGTGACTTTTATGATCATTCCTATTTTTATGGGGTTATATATTTCACTTACAGACTATGATGGATTCAAGACAATGAATTTTATCGGGCTGAAGAATTATGCGGATATGTTTAAGGACAGTTATTTTCAGGTTTCTTTTAAAAATAATATTCTATACACATTATTTACTGTTCCGGGAACATTGATTTTGTCACTTCTTCTTGCTGTTGCAGTGAATAAGGGAATTAAAGGATCGCCTGTCTTTAAAACGGTTTTCTTTTTCCCGTATATCACATCAATGGTAGCAGTCGGAATCATCTGGACGCTGCTGTTCAACCCTACAGTTGGCCCTATTAACAGTTTCCTGAAGAGCGTTGGTATTTCCAATCCTCCGGGATGGCTTCTGTCGACCAAATCGGCGCTTCCGGCAGTTATGATTGTGACAATATGGAAATGGGCAGGATACTATATGATTATCTTTCTTGCAGGATTGCAGGGAATACCAAAACAGTTGTATGAAGCTTCAGAAGTTGATGGTGCAAGTGGAATTACCAGATTCTTTCATATTACATTACCATTGCTGTCGCCGACTACATTTCTGATTCTGATTTTGTTGATTATTAATTCGTTCCAGGTATTTGATCTGATTAATATTATGACTGAGGGTGGCCCTGGACGCGCAACAAATGTGCTGGTTTATCGTATTTATCAGGAAGGCTTTAAGTATATGCACTTTGGATATGCATCGGCAGAAGCGTATTTTCTGTTTGCAATTATTCTGATCATTACAGGAATACAGTTCTGGGGACAGAAAAAATGGGTTGTATATTAAGGGGAAAAGATATGGATAATGTAACTGAGAATATGAAAACAGGAAGAAAGATCAGGAGAGAATTGTCTAATATCATATTATTTGCGGTATTACTTCTTGTTGCATTTATTATGGTAGTTCCATTTGTATGGATGATTTCGGCTTCATTCAAAAATAATAATGAAATTTTTCTGTATCCGATCAGATGGATTCCGAATCCGATCAGATTAAAAAATTATGTTGCTGTGTGGACAGAAATTCCTTTTCTGAAGTATTTCACGAATACATTGATTTATTCTGTGATTGTTACAGCGGGGCAGATATTTACCTGCTCATTGGCAGCTTATGCATTTTCTAAACTTCGTTTTCCTGGAAGAGATGCAATTTTTATGGTATATCTCGCAACGATGATGGTTCCATGGCATGCGATTATGATTCCTCAGTTTATGATTAATAAAAGTCTGGGACTATATAATAAGCCTGGTGCAATTATCGTCATGAATCTGGTCAGTGCATTTGGAATTTTTTTGCTGCGCCAGTTTATGATGGGAATTCCGGATGATCTGTGTGAAGCAGGACGAATTGACGGATGCAGCGAGTTCAGCAATTTCTCGAAAATCATGTTTCCCCTTTGCGGCCCAGGGGTTGCAACGTTGACAGTTTTTGAGTTTACATTCATGTGGAATGATTATCTGGCACCCATGATTTATCTGGATGATGACAGATATAAAACAATACAGTTAGGGCTTGCAGGATTTCGGTCATTGTACAAAACGGATTATGGACTGATCATGGCAGGGACAGTCTGTTCGCTGATACCGATTCTGGTGATATACTGTGCAGCACAGAAATATCTGATTGAAGGTGTGGCATTTTCGGGATTGAAGGGATGAGAATTTATTGATAATAGGTTCGGCGCAGACTGTCGAAATGCTCTATCGTTTCATCGAGAGTCTGCTTGCCGTTAAAGTATAAATCTGATTGCTTCGTAAAAGCCTCAATACATTCCTGATATCCGGAAACAGGAGGCTGTTCGACATATTTTCTGGCAGCCAGAAAAATACGTGCAGATTCTTTTACGGTTGCTTTTAGATAATCATTTGAGATATTGTCATCAAGATAAGCAGGGAGAATTGCATTCTGTGCATAAATTGTTGCACCTTCTTTACCACAGAGAAATTTCATGAATTCAAAAGCTTCTGCAGGATGGGCACAGGAAGCTGCGATATTTACAAACTGATATTGACCAACAGTGGTACCGGCTTCTTCGCCTTGATCAATTGGCATGGGAGCAATATCCCAGTCAACAGAGGTATTACTGCCAAGAAGCTCATTAATCATCCATTCGCCCTGAGGAACCATGGCAATTTTACCGGCCTCAAACATCTGATAAACATCATGTGAAGGATCAGGTGCATTTGCCATTGCCTGATAGCTTACGTGTGAACAGTCAATGGCATATAGCTGGTTCATGAGTTCAAGTGATTGTCTGGTATAGCTGAGATCATCATCCGTCAGGTAACTTCCATGCTGCAATGCTATAAAATTGGGGATCCAGTTTACCCAGTAACCACCCCACTTTTTTGCGGTTCCGTTTCCGGTTGTCAGCTTTTTTGCCAGAATACAGTATTCCGACCATGTCATCTGTTCTGGATAGGAGAGTCCAGCCTGATCAAAGAGGTCCTTATTGTAATACAGCTCCCAGCAGGTTGAGCGGGAAGGAAGAGAATAGTATCTGTTCTGATAAAGTATACTGTTAAACATTGTGCCATAAGCAGAGACATTCAGAGAACCATCCTTGATACTATCCTTTACTTTATCGGTGATATCAAGAGATTTCTTTTTCTGAACAAATTGTATGGTGGAAGCCATACCTTTGGTACCAAAAAGATCAACGGTGACGGAACTGTCATTTAAAGTCTGGTCAAGCAGTGTTTCATAGCTGGTATTAGAAAGGGAAAAAACAGAAACCAGAATATCATTATGCAAAGCATTGAATGCGTTGGCTGCACTTGTGGCGTAGGGAAGTTCGTCACCCCATACATAATAATTGAGTTTTATTACCGCATCGGGCAAAGAAATATTGGTGGAAGAAGCGTTTTCTGAAACAGAAGAAACAGTATTGCCGCATCCAAAAGAGCAGGTAATAACTGAAAGAAGGACAATCAGAAAAACACGTTTGATATGTTTCAAAATGCATCTCCTTTATATGAAAACTCCATTTTCGTTTAATATAAGATTATAATTGATCCAGATTATCATGTCAAAAACGAAACAGGAGGAGCCATGTTTTATTTTATCTTTATCATTATTGTCCTAATTCTATTTTTCCTGACAAGAAATGACAGACGTGAATCTGATAAATATCTGATTACGGTACTTACGTTTTTCATGATCGATATTATTGCGCTGATTTTGTATATTTCAAAGGATGCCTATTACTATAATGTTTTGAATCAGTTTTTTTCATTTCCGAAGCCGGTATGGAATATTCTGATGTTTTCCAATATTCCACAGGCATTTTCACTTCGCATGATGAATCTGGCAACCCTTTTTTTTATATACTTCAGTATGATGTTTACGTTCGAATTCATGTCTGATATGCGTTTGCACCGGAACCACAGACTGGGGCGTATGCTGATTCTGTATCTTTGTGTGCAGGCAGTTTTATATGATCCGTGGGTGAATGAAAAAATGTACTGGACCCTGTGCGATAATGTGTTTACTTCAGGGCAGATCATGCAGATGGAAAAATTATTTTCATCTGTTACAGTACTTGGGAATAACGGCCTGATTCTTCTTTCAATTGTACTTATTTTTGCAGCAAATCAGAAAGTCTCTTCGTCAAACTTTTTTCGGATCTATGCACTTGGAGAGTGTATATGTTATACCGGAGTAGAAGTCGCATTTGTTTTTATTTTCTGGTTTGCACCGTCGTTTCTGATAAAAATATCAAAACTGGCAGATTATACTATTTATCAACAGGTACCGCTGACGCAGCAGAGCCATAAGATATATAGCATTTTTCCTTATTATCTGACATTTGCGGGAGCAGCAATTTTATATTATCTGGTAAAAAACCTGAAGCTGCAGCAGAAACTGGATAATAACAGGCTTTATATTACGAGGCAGATTGATGCGGCAGATACAACGTCAAAGGCATTTTGTCATTATATGAAAAATGAAATTCTGGCGATTCAGTCTGAGATTGATCTGTTAGAAGTGAAAGAAGACAATGCAGAAATGAAGAAGCAGCTTTTGAAAGACTGCAGTAATCTTTATGATCGTCTTGATGAAATCCATCGCAGTACAAAAATGTCACAGCTGGTTTTGAAAAGAACTGATTTAAAACAACTGATGGATGAAATTCTTGAACGCATGCAGGCTAAGATGAAAGGATGCAGAATAGTAAAGGAATATCAGGATCAGGTTCCGGACGTTATGCTGGACGCAAACTATTTTGAACAGGCAGTGCATAACATTATTGTGAATGCATTGGATGCAATGGAGAGGGAGAAGGATCGGGAAAGTGTTTTGAATATTCAGATCGAAGCAGTAAACAACTGGGTTCAGATGTCGATTACTGATAATGGAATAGGAATTCCGGAAGATAGTCTGAACAAAATATTTACACCATTTGTATCATCGCAACCAATCAAACAGCATTGGGGAATCGGATTGTCATTGACTTACAAAATCATTGCAGTGCATGGCGGAAAAATTGAGGTTACCAGCCAGGAACGGCGAAGAACTACCTTTAAAATTCTTCTTCCCTCAATTATGACACCGGCAGCTGCAGAGGAAAAGATAAAGAAAGATAAAAATCAGATTCAGACAGGGAGAAAACAATGAATAAAATCAGAGTTTTGATTGCGGAAGATATGGAACCGATCCGAAGGCGATATGTCAAAATCCTGAATGCAACCAGAGACATTGAGGTGTGTGCTGATGTAGGTACCGGTGCAGAGGCAGTTTCGCAGCAGGCAATACAGAATGCAGATGTGATTTTGATGGATATTGAGATGGAATCAGCAGATGCGGGGCTGCGTGCAGCACAGAAAATATTTCAGGCAGACAGGCATGTTAAGATTATTATTTTGACAGTATATGAAGAGGACGAACTGATTTTTACTGCTTTTCAGCTTGGAGTCTGTGATTATATTATGAAAAATGCGCAGCCTGAAGAAATACTCAACAGTATCAGGAACGCGTATGAAGACAGAAGCCCTCTGCGTCCAGAAATTGCATCAAAGATACTGGGAGAATTCAAGAGAGTCCGGTCCTGTGAAAGCAGCTTTCTTTTTGCAGTCAATATTGTAACATCACTGACATCTACAGAACTGGAAATATTGGATTTGCTGATCCAGCATAAAACAAGAGCAGAAATATGTGAACTTCGGCATGTGGAAATGTCTACTATAAAATCGCAGATCCATGAAATCCTGAAAAAATTCAAGATGGATTCCACGGAGGAAGTAGTAGAACTGATTGATCGGATGGGATTGTATGATCTGATTTATTCCAAAATGAATCATAAAGCATAGGAGTTTTATCAGGAGAAAAAGAATGAAAAAAAAGCAATTTGTGCAGGTCAGGGGAACTTCTTTTGTAAAAAATGGCACAGAGATGTACTTTAATGGAATCGGAATTGGCTCCTGGCTGAATATGGAGCACTTTATGCTGGGAATTCCGGGAACAGATTCACAGATTCGGCATGTTTTTCGCGAAGTTATGGGAAGAGAAAGGGCAGAAGATTTTTTTGATCGTTTTGTATATAGTTTTATAACAGGGGACGATTTCCGTTTTCTGAAAGAACATAAAATCAATCTGGTTCGTGTTCCCTTTAATTATCGTCTTTTTATTGATGATCAGGACAGCGGGACAATCGGATCAAAAGGGTTCCGGTATCTTGATTATCTGATGGAGCAGGCGCGGAAATATGAGATTTATGTACTTTTGGATCTGCATACAGTTCCTGGAGGACAAAACCCGGACTGGCACAGTGATAATGGAACGGGATATACGGAATTCTGGGAATATGATCTCTTCAGACAGCAGATTGTCGGACTTTGGAAAAAAATTGCAACGTATTATAGCGGAGAGGAATATCTGCTTGGCTATGATATTCTGAATGAACCGTGTCTGTTACCGCAGTTACTGGAAGGTAAAGATGATTTGCAGGATATGGCGACGGGAATTTCGATGCAGAATGTGTCCTGCATGCTGGCACATTTTTATCAACAGGTAATCGATGCTGTCCGTTGTGTGGATCCGGTGCATATTATTTTTCTTGAGGGAGACCATTTCGCGTCAGACTTTGATTGTCTGAGTGAAATCCACGATGATCAGCTTGCGATGGAATTTCATTTTTATCCAACGGTATGGTATCCGGATTTATATGATGAAGGATATGATCCGGTTACAAGAAGAGAAAAATTTGAAGAAGTTATGCGAAAACTGATTGCAAATGCCGGGCAGTATGGAAAACCGGTTCTTTGCGGAGAAGCAGGATATGAAATTGCGACCAATGGATTTGAAAATACATTTCAATTGATTCGTGATACGTTGGAACTGTTCCATCAATATAAAATATCCTTTACCCTATGGTCGTATAAAGATGCGGGGTTTATGGGAATGGTCATGCCGGCGGAAAAATCGCCGTGGATGGAACTGAAAAAGAAAGTATCGGAATTCTGGACACATCACAGAGAAACCGAGCAGGCAGAAAAAACAGTAAAAATGCTTTGTGCGGACGATTTCCCGCAAGCCAGCAGAGCAGACCGGTATGTGCTGACATTTCGCCAGCGTGCATTACTTTATCCAATGGAAGAAAAGTATATTCTGAAGCCTCTTCTGCAGGCGTATGATCCAGATGAGCTTATGAATCTGCCGGATTCATTTCTGTTTGCAGATTGTGTACGTTATGATAAGTTTGCAGCTTTGTTTGATGAAATTCAATGAGTGAAGAACTGCAGAGATTATACTGACAGCAGCTGTAGTTCTTCTGAAAGTTTTGAGTTTTCACTATAATCAACGGGAACATCAATAATGACAGGCATTTTTTCCCGGAAACTTTTTTCCAGTATGACAGGCAGATCTTCAGCTTTCGAGATGCGGTATCCTTTGCAGTGCATGCTTTCAGCCATCATGACAAAATCCGGGTTTCCAAAGTCAGTATACATATCTTCCTGATACTGATCATGCTCTTTCCATTTAATGAGACCATAGGCGGAATCATTAATGATCAGTACGACAATATTGATGCCAAGACGGACTGCGGTTTCCATTTCCTGACAGTTCATCATGAAACCGCCATCTCCGCAGATGGTTATTACCTGACGGTTCGGGTATACCAGTTTGGCTGCAATCGCACCGGGAACACCGATTCCCATACTGGCAAAACCGTTGGAAATAATGCAGGTACCGGGTTTATAGCATTCATAAAGTCTTCCGATCCACATTTTATGAGCACCAACATCAGAGATCAGAATATCATCTTTTCCCATCACACTTCGGACATCATGGATGATTCGCTGTGGCTTTAAAGGAAAGGAATTGTCATTCTCTGCAGAAATTACAGACTTCTGAAATGCTTTTCTGATTGACAGTGCCCAGGAAGAGTCAAAGGGATGCTGAACGTATCTGAGAATTCTGAACAAGGCCGAGTCAATACTGCCAACGACCTGAACATCACACTGGTAGAATTTATTGATATCAGCAGGACGATTGGAAATATGGATAATGTGGCATTTCCGGTTACGATTCCATTTTCTGGGCATCAGCTCTTTCAGATCGTAACCGATCGCCAGAACAAGATCTGCCTGATCGAATAATGTGTTTACGTAATCATACTGCGGAATGCCGATTGTCATCATGCACCAGGGATTATCACAGGGAATAATACCCTTGGCCATCATGGTATTTACGACAGGAATGTGTGTGTGTTCTGCAAATGCGGTGATTGCTTCGGAAGAAGCATAATGCACAGCGTGATTTCCGGCCAGAATGAGTGGATAAGCAGCTTTTGAAATCAGTCTGGCGGCAGTAACAATATTCATTTCATCAGGCTCTTCAAGTGGAAGAGTCTCTTTTTTTAAGGGCTGTTCCACATCATCTACATACATTTTGGCTACGTTGACCGGAAGGTCAATATGTGTTGCGCCCATACGTCCGCCTTCCGCATATTTAAATGCCAGACGTGTAATTTCGTTAATGGTATCGGGCAGCATGACAAGTTTGGTGCGTTTGGTAACCGGCTCAAAAATTTTGCTCAGATTCAGATACTGGTGGGAGGTCAGGTGCATAACATCAGTACTGACCTGACCGGTAATCGCGACCAGAGGAGCGCCATCGCTGTCAGCGTCTGCAACTCCGGTAATCAGATTGGTAGCACCGGGACCAAGCGTTGCAAGACATACACCGGCTTTCCCGGTCAGTCGTCCATATACATCAGCCATAAATGCAGCACCTTGCTCGTGACGGACGACGATGAATCTGATCTTACCGGAATGATAAAGTGAATGAATCAGTTCCAGGTTTTCTTCTCCCGGAATACCGAATACATATTCAACACCTTCCTGCTCCAGACATTCTGTCAGGAGCTGCGCAGCAGTTCTTTTTTCTGATTTTTGAGCAGAGATCATCTCTTTTACTTCTTTCATGCCTTTTTTATGTTATTAATCCCTTCATATATTTTTGCAATGACACATACGCAATTGTTAATATCCAGTAGTCTTCGATTCAGTACGAGATCTTTTTCTGAATCCTGCGTCCATTTTCCTTTTGTATAGTAATCATAATAGGAGTTTCTTACCGCATCCATTTCACGGACCAGCCGGGCTGCTTTGTCATGAGACAGATTCCTCTTATCTGCAATAATTTTTACGCGTTGTTCAAATGGAGCACTGATCAGTACTTTGATACAATGCGGCACATTCCTGAGAATATAGTCAGAAAGCCTTCCGACAATGATACAGGATTCGCTTTCTGCCACCTGACGGATCAGATCTGATTCTGTATGAAAAAGTTTTTCTCCTGGAATCTCATCAGACATCAGAAGATACGGGCTGAAGCAGCTTTTCTGAACTCTTTCATCCTTGCCGGCAATGCGATCAACGGAGACGCCAAGCTGTTGTGCTGACATTGCCAGAATGTCCTTATCATAAAGCGGAATGTTCAGCTGCATGGAGAGCTGCTTTCCGATTTCATGCCCTTCTGCGCCGAATTCTCTGCAGATGGTAATTACATAGTGATCTTTCATGAAACGCCGCCTTTCATATTGTCTGAATCAGATTATTTTCATCTGTGCAGGCCTCAACAAATTTCTGGAAAATTCTGTTCTGATCGGTATCTTTCTGATAGATGAATTCCGGATGCCATTGAATTCCCCATATAAAACGATGATCCGGGACATATATGCCTTCAATCAGGCCATCATCTGCATTTGCCATTATTTCCAGATCATTGCCCAGCGTCCGGATTCCCTGATGATGATAACTGTTTACCTGTTTGGTGCGTTTATGCCATAACTGTTCCAATGGGCTTGCATGAACAATATGAATTCCGTGGACAGTTCTGTCATATGGTGCCTGCATATGGTGCTCAAGATGAATATCTGAGGCAAATTCATTCGGAATATCCTGATATAGAGTTCCGCCCATCAGAACATTGATCAGCTGAATTCCACGGCAGATTCCCAGAACGGGGCGGTCGTCTGCAAAAGCATATTTATATACCAGGGATTCCAGACGATCCCGCGCATCACAGCAGTCGCCACAGAAATCTGTTCTGGAAGCGTTATATAGTGCAGGATTGATGTCATGACCTCCGGTCAGCAGATATCCATTAAAAGAATCTTTGATCTGGCAGTAATCTTCTTCCTGAATATGCAAAGGCAGAATAATCGGAATAGCACCTGCGGCGGTAAGACCATCCAGATATCCGGGAAGCATCCACAGGCTGTCTTTAGCACTATCGTATAATGGAACAACCGCAATTAATGGCTTCCTTTTCATGCTCATTCTGTTATCTCCTTAAAGAATTTTATTGAGGAAATCTCTGGTTCTTTTCATCTGCGGATGTTCAAATATATTTTCAGGAGTGCCTTCTTCCACAATCTGCCCGTCATCCATAAAGATCACCCGGTCAGATACTTCTCTTGCAAATCCCATTTCGTGAGTAACAACGACCATGGTCATTCCGTTTGCAGCCAGTTCTTTCATGACATTTAGGACTTCACCGACCATTTCGGGATCAAGCGCACTGGTAGGCTCATCGAACAGCATGATATCCGGATTCATTGCAAGTGATCTTGCAATTGCACAGCGCTGCTTCTGACCACCGGATAACTGGGTGGGGTAACTGTCAGCTTTATCTGCAAGACCGACGGTTGTCAGCAGTTCAATGGCCTTCTGTTCTGCTGCAGTTTTGTTCATTTTTCTGAGCATGACAGGTGCCAGGGTGATATTGTCTGTAATGTTCAGGTTTTCAAACAGGTTGAAATGCTGAAATACCATACCGATATTCTGACGGAGCTGGTTGATATCTGTTTTTTTGTCATAAAGATTCTTCTGATTGATCAGAATATCTCCACTGGTGCGTTCTTCAAGCCGGTTAAGGCAGCGCAGAAATGTACTTTTTCCGGAACCTGACGGACCGATCAGGCAGACAACTTCCCCTTCTTTCACTGTGATATTCATTCCCTTCAGTACTTCAATATCTCCATAACATTTGTGAAGATTTTTAACTTCGATTTTATTTTCTGCTGCCATATGCAATCTTCCTTTCCACAATCTTGGCGAATCTTGCCAGAAGTGTACATATGATGAAATAGAACAGTGCAACCACCAGCCAGATCAGCATGACACGCGAAATGGAGTTTGCGGCCAGAATTTTGCCATTCTGTGTCAGTTCTCTGATGCCGATGATTGAGATCAGGGAGGTATCCTTGATGGAAATAATAAACTGGTTGATCAGAGAAGGCAGCATGGTTTTGAATGCCTGAGGCAGTATGATTTTGCGCATGGTCTGCCAGGAGGAAAGACCGAGACTTCTGGCCGCTTCTACCTGACCGGAATCTACGGCAGTAATGCCTCCGCGTACAATTTCGGCCATATATGCCCCGGCGTTGATGCTGAGGGTTACGACGCCGGCAGTAAACGGGCCGCCCAGCTTCGCCCATTGGAAACCATATGGGCGAAGCACCTGCGCCAGACCATAGTAGATAATGAAAGTCTGTACCAGAAGCGGGGTTCCGCGGATCAGATCAATATATATACCGGAAATGACCTGCAGCGTTTTATGAACTGATACAGTGAAGATTCCGGTTATGGTACCGATAATGGTCGCAATAATCAGTGCACAGACCGCAAGCTGTAATGTCAGAACAAGTGCTGCCAGAAAGGATGGCATATTATTTATCAGTACTTCAATAAAACTCATACAGGTCAGCTCCTTTTTATTTACTGATATATTTATTTATGATTTTGTCGTAAGTTCCGTTGGCTTTCATATCAGCAAGTCCCTTGTCAAACATTTCAACCAGTTCAGGATTGGCACCCTTGAGCGTTGCAAAGCCGTAAGAGGAACCCTGTTCCATGGAGAGCGGCATTTTGAAACCGATACCCTTGCTGATCTGGTATCCAAGAACCGGGTAATCATCAAATACGGCAGCAGAGGTTCCGGCCAGAACATCCTGGTACATTGTGGCAGAATCTTCAAATTCCTTGATTTCGAAACCATATTTATCTTTAATGGAGTTTGCAAAGGTTTCACTTTCTGTACCCATTTTGACAGCTACGGTCTTTCCTTTCAGAGCATCATAAGAGTTGATATCGGAATCTGACAGGACAGCCATTGCAACGCCGGAGTCAAAATAAGGATCTGAAAAGTCATATTTCTGTTTTCTTTCATCAGTAATGGACATTCCGGCGATGACTCCGTCAATTTCACCGGCTTCCAGAGCAGTTACCGCAGCAGAAAATCCGACGTATTCTAGCTCATATTTGAAGCCCTGGTCTTTGGCAATGGCATCCAGAAGTTCAAGATCAATGCCAACCATATTGCCGTTATCATCTTCAAATTCAAATGGTGCAAAGGTGGTGTCGGTTGCAATGGTATAGACTTTGTCAGAAGCACCTGCGGCTGCGGTTTCAGAAGCAGAGGTTCCGGCGGATACTGATGCTGTGTCAGAGGTACCTGCATCAGAGGATGCGGTGTTACCGGCTGCGGACTGGCTGCCGCATGCGGTTATTGATACTGTGATTGCTGTTGTTAACAGAGCTGCGATTATTCTTTTCATAAATTACTCCCCTTTCTGTACTTCATGGTTAACGGATGGTTTCATTAATGACAAAAAGGCAGGTGCATTTCAGTGTTCTGAAATGCCCTACCTCTTTGTACGTTGCAAGCATCATATCATTGTGTGCCTGCCCGATGTCAATCGTCTTTTTTCATTTTTTATACAGAAAACATGGACTATACTCCACGTTTAGCTTCATAGTACATGATTTCCAGAAAATCCCCATCCAGATGGCAGGAGAAGGAATACTGGTCGTAGGTGTGAGTGATTCGTGCAACAGGTGAGTGTGCGATGGTGAAACCTTCTGCTTTATATGCTTCAAGCAGAAGGTCCAGATTCATGGCAAGATCAGAGCATTCGGGATATTTCAGAGGAACTTTTTTCAGCGAGGCTGCGCCATTATGGAAACCCATCATGACACCGATAACGGTACCTTCCGGTTGAAGATATTTTTTATACATATTCAGAAAATTGTGCTTGTGGTACAGGAAATGTTCATTGGAACCATAGAAGTCCAGCAGTACATGAACGATTCCTTTCTGAATGGGATAATTCACGCCTGCGTCGGCGATATAGAGGATATGGGCATCTACATGCATAAGTTCAATCAGATGTTTATACATGAGCAGCATCTGCGGATATTTATCTGTGATGATGTACAGGCAGTCATTTCTGAACCGGGAACAGTTGTTATAAAGGAAAAAATATCCATTAATATTTGTTTCCATGATTATTTTGTCATGGAGATTCATTTCCTCCAGGCTTCGTGATACCATATCACTGCTTTTCTGAAAGCCGACAATAAATTCATCCCCGACGTTGCGGTACAGGCCCCGCTTTTCATCCGGATGATCGTAGCTGCCAGGATAACGGTTTCCGGTATCAACAATTCCGTTTATAATATCGGCATGATAACCACAGCTGCAGTCGAGCTTTCCGAAATCCAGATATTCATCAGTCATACTGGCCTGACTGATTTTCAGTTTTTTACCGCATAAAGGACATACAAGGTATTGAAGTGCAACCAGTGGAACGCCGGTGGAAATGGAAATTTCCTTTTCTCTGGAGGCACAGATACGGATTTCTTCCTCGATGGTTTGGGAGGCTTTTTCAAGCAGCATTTGTTTCTGATGAATATTTTCCATCTTGTCCTGCAGTATTTTCAGATATGCCTGAATGGTATCCGGTTCAATCAGGTTGGACATGCGTCTGAGATTCAGAACAGCCTGTATTTCATGAATAGTAAAACTGAGATTTTTCAAACGGATAATTTCTTCCAGATCGTCAGCTTCACGTTCTGAGAATTTCATCTGTGCACTATGTGTGTCAGGCAGCAGAAGGCCTTTTTCCACATAATACCGGATGGTATCTTTTGAGATATGATATTTGAGTGACAGTTCTCCGATTTTCATATTTCTTCCTTTCACAAAAAATAAAGCGCAGGTGTAAATCAGCACCTGCGCTTTTGAAATAAACTGCCATTGCAGCTCATTTCAATTATTATAGAAAAGAAATATGATTTATGCAAACGGCCGGAAGGTTATAGAAGTGTCAGAATATGATATTTTGTCAAAATCCGGAAAAAATGTGTAATGGTATCCGTTCACTATGTTAAACTAAAGAATATAATATAGAAAAAGAGACTCTGAGAAGGATCTGCCATGCTTGAGATGATGAAGAAGTATCATAATCTTCTGAAACAGGATATCTACAGGGGAAAACTGAAAGAAGACAATATCAGAACAGTAGGCATTGTGGGCCTTCTGATCACATTTGTTGCGTCCATTACGACGGTAATGAATTTCTATCAGCATAAAATGATGATGGGGCTGACGACAGTGATTCTTGCCCTGACAGGATTATTTATCTATTTTGTAACATCCAGACTGAAAAATCGCAGAATTGCAGCAGTTTCGTTTTCTGTACTTGCTGTTTTTATTTTTACATATTATACGATTTGCGGTACCAATGAAGGGTTCGCAACGCTCTGGACGATTCTGGTGCCGATGGCGATGATGTATTTTATCGGTGTCCGGTTCGGAATTGCGATTGGAGTATACTACCTGTTTCTGTATCTTATTCTTTTTTATACACCGCTGCGGCAGCACATGGAAGCTTTTTACTCACAGACCTTCATACAGCGTTTCCCGATTCTGTATATGTTTGCACTTATGCTGGAGTCAGTATCCATGATACAGTATCATGCGATGACACTGGACCAGTATGATTACGATGAGCGGCTCCATAATGAAGTGACAAGACTGACTGCGGCAGAGAAGGACAAGCGTATTGAACTGGAAAAAATGTATGAGCAGATGGTGTTGACGCTGGTCAGTGCGATTGATGCCAAGGATAAATATACAAACGGGCATTCTGCAAGAGTATCGGCATATTCTGTGGCACTTGCGAGGAAACTCGGCTGGCCGGAAGAAGAGGTCGGCATACTGCGCTATGAGGCACTGCTGCATGATGTCGGTAAGATCGGAATTCCGGATACGATTCTGAACAAACAGGGCAGACTGAATGACATGGAATACCGGGTGATTCAGTCACATACGGTATCCGGTGCGAATATTCTGGAAAATGCCACAACACTTCCGGGTGCGAAGGATGTTGCATTGCATCATCATGAGCGCTATGACGGTAAGGGATACCCGGAGCATCTGGCAGGAGAAAACATTTCCGCACATGCAAGAGTTGTTTCTGTAATGGATGCCTATGATGCCATGAATTCGGATCGAATCTATCGAAACGCGCTTCCGAGGGAAAAAATCATACAGGAAATGCAGCAGGGAAGAGGATTGCAGTTCGATCCTGTTTATCTGGATGTTTTTATGGGGCTGCTTGAAGACGGAAGCCTGGAAAAAATTGCAGAGAAGCAGAATATGGCGGTAGAAACACCGGAGGATAAGCTTCCGGAAAATGAGATTCAGAACCTGCAGGAACTGATCAGCAGACTGGTACTTACCGGAAAATACGAAGGCGCTGTCGGACTGGAAGAAACGGAAACACCAAAGTTCTATGAATATATCAGAAACTTCTGCAGCCGTTACGGGCATTCTTTTGAACTGGTCATGATTACATTGCGGCCGATACCGGGGGTCATTCCGGATCCGGAAAGGCAGAAAAAGGCGATTCAGACCATGGAGCTGGCAGTGAAGAAAACCGTCCGTCAGGCCGACGTGATTTCAGAGGTTTCGGATACGCAGCTGCTGGCAATTCTGGTTGAAGCGGGCGAAGAAAATGTGGACTCTATCATGTGTCGCATTTTTGCAAATTTTTACAAAGTGTTTGGCAGTTCAGAGTTTGAGCCGACATACGAAATGCAATCATTTTAAAGCGGGTAAAACTGCTACAGGCAGGTTTTACCTGCTTTTTTCATGAAAATTTCCTTTTCGTGATAGCCGGAATACAGTAATTCTTTTATATTGGAGATATCCGATCGGAACAGTTTTCCGGCAGAGGGGAAGGAAAAAATGGTTATTCTTCACATGACAGATCTGCATATCAGTGCAGATGGGGAAAAAGAATTTCTGAAGAGATGGAATGCACTGTGCAGCAGAATATATAATCTTCCAGCGGAATGGGAACCGGATGTGCTTGCTTTTACGGGAGATTTTTATCGTTATCCGGCGGCATCCGCCTATCTGACAGCAAGAAAATGCATCAGAGATTTCGTTACGGAACTGAATATCGGAAGAGAAAATATCATCAGCTGTCCCGGGAACCATGACCTGCAGAGAAAAGCAGATGCAAATATTTTTACAGATTATGAAATGCTGCAACATAGCTGTTTTCAGGAAAATAACCAGATGGTAAAGGATGGAATACAGTTCCTGTCTGTTAACAGCTGCAGGAATATGAAAAACGGACAGTATGATAAAGTACAGGTGGAAGAACGGGAACTCGAAAAACTTCAGAAGGGCGCAGTGGTACTGATGCATCACCCGATTGAACTGCTGGATTCACAGGAGGCGCAGGGGAAAATCATCAGCAGGGCCAGACTTATTCTGACAGGACACATGCATGTATCGGAGCCGGTTGTCACCAGAATTGGAGATATGTGGTCCGTAAACGGATGTGCGGTATCCCCGGCAGATTTATCTTCACCATGTGGATGTCAGCTGATCCGGCTGGAAGATGATGGAACTATTCAGCTTGCAGCGCTGATTTCACAGTCGCAGGAATATCCATGGTATGAGTTTAAAAGATTTGACTGGGGAAAAAGAGAACACTGGAGAAATGCAGAAAACAGCAGAAAGGCAGAAATACTGCCTTTTTACAGATATTGCTATCTTTAAGAAATTGCTCATTTACCGGAAGACGTGGAGATAATCCGTGATATACTGGATAAAAACATGTCAATGGGGGATTAAAAATGGGAATTTTTAAAAACAGGGCAACACATGTTTCGGGCAGGTCATTTACATGCGTAAGAGAAGGGCTGACGATCAGTGGAACAGCATTTATTCCGGAAAATGAAGGAAAAATACCGGCAATAATCATATCACATGGTTTTATGGCAACACAGATGACGGTGAAGATGTACGCAGAGAAAATGGCTGCGGCAGGGGTTGCAGCATTTATATTCGATTATAACGGCGGCGGTGTCGGAAGCAAGAGCAGCGGTAAATCGACGGAGATGTCAGTCCTTACGGAAATAAAGGATCTGAAAACTGTGATTGAATATGTAAGCAGTCTTGAGACGGTGGATGCCTCAGGACTTTTTCTTATGGGATGCAGTCAGGGCGGATTTGTCAGTGGAATGACGGCCGCGCAGTTGAAGGAAAAAATTAAAGGGCTGATTATGTTCTATCCGGCACTCTGTATTCCGGATGATGCCAGAAAGGGACATATGATGTTCTCGGAGTTTGACCCGCAGAATATACCGGACACTTTCAGATGCGGACCGATGAAACTGGGAAAGTGTTATGCGGAAGATGCGCAGCAGTTGGATTTTACGGAAGAACTTAAAGGCTACAGAGGGCCGGTTCTGATTATTCATGGTGATGCAGATCCGATTGTAAATGTCAGCTATTCCGAAAGAGCAAGAAATGCATATTCGGAAGGGCAATGCAGACTTACTGTTTTGCCTGGTGCCGGACATGGTTTTAAAGGGACGGATGACAGAATCGCCATTCAGACTGCGGTAGGGTTTCTGAAAGAACAGGAGAGAATATGATCAGGCCCATATGCAGAGATATTTTTTTACTCAGACAGAAATCAGTTCCTGTATCGGAAACAGACCTTCCGGTAGCACTGGATCTGCTGGATACACTTAAGTCACATGAAGAGGAATGTGTCGGCATGGCAGCTAACATGATCGGGGTCAGCAAGAGAATTATTGCTGTAAATATCGGTATGATCAATATGGCGATGTTGAACCCGGTGATCACGAAGAAAAGCGGGGAATTTGTGGCGGAAGAAGGCTGTCTGTCGCTTGACGGCGTAAGGCAGACAACAAGATATCGTGACATTGAAGTCACGTATCAGGATATGGACATGAAAAATCAGAAAAGGAAATTTTCCGGATGGACAGCTCAGATTATTCAGCATGAATGTGATCATCTGGATGGAATTATTATCTGAAGAGGGGAAATATCGGGATATGAGCAGGTATTTGTTTGTGTTTTTTACAGGGGAGCAGAAGGATGGCGAGCAGATTTACTTTGCAGTAAGTCAGGATGGAATGCACTGGGAGGATCTGAACTGCGGTCAGCCGGTGCTGCGTTCCCATATTGGAGAAAAGGGTGTACGTGATCCGTTTATGGTCAGAGATACGCAAAATGGGAAATTTTATCTGATGGCGACAGATCTGTGCATCGGAAACGGTACATCATGGGAGAAAGCACAGTATGGCGGCAGCAGAGATCTGATTGTATGGGAATCGGAGGATCTGGTGCATTGGAGCGCAGAGCGCAGATGCAGTGTAGGAGTACCGGGAGCAGGCTGCGTATGGGCTCCGGAAAGTATTTATGACGAAGAAAAGGGGGAATTCTTTGTGTTCTGGGCATCCATGGTAAAAGGTCCGGAAGAAGTCAAACCGAAACAGAAAATATATGGTGCATACACAAAGAATTTCAGGACGTTTTCAAAAACATCTGTTTATCTTGAAAGAGAAAATCATGTGATTGATATGAATATTGTGAAAGATGGAGACTGGTACTACCGTTTTGTCAAAAACGAATCTTCCAGGCGCGTCGGGATGGACCGTGTGCGGAAACTGACAGACCAGGCAGAGGTGATTCCTTCAGAAGTTCTGGATCATATGGAAGGAGTGGAAGGACCTGAGGGGTACAGGCTTCCGGATGGCAGATGGTGTCTGATTGTAGATCAGTTTGCGGCAGGAAGGGGGTATCTGCCGCTGATCAGTGATGATCTTGCAGGTGGGGTATTCAGCATCCCGGGGCAGCAGGATTATGATCTTGGTAAACTGAAAAAGCGCCATGGCTGTGTGCTTCAGATCACAGATGAAGAGTATGACAGGCTGAAGGAATAAGCGGGATTCGTATTCTGCTGCCGGACGGTATTTTATATCTGAGCGGACTTAGAATGTCTGTTGTATATAATCCGCACTTTTTTCAAAACTTTTGATCGGGTCATGATCAACCCAGTTTTCATGTGTTTCCAGAACAACGCCCGTGACACCGTTTTGCATGGCAATGGCAGAAAGGGTGTTCAGATCCAGATTACCATAACCAAGTTCAGTTTCATTTTCTTTCAGAATCGGTGTCATATAAGGACCTGATTTCGTACAGCCGCGGTCATTGATATGCCACAGTTTCATACGGCTGCCGAGTTTCTGCATGATGGCAGGGACGTTGGCACCGCCTTCTGTCATCCAGTAGCTGTCAAATTCAAAATTTACGAAAGCCGGATCGGTTTTCTCAATGAGAATGTCATAGGCAGTTTCATTACGGCTGACCCGCTGGAGTTCACAGTTATGATTGTGATACAGGAGCCGGATGCCTTTGCCGGCAAGAACTTTTCCGGCGGCATTGAGACGTTTTGCAAGTGTTTCAACATCTTCCTGGCTGCTGTAATCAAACTGATACATGCCGGTAATGACAACTGTGTCAGTTCCAAAGCTTCTGGCTTCGGCGGCGACGGTTTCAGGATTCTTTTCCAGACTACCAAGATCACTGTGCAGACTGATTACATGCAGACCGCTTTCTTTGATCAGCCGGTGCCAGTCAAGGCTTCCGCCATTGCCGATCGGCATGCCGGCGAACTGTGTCATGAGTTTTACGGAAAGTGATGTTTTGTGGATCATGAAGTCATTCAGTTCGATTGAATCATAACCGGCGGCTTTTATGTTTTTCAGTGTGGCGAGTGCATTGTCATGATTATTGCATAAGGAACCGATCATGATCTGTTGGACAGCAGCAGGCATCTGAGCTGATTTCTGTATCGGGGCATCTTTTTCATGTGATCTGACAATGTGTCTGATATGTATGGCATCCTTGAACTGGTATCCGAATATTGCAAGGACTGCAATTAAAGCGCAGATCATCAGAACGGTGAGTATTTTTACTGGAATTTTTTTCATGGGATTCTCCATTAAATCTGTTAAATTGACATTGTTGAATGATACCGTATAATAATATCAACACATGTTGATATTGCAACCGACAGATATGTCCAAAGTGTTGAGTTTATGGAGAAAAGCGTGAATATGGGGCAGAATCAAAAAGCAGGACTGAGAGTGGAAAGAACAAAGAAACGGGTACATGAAGCATTACTGGAACTGCTGAGAAAGGGCGATATTAATAGAATTTCCATACGTGAATTATGCAGTCTTGCAGAGATCAACCGGACGACCTTTTACAATCATTATGGCAGTCAGTATGATGTGCTGAATGAAATGGCAGAAGAATATATCAGAAATACATCGCTGGATGTCATGAATGAAATTGCTTCCGGCAGAAATATTGCAGGGGCGTTGAAAGAAGCACTGATATATACGCAGGATCATCTTTCGTTTGCACAGATTCTGCTTGACGCAGGGCATTACGATCTGATGGGGTATCTGCTGAAGTACATGCCAAGGTTTGATGAAATGGTAATGAGAAATCTTCCGGCAGGTATAGAGGAAGATGAGAAAAGGGCGATTGCGGTTTTCACAGAATATGGCGCAGTCAGACTGCTCAAAGAGTGGATCATGGCGGGATGCTTGAAATCGCCACAGGAGGAAGCAGAGCTGATTCTGAGAATTGCCGGGAGAGAGATCGGCAATGAAGGCTGGGATTGATTGCATCGCAGGAGGTAGCGTAAGGATGAGACAGGCGATCAGAGACAGAATTTCCAGGAGAACTTTCACGGAGGAAGTACTGCAGGAAAAGGAAATAAAGCAGATCAAGGAGAAAATTCTGCAGTTGAATCAGGAGTCCGGCCTTACGGTGGAATTCCGGTTCGATGGCAGGGAAGTGTTTGCGGCCAGATCGAAAAGCTATGGCTTATTCAAAAATGTATGCTCACTGGTGATCATGAAGGGACCTGCATCAGATCCTGCGCTGAAGGAAAAAATCGGATATTATGGCGAGGAACTGGTACTGGATCTCACAGATATGGGACTCGGAACGTGCTGGGTAGCGGGAACCTTTGACCGGAAGCTGATCGAAGTGCCCGGGGGAGAAGAAATGTACTGCGTCATTCCGGTCGGACATATTGAGAAAGTGACCCTGAGAGAAAAAATGCTGCGCAGTGCGGTCAGTAAAAAACGTAAATCTGTTGCAGAGCGCCTGACAGGCGCAGCGGATGCACCGCGCTGGGTAACTGATGCCATGGAGGCGGTGCAGCTGGCACCATCGGCTGTGAATTCGCAGCACCCGATATTCCACTTCAAGGAGGGGAAAGTTACTGCGGATGTTGTGGATAACTCCCCGACAGATCTGATTGATCTGGGGATTGCCAAGCGGAATTTTGCAGAAGCTGCAGGCGGACAGTTTGAAATGGGCAATGGCGGGGCGTTCTGCGAATAAATGTACTATAGTAAAACGAGTTTTACTAAAACAAATTTTACTGAAAATAATTGATATATTATACAGGAGAAAAAAATGAACAGATCAAAAATGATTACTGTATTACAGATTGTACTGCCGCTGATACTGGCGCTGATTTCCATTTTTGTGATTACTGGTTATGCATCATCCGTGAAAACACATGCGGGCACGATCAGCTCGCTGGATGAAAAAAAGAGTACCGTAATGGAACTGACTGCAACATCTGCTGCTGCATCAGCGGCAATTACGGTGATCCCGGGGGATGTTGCCACGCCGATTGCGGATAAGCTGGCGGATCTCAGCAGCTATTTCCTTGTGGTCCTTTCTGCAATTTATCTGGAGAAATTTCTGGTTACGATTCTGGGAATTGCAGCGTTTCGCTATCTGATTCCTGCAGCATGTATTATCTTTGCTGCAAATGCTTTTTTCAAAAGTGACGGATTGCGCCGTCTTGCCATCAAGCTGGCACTTTTCGGCATTGTGATATATATGGTAATTCCGGCGAGCGTCAGAATATCCGACCTGATCGACAGTACTTACAGTACTTCCGTTCAGAGTACCATTGATTCAGCAAAAGAGCAGACGAAGGAAATAGAGAACAGCACGGCAGATTCCAGTTCTGACAGTGATAATCAGGGACTTCTGGGCAAGCTGATCTCCGGTGTGGAAAGTACGGTATCCGGAATTACTGCTGATTTTGAAAAAACGCTCAGTAATTTTGTTGATGCAGCAGCGGTAATGATTGTTACGTCATGCATCATTCCGATTCTGGTACTTTTGTTCTTCGTGTGGATTGTGAAAATACTGTTCAGTGTGGATATCAGGTGGCCGGAAGGAATAAAAAGACTGGGCTGAAGAACCGGGCAATGATGCCATAAAAGGGAGGAGGCCGTCTGATCGGGGAATCAGGCGGCCTTTTATCAATTGCGTAGCAATTGATTGTTATGAAAAAGATTTAATTGGGGATCAGCTACTTGCCTTAGCTGATATAGAGATCATACTGCCCGAACCTTAATTGAACTTAAAAGTCATATTAACAAAATGTGAACGGTGATGTATAAATGATGTAGGTATCAAAAGTACCTTTTGATACCGATGACGTCACGAATTGCTCCGTTGCAAAGCAACTTCCGCAATTCTGAAATTATTCGGAATCCGCTCTATGAGCTACTTCCTCATAATTTCGCGTGTCCAAGGTCAAAACGCTTTTCCTGCAAGCAGGAACGCCTTTTGACTTTTGACACTTACGTCATAAATAATTAAGAAGAGTGACAGGTCAGCTGATCAAAGGAGTAAATCACATTGGGCACAACAATAAATGAACTGGCAAAGATCTGCGGTGTATCAAGAACAACTGTAATCAGAGCGTTGCACGGCGAAGGCAGAATCAGTGACGAAACAAAGAGTCTGATTCTGCAGAAAGCAAAAGAATTGCATTATCAGCCCAATCTGGTTGCGCGAAGCCTGGTGTCGGGCAAGAGCATGATTCTCGGAATTGTGGTTCCGGATCTTCACAATCAGTATTTTCCGAAAATTGTGGATTCTGTGGCGAAGACGGTGAATGCTGAAGGGTACCTCCTGAATATTATGGTTCATGAGGATGACAAGGAAAATGAAAAGAGGATTATTCGTGATTTTATCGGACATAATGTGGATGGAATCATCATTAATCCCATTAATAAAGGTGCGGATTTTGAGAAGATGATGGACAATCTTCCGGTGCCGCATGTGGTAATGAGCCTGGACGATCTTGCGGACGGTCCATGCGTGGGAATTGACGAGACGGCCGCAGGGGAAGCGGCAACGGAATATATGATCTCCAAAGGATACCGGAATCTTCTGTTCGTGGCGCCTTCTCTTTATGACAGAGATCATCAGCTGAATATCGGACATCATTGCAGACTTGAGGGATTTGAGCGGGCAGCAGGAAAAGCAGGTGTGGAGTATGAAATCCTGTCTGTGCAGGAGTATGCACAGCAGGCGGTAAAGAGAATGAAGAAAAAAGATCATCCTGCATTCCTGTGTTCCGGTGCAATGTTTGCATCGGAAGTAATGGCGGCACTCAGAGACAAGGGGTATAAGCCGGTACAGGACTACGGAATCATGTCTTTTGATCAGCTTGATTATTATAAAAACTGGAGCCCGAGGCTGGCGGCGGTAGATAATCATCCGGAGCAGATCGGAGAGGAAGCAGGGAAACTTCTTGTGAAAATGTGCAGGTCTGAAGATACAGCAGAGCGCGTTGTCGTACCGTTTCAGATTGTAGAAGGAGAGTCGCTTTAAGCCACTGCATTAATTGCTGTTGACAATGGAAACAGAGTGCGATACTATTATTTCAACGGATGCGGATACGTATCCGCAATCTTTTACATAAATGCGTACACGTATCCGCAGAACATTTTCAGGATTATAGCATTGCTATAGTAGAAGGGAAGAGGTTATGAAGAGAAAACTGGCATTGGTAATGGTTTCAGTACTTTCTGTCGGAGCACTTGCTGCATGTGGGAATACAGCAAGTCCGATCGCAGCATCACAGGATGCATCGGCTTCAGGCGGGTCATCTGCAGCTTCAGAAACGGGAACGGATGCATCAGCTTCCGGAACAGAAGCTTCAGGACAGAGCGCATCTGCAGATGGCAAGGGCGTTACGATTCAGTTCTGGAATTCATTTACCGGATCTGATGGAGATATTCTTCGTTCTATTGTTGACCAGTACAATAAGGAGAATACGGATGGCATTACAGTCAATATGGACATCATGCCGGCAGAGACACTTTCAGAAAAGCTTGCACCGGCAATTACGACAGGGACAGCACCTGCACTTCTGATTCAGGGCAATATGGATATGGCACTGTATGCAGGAGAAGGCAATATTGAACCGATGGATGATTTCTTTGATGCGACAGGGACGGATCAATCCGATTTCACCCAGAGTGCACTGGATGGTCTGTCAATGGACGGACATCAGTACATGATCCCGATGCAGTGGTTTACACAGTATCTTTATTACAATAAGGATCTGTTCAAGGCTGCAGGAATTGAAAAGGCACCGGATACCTGGGATGAAATGGCTGAGGATGCTGCAAAGATTACCAATCCGGACAAGAAAGTATATGGCGCAGGGTTCTGCGTATCCGGTGGTGTGACCTGGATGGATTCCATGATCCTTTCCAATGGCGGCAAGATTCTTTCCGATGACAATACAAAGTCAGAGCTGAATTCAGATGCCAACCTCAAGACAATGCAGTTTATCCAGAAGGTTGCGAACAGCGGGGATACGCCGAAGGGGGCAACCGGTGCAGATCTTGATAATCTGATGATGGCCAATCAGCTGGGCATGGTGGTAAACGGACCCTGGATGGTAAACGGACTTAAGGAAAATGATATTAATTTTGGTGTAGCTCCGATCCCGCAGGGAACAAGCGGAAGAGTCGGCATTGCCGAGATCAGCGCATTCAGTATTCCGAAAGGAACACCGGAAGATCAGAAAGCCGCAGCTTATAAGTTTATCGCTTACTGGAATACAACAGCTACCTGCAAGGAATGGTCCATGCAGAACGGATTTCCGCCATATCTGAAATCAGTTGCTGCAGATTCCGAAGTACAGGCCAATGAGTATGTAAAGGCATTTTCCGCAATCAATGACTATGGAGTTGCCTTTGGTACAGGTGTAAAGTCTGCATCCTCCATCAATGCAGATGTGATGTTCCCGCTGGTAGAGAATGTCATGGCGGGAAATGATCCGCAGACGGAGCTGAAAGCGGCAAGTGATAAGATCGATCAGATGCTGGCTGCAAAGTAAGGCATTTCGTGATGATATCATATGGCTTCCTGATTGCAGTCAGGAAGCCATTTTGAAAAATGGAAAGGGTAACCGGAATGTGGAATAAATTTAAAAATTACTGGTATCGCCAGGACAAGGTTGCATATATATTTCTGGCACCATCACTGATCATTCTTTTTCTGTTTGCATTCATACCGTTAGTCTGTTCGGTTGTGATCGGTTTTATGAATATGGATATCTTCTTCAACAATATCAGTTTTGCCGGGTTTCATAATTTTATCAAAGCATTTCAGGATGACAGGTTTTTAAACGCTGTAAAGAATACAATCGTGTTTGCACTGGCGGAAATGCCTCTGCAGATCATCATCGGTCTGCTGATTGCAAATCTCCTTTATAAGAACACGTTTCTGAATAAAATGTTCCGCAGTGTCTTTTTCATTCCGGTGGTCTGTTCGATGGCTGCAATCGGAGTGGTATGGAGTCTTCTGCTGGATGGAAATATCGGAATGGTTCCCTATCTGTTTAATAAGGTATTCGGAATCAATGAGATCAGTTATTTCAGGGAAGTCCGGACAGCAATGCCGACAGTCATTCTGATGACCGTCTGGAAAAACTTCGGTTATACAATGTCCATTCTGGTGGTAGGGATTCAGGGCATTCCGACAGATTATTTTGAAGCGGCAGAGATTGACGGGGCAAACGGAAGCCAGAAATTTTTTGCCATTACCATTCCGCAGCTTCTGCCAAGCCTTGGATTCTGCATTATAACCAATCTGATCGGCTCACTGCAGGTATTTGATCAGGTGTATGTCACAACCGGCGGCGGACCGCAGAGATCCACGGAGACACTGGTGTATTACATCTATAAAACCGGCTTTACCAATCCGTATGACCTGGGATATGCATCTGCAATGTCTGTTATCATGCTGGTGATTATTCTGGCATTATCCCTGCCGATTTATCTGAGAATGTTTGCAAAGGAGAGGTAAGCCGTTATGAAAAAGGGAAAAAACATGTCGTGTATCCTCAGCCGTATTGTGAGTATACTGATTCTTTTCAGCGTCTTTATTATCGTGCTGTTCCCGATCATCTGGCTCTTTTCGGGAAGCGTGAAGATTGAACGTCAGATTCTGCAGTATCCCCCGACACTGTTCGGAACGAAGCTGACAATGAAGAACTTTATCCGGATTTTTACCACCATTCCCATGGGACGGTATCTGAAAAATACGGTGATCTTTGCCGTTGGCTCCACAGTGTGCGCAGTTTTGTTTGATTCGATGTCAGGCTATGCATTTGCAAGACTGCATTTTAAAGGGAAAAATTTCATTTTCATCTGTGTGCTTCTGACCATGATGGTTCCCTTTCAGGTAATGATGATTCCGCTTTTTCTGGAATCAAATTATCTGGGACTGTTAAATACCTATCCGGGGCTGATTCTGCCAAAGATGACGACGGCGTTCGGAATCTTCATGATGCGGGCATATTTCTCGGAACTGCCGAAGGAACTGGAGAAAGCAGCAAGAGTTGACAGCGCAAATGAGATCACGATCTTTTTCAGAATCATGCTGCCGCTGGTAAAGCCCGGACTGATGACACTCGGCATTTTTCATCTGATGAACAACTGGAATGATCTGCTGTATCCGCTGATGATGACAAGCGATACCGATATGCGTACGCTGTCGGCAGGTCTTGCACTTTTTGTCGGGGAACATGCGACGCTGTACTACGGCCCGCAGCTTGCCGGTGCAGTGATCTGCATTATGCCTTTGCTGATTCTCTATATCTTTTTCC
>JAKVKH010000007.1 GCA_022486625.1 Butyrivibrio sp. | reverse complement strand
TACTGTTTATTTTTCAAGGTGCATTGCTCTGATTCCCTGTGTTTCCAGGTCCTCAGTGTCTTGGCGATTGCTCAGCCGCAACGTTCTTTACTTTATCACTTGCGGTTCGCTCTGTCAAGAACTTTTTCACTTTATTTTTGCCCGGCTTTTGAAGAATTGTGTTCTCCGCAGCGGGTAAGTCATACTATAGCACCTTTTTTTCATGAATGCAACAATTATATTCGTTTTTCACACAATTTTTTTGAATTAATCACATATAGTAAAAAAATGGACTGCTATACGTCTTTGTTTTTTTGTAAATGTGCGAAAATACTGGTTTTCTTGTCTTCTGCTATATCTTGTGACATACACTTTTTTCATCAACTAGATGTTGAAAAAGGCTGCAAGAATTCTATTTTTTATGACTTATCCCGTATAATTGTCTGAATTGTCAGATATTTGTAATCAATTTATTCATGACATTTAATGCGGTTTCACGTACATCCATTCCGGTAACAAACTGAAACAGCCAGATGAGCAGACACGCCTCTGCCAGACCGACCAGGCAACCAAGAATACTGTCAGTATAGCCGATCACAGGCACTTCGTGCAGATGCCTTATTGATTCTGCAAGTGAATGCAGTACCCGATAAACAATAAAGGCTATAATAATAGAAATAACTTTTGCAGGAATTTCTCCAGGGTGAAAGGTTTTCAGATTCTGTACTACACCAAAGGCATAGTAGGCAACAGCAAAAGCCGCTGCCACAGAAATAAGGCCCAATGCTTCCGCAATCAGGCCTTTTCTGTATCCATACGATATTCTCCACAGGATCAACATCAATGCAGACACTGTGATTACAAATTCTTCTGTTGTAATTCCATATATGATAGTATCAGACATATTTCTTTCCTGTCAGCTATCGAAGCTCGACTTCTTCAATTGCACTCTGGGTCACCAGTGTAAAACGATTTCTCGATGATGTCGGAATAATTGATTTCAGGCTGTCTCCGAAATTCCCCTGATATTTATCTGTCCCATCCATTGCGCACAGTTGCCACTGTGATTCATTATATATGACAAACTGATTTCCACTGAACAGAATATCCGTATACTCCAGATTAAAATATTTGGTAAGAACCAGTTTCCCTGATGTGTTATACACCTGAAGGCGATATGTCCCATCTGCCGTATTATTGGCAAATACAATTCCTACATATTTGTCATTTCCGAATACGGACTTCACCTGTGCATCCTGAAACAGATTTTCTGCCTGGCTTTCCGGAACCTGATCTCCTGAGTAGAACATAATCCGATCATCCGAGACTGCATATGATGTCCTGCCATCCATAAACTGGACAACAGGTGCAACAACACCGTCATAATCATACCCGCTGGCATAATTATCCGTCTCATTCTGCCCGACAGATCCAAAATTATAAAATGCAATGCTGTCCTTCATGGTACCGTCCTTTGCGTACAGAAAAGAAACGCAAAGAAGCTGTCCATTCGGTGAAAGGCTCACCTTGATGGGATACCCGCTGTCTTTCATGGTTGTTTTGATATTTGCAAGCGTATTGCCTGATGTGTCATACAGATTAATCCATGTTACATTTGTATCATCAAGTACCGCAGCAACAACCCCCTGTGACGCTACGCAGAAATTTCTGATTGGAAGATTAGTATCTATTTCGCCAAGCGGTCCCTGCGAATCTGCAACATAAATCAGATGTCCGTTATAATCTCCTACTGCAACAGCATCTTCACAGGTGTGAACCATCGGTGACTGCATTTCAAATGTCTGGTTCCACTTCACTGCACCGCCGGAACTCATGCAGCTCATGCCATCCTTACTGTATTGCAGAATATTGTTGCCAAGCGGAACTACTGACGCATTTTCCAGTCCGGTTTCTTTCACCGTTTTCAGGACTTTTGCTTCCGAATAAGTTTTGTCACGCCACTGAATATATATCACAACAAGCACCGCACAGACCAGTGCAGCAGAAAGAAGAGCACGATAAAAAACAATCAGTCTGTGGCTCCTTATCTTTTCCTTATAAGAAGGTTCCTCTTTCTGCGTTTCGCTGCCTTTTTTATTATGAAATTTATTTTTCGCATAAGAGCTGAAATCTCTTACTTCTGCCATCTGTGACTATCTCTTTCGTATACTCAGGTAAACTGATAAACAGTAACGGAATCATAAGCTCTGTCCGGTCCGAAAATCACATCCGGAAAAGCAGGCTCATTTACAGAATTCGGATAGAACTGTGTTTCAAGGCAGAAGCCATCCCGTTCATCATAAACAACACCATCCTTACCATGATCACTGTGAAATCCGTTTGCAGAATAAAACTGGAATCCCGGAAGTGTGGTTGCGCAGTGCATGGTAATTCCGGTTGTCGGATTCGTCACATTGGCAAAACCACGCAGTGTCCCGTCCGCACCATCAATACAGAAGTTTTGGTCATAACCGCCGACCAGCTTAAGCTGTTCAAAATCTGCATCAATATCCTGCCCGATTGTCTTTGGATTTGAAAAATCAAGCGGTGTACCGTTGACAGATGCGATTTCACCTGTCGGAATAGCACCTTTGACTACCGGCGTATAGTGTGAGGCATTCAGCTGCATGACATGCTGAAGAACCTTACCTGAATCATGCCCGCCAAGATTGAAGTATGCATGATTGGTCAGATTCAGATATGTCTTTGCATCGCTTGTCACATGATAATGAAGACGAAGCTCATTTTCCTCAGAAAGAGAAAAAGTCAGAGAAACATGTCTGTTCCCCGGGAATCCAAGATCCCCATCCGGTGCATCAAGTAAAAAAGTCACATCATGATCTGTCTCTTCTGTCTCCCAGATCCGCTTATAGAAGCAGTGATCCGGATCCGTATGAAGATTATTGGCGCCTTCATTGGCAATCATATGATAGGTGATTCCGTCAATTGTATACTTCGCACCTGCTGTTCTGTTAGCCACAGGGCCAACCGTAGCGCCCACTGAACCTCTGTTGATAAAATATTCCTCCAGTGTATCAAAACCAAGCGCAACATCACGCTTTACACCGTTTTTGTCCGGAACAATAATATTTCTGATCACTGCACCATAATTCATGACACAGACTTCCATGCCGGCCGTATTGGTCAGATGATAGCCGTATACCGGTGCTCCTTCTGCTGTTTCTCCCAAAAATTCTCTTTTGATTCCCATATGCTCCTCTTTTCCTAATTACAGCTCCGTTCTGCCTTCCAGCGCACGGAGCAGCGTAACCTCATCAATATATTCCAGATCTCCTCCAACTGGTACTCCGCTGGCAATCCGTGTCACTTTAATGCCTGTCGGTTTGATCAGTTTGCTGATATACATCGCCGTTGTTTCACCTTCCAGACTGGAATTGGTCGCAATAATCACCTCATCCACCGGATCTTTTTCAAGCCGCGCCATCAGTTCCTTAAGGCGTATGTCATTTGGCCCTATTCCAAGCATCGGAGAAATCGCACCGTGCAGAACATGATACACCCCGTCGTATTTCCCCGTTTTCTCATATGCGGCGAGATCTCTGGCATTTTCCACCACCATAATCGTGCGGTGATTTCTTTTCGGGTTGGAACAGATCGGACAGATCTCATCATCTGTAAGTGTGCAGCAGACACTGCAGTAATGTACATTTTCTCTGGCATCTGTCAAAGACTTTGCCAGTCTTTCTACCCGGTCCTTCGGCATATTAATGATGTAAAAAGCAAGCCGCTGTGCCGACTTGCCTCCGATTCCCGGAAGAGCCGCAAGCTCATCAATCAGCCTGTTGATATGTCCGCTGTAAAGATCCATCAGAATCCAAGGCCTCCGCCAAGCCCGAGACCGCCTGTCATCTTGCCGATTGCATCACTGCTGGCCTGATCTGCCTGTCCCATTGCTTCGTTTACCGCTGCAACAATCAGATCCTGCAGCATTTCCACATCATCAGGATCTACTGCTTCTTTGGAAATCTTAATTGCCTTGAGTTCCTTGGAACCAGTTACGGTTGCTTCAACTGCACCGCCGCCAGCCTTGGCCGTGTACTCCCTGCTTTCCATTTCCTTCTGACTTTCTTCCATCTGGCGCTGCATACGCTGTGCCTGCTTCATCAGATTGTTCATATTACCGGGCATACCACCCTGAAATCCACCACGTTTGCTCATTCTTAATTTTCTCCTTTAATCCTGAAATTCTTCCGGTTCGTCCGGTTCATCCTGTTCTTCAAATGCATTATCATCTGATTCCGCTGCTGCCTGCCTTGCCAGCGCATCCTCATACATCATTGCTTCCTGTGATCTCTGATCTTCTTCGCTTTGCTGCACGGGTGTTTCTGGGCTTTCCTCCGGCACACTCTCTGCTGCAGGTGCCTGTGTCATTTCTGCAGAAGGCTGCTCCTGCTGCGTGACCGGTATCTGTTCCGGCGTTGCCGCTGCAGGCTGCGCAGGTGTCACTTCATCCTGCACCGTTCCTGTTTCCGGCGTTTCATTTTTCACGGATTCCTTTACCGGTTCTTTCGCGGTATCTGCATACTGCGGTGCTGCAGTCTCGTCCTCCGTTACAATATCAAAATTAATGGCCTGCAGATCAATATAATTCTCTTCAAAATGTTCCGATGCCGCCAGATACCTGATTTCCACAGGCACCTGCTTATGAAGTTCCTGTGCAAGTGTATCCTCTATTTCCTGCAGTTCATGCTTCGCTGTCTCTGCACGGATTTCATCATTAAATACAATCTGCAATCCGTTATCATTACTGAGGCTGAGCCTCGGCGGCGGTGTCATCTGCAGATAAACCTTGGCCGGTGCCGGTATTTTGTTCAGAAAACGGCTCCAGTTCTTGACAATGTACTGAATTTCCTCCGGTACTGCCCGATCCAGTGCCATTTTCTGTGCTGCTGCGCTGCCGTCTCCTGAAGGTGTTCCTCCCGTTGCGGGCGCCACGCTGATCTGACCATTCTGAATCTGACTGATAATTTTCTCCGCCTGCGCATCATGTTCTTCCAGAATTCTGATCCGATCCTGAAGGGAATCTTCATTCTGCTCCATCTGCGGTTTGCAGAGTTTGATTAACGTCATTTCAATCAGAATACGCTTCTGCGCGCCAAAACGCAACTGTGAAGAGAGCTCGGAAAATACGCGGATATAGCGCATAATCGTATCCATGTCAGTTTCCTGTGCCTGCTGCCGGAGGGCAGCAAGACGCTCCGCAGAAATATCCACAACATCTTCCATCTGATCCGAGGTTCTGACCAGCATCAGATTTCTGAGATACCAGACGAAGTCATTGACGAACTGCGTCAGTTCTCTTCCCTGAATCACAATATCCGCCAGCAGATTGATCGCCCCGGCGGCATCCTGTCCATACAGACAGGAAAAAAGCTTTCCGAACACTTCCGTATCTACGGCGCCCAGCACATTCAGAACTCTGTCATAGGTCAGTTCTTCTCCATAATTAAAGGCGATACACTGATCAAGAAGACTCAGACTGTCTCGCATGGAACCGTCCGCTGCTCTTGCGATATAGCGAAGTGCCTTTTCCTCCGCGCTGATCTGTTCCCTCTGCGTTACTTCCTTCAGACGGTCTTCGATGGTATCAATGGTGATTCTGTGAAAATCATATCTCTGACATCTGGACAGAATCGTAATCGGAATCTTCTGCACCTCTGTTGTCGCGAGAATAAAAATCACGTAGGCCGGCGGTTCCTCCAGCGTTTTTAAAAGTGCATTAAAAGCACCCGAAGAAAGCATATGAACCTCATCGATGATATATACCTTATATTTTCCCTGTGTCGGTGAATAAGATACTTCATCTATGATTTCACGGATGTTATCAACACCGTTATTGGATGCCGCATCAATTTCAATCACATTCATGCTGTTACCGGAAGCAATTGCCTTACAGGTATCGCATTCTCCGCACGGACTCCCATCCACAGGATGCTCACAGTTCACTGCCTTGGCAAAAATTTTGGCAACAGAAGTCTTACCTGTTCCGCGGGTTCCGCAAAACAGGTAAGCATGACCGACTCTGTCGGATTTTATCTGATTTTTCAGCGTTGTTACAACATGATCCTGGCCTTTGACATCGTCAAAAACCGGTGGTCTGAATTTCCTGTAAAGTGCTACATATGACATGAATCACACAACTCCAAACTATTGTCTTTCATCAGTCCCCAAAACATACGCCAAGCATTTTGGCTTCTCTGATGATGCTTGCATCCGGATCTACTGTCTTGAGTTTTCCGGCAATATCCTGTAACGGAACTTTTACAATCTCACGGTTCTTATAGGAAACCATGAAGCCATACTGTTTTTTCAGAATCAGCTGTCCTGCCTCTGCTCCCAGCCTGCTGGCAAACACTCTGTCATACGGATCCGGTGCTCCGCCTCTCTGCATATGCCCGGGTACCGTGACACGAACTTCACGTCCGGTCTTCTTCTGTATCTGCTCCGCAATTTCATAGGAAACTGACGGAAACGTATAATGTGTCAGCTTTTCCTTATAGTCCTTCTTGGACAGCTTGGCATCCGACTTTGAAATAGCGCCTTCAGCAACCGCAAGAATTGTAAATCTGCAGCCCTTTGCCGCCCTGTCTTCAATCGCTTCCACTACCTTATCTATATCATACGGAATCTCGGGAATCAGAATCACATCCGCTCCGCCGGCCAGGCCGGCATTCAGGGTCAGCCATCCGACCTTATGCCCCATCACTTCCACAATAAACACACGGCCATGAGAATCTGCCGTCGTATGAATGCAGTCAATTGCATTGGTGGCCACATCCACTGCGCTCTGGAAGCCGAAGGTCATATCGGTTCCCCAGAGATCATTATCAATCGTCTTGGGAAGTGACACAATATTCAGACCCTCTTCTCTTAACAGATTGGCCGTTTTCTGCGATCCGTTTCCGCCGAGCACCACAAGGCAGCTGAGCTGTAGCTTATGATAATTCTGTTTCATGGCTTCTACCTTATCCAGGCCGTTTTCGTCCGGCTCGTGTATAGTCTTAAAGGGAACACGACTGCTTCCGAGAATCGTTCCGCCTCTTGTCAGAATTCCGGAAAAATCTGACGCCGTGAGCATTCTGAAATCACTGTAAATCAGTCCTTTGTATCCATTCAGGAATCCGTAGATCTCAATTTCCTCATCACTGTGCACCAGACTCTTGACCACGCCGCGCATTGCTGCATTCAGCGCCTGACAATCTCCGCCGCTGGTTAACATGCCGATTCTCATCATAGGAATGTCTCCTTTATTATATGAAGCCCGAATCCGTCTTTATGTATGCAGCCATCTGTTTTCGCTCTGCATATTGTTACTGTTACATTATACAAAAAAAAGGCGGCAGTAACAACTGTTTGTTGACTTGCCGCCATCAAAACCGTATAATAGAAAAGCGCTTGAATAAGCATCTGGAGTGGTATCAAAGTGGTCGCAATGAGCCGCACTCGAAATGCGGTTGTCCCTCGTGGGCACGTGGGTTCGAATCCCACCCACTCCGTTTCGCAGGCCGGTATTCTTAACTGAATGCCGGCTTTCTTATATCTCCATTTATCGGAAAAAGACCTCGTTTAGAAGCTCTTGCAATTCCTTATAACTATTTTTCTGTATGCTGCATGGTATTCAGTGTACTCGCCGCCTTTTCTCCATCCAGGTCTGCCTGACGTTCAAGTGACGGATCATTCACAACTCCGCTGCCATGAACTTCACCTTTTGACTGCGACACCACATGGGACAACTCATGTCCCAGCATTTTTTTCCCTTTTTCAGTAGAAAAATCCATATTACCAGGTGCAAATGCAATTTCTCTGCCGGATGTAGCTGCTTCTGCCCCGCTCTTACCCACAATGGGACTCTCATACAGTTTTACATCTGAAAAGTCTGTTCGGAAAGAGTATTCCATGCCCGAGCGGAGTTCTTCCGGTATTTTCTTTGATGCTCCAAGCTTACTTCGAATAGCGGACTGCTTTTCTCTGCCAAAATCTGCCTTTATTTCCATTTTTCCATCTCCGTATTCTTTGTTGAAAAAATGTCTGTTGTCCATCCACAGATAATTGCCTTATACAAGCGATTGAGTTATCTGTTTTCTATTTTATCATATTTCCTATCAGATTTTCAGAATCTAAGCATGTTTTCATACCAAAATCCGTGCTTTCATGTTACGAATTCTGACCTCCATATATAAAATAATCCTGCATGACAATCAATTCCGCACAGGCACCACTTCTTACCCGCCGCTTCGTCTCATGTCACACAGGATTTTGATTCGTATAAACTTATGAACACAATACTTATTATTTGATTACCTGTATGGATTCTCTGTCTGCAAATACTGCCACGAATACCAGAAATACACAGCCTTCGATCAGCTGCAGCATCTGTGTGGAGAAGCCCATCATGGTCAGACCGCTGTTCAGTACGGTATACAGGAGGGAGCCGATAATGATATTCTGGAACTTGACCTTAGCGCCGCCTGAAATCGGCATGCCTCCAAGTACCAGCGCAATGAGAATCTGCGTTTCGAGCTGATTGCCGCCGGAAGAGGTGACTGAACCGACTTTGATTACACTGATAAATGCAGCAAAACCGGTGATTGCGCCTGAAAGAACATAAATCAGAAACTTCATCCTGTCTGTGCGGATTCCGGCAAATTTTGCTGCTTTTTCACCTGCGCCAATGGCTTTCAGGTCGATTCCGAATCTGGTATAACGGAATGCAATAAACCCGATTACCAGAATGACCAGCGTACAGGTGAGTTTCAGTGCAGTGCTGTCATAGTTGATCAGTGCAGCCGAACCTGCTACCGGAGCATTGGTGGTCAGATATTTAATAAAGCCCCTGAACAGAAACATGGTGCAGATGGTGACAATGAAGGATTTTATTTTCCTGTTCACATAGAAATATCCGTTGATTGCCCCGATCAGTGCACCTGTCAGTATGCCTCCTGCAATCGCCAGCGGGATGCTGGTCTTTGAAAGTACGCAGACAACGATTGCCGCCATACCCAGAATCGAACCCTGTGAAAAATCCAGCCCGCCCATGGTCATGATGAAAAAAACGCCCATGGAGGCAATCAGTGTTACATACACCTGTGAAAGAACCAGAGGCATGTTGCCGATCATGCGCCCCTGTGTCAGGGTATTGAATAATATGAATACGATCAGGAGACCGGCTATTGGAAGAAGCACCCTGACCATCGCCATCCTTGATTTCTTCTGACCGGGATCAGCTGTCTTTGCTACTGTCATCGTATTTGTCATGATCCGTTCCTCCCTATACCATCCGGCTTATGAGTGCGTTTTCATTCACATCCGTTGATCTCATAAGCTCTCCGCTGATTTTCCCGTCCTTCATGATAATGATCCTGTCGCACATTCCGATCAGCTCCATAAGTTCTTCCGAAATCATGATAATTGACTTGCCGTTTTTCCTCATATGATCCATGAGCTGATAAATATCCTGCTTGACCTTGATATCAATTCCGCGGGTAGGGCTGTCCAGAACTACGATGTCCGAGTCCTTTCCGACCCATCTTGCCAGAACCACCTTCTGCTTATTGCCTCCGGACAGTTCAGATACGAACTGGTTCACGTCGACCATTTTTACCGAAATTTCTTTTGCGTATCTGTCGGCAAATTCGTCGAGCTTTTTGTCACTGAGCAGATGTCCCTTTCCTGCCAGTGTTCCCAGTGAAGGCAGGCATATGTTATCCTTTATGCTCTGATTCATCACCACGGATTCATTATCTCTGTCTTTAGAGGTATACGCCATGCTGTGCCTGATTGCCGTCGGAATGTCATTGATTGCCGTGCCGTCTCCAAGCGTTACGCTTCCCTCTCTGTCGATGGATGCGCCGAATACCGCTTTGCCGATCTCGTGCATTCCCGATTCTGACAGTCCGCCAAACCCGAGAATTTCTCCCTTATGAAGATCAAAACTGATGTCTGAAATCATATTGGGAACAGATACATTTTTTACCGACAGAACAACTTCATCAGAAACCTTTTCTCCATAATCATTCCTGTAGTATGCACCCGTTACTTCCCGGCCTACCATCAGTCTCTTCAGATCATCTTCCGTTACGCTTTTGCTTTCAACCGTATCAATATACGCCCCGTCACGAAGAATCGTAATATAATCTGATTTGGAAAGGACCTCCGGCAGATCATGTGAAATGAATATCACGCTCCCGCCATAGTCTCTGATCTTATTCATATACTTATACAGTTCTTCACGGCCTTCCTGTGAAAGTGCCGTTGTTGTTTCATCCACGACCACTACTTTGGGTTTGAAATATGTTGCCTTTACAATTTCGACCAGTTTCCTGTCTTCAAAATTATAATTATCAATCAGATCTGCTGCCTTGATCCGCTCAAAGCCGTAATCCTTCAGCAGCTGATTGGCTTTTCTGTTCATCGCTGCTGTATTCTTGATTCCGAATCTGACAAAGTTTTCCTCATGACCCAGAAAAATATTTTCTGCAACAGTAAGTCCGCTCAGTGTCCCGAGTTCCTGAACAATAATGGAAACGCCTTCCCTGTTCGCTTCTACCTGGTTTTCCGGATTGATTTCCTTCCCGTCAAGAATAAACTGGCCGCTGCCCTTGGTATAAATGCCTGAGAGCATGTTGGTCAACGTCGATTTGCCTGATCCGTTTTCCCCGATCAGCGCATGTATCGTTCCTTTCCTGATATCAAAAGATACATCCTGCACTGCCTTTGTAATGCCGAAGGATTTGCAGAGATGTTTTATTTCCAGCCTTGTATCTGTACTCATGGCAAATTCCTCCTTCGTTATTTTACAATTTCACCTTTATTGATCCTGGTGGTAAGTGTGATGATAATCAGCAGTGCAAGACCGGTAATCACATCCTGAATTGCAGTCGGCGCACCGAGTGCAATGAATCCGAAGAATATGATATTGATCATGAATTCACCGATAATGATTGCCTGAAGCGGTATTCCATACTTTTTAAATGCCAGTCCGAAGAAACATCCCATGGTCGGCACGAAGTTCCTGCTCATGGAAGCCATCCCGGTTACTGCCACCATTGATGAACCATAGCTGATCGTCAGAATGGACATGATTCCGAAAAAGGCTCCGCTGATTACGAATGCAAGCACCTTATAGCGGTCTACCTTGATTCCCATATTTTTGGCTACAAACTCATCACTGCCGATCGCATAGGTATAGGTACCGATCTTGGTATAATTCAGAATGATGTATGCAATGATGAATGCAATCACCGCCAGAATGATATTGCCCGGCATGCAGCCGAACATCCGGAGATCTGACGGAAGTGTCTGTTCCACTCCTCCCGCAATATAATTTGCAATTGCCTCATAAATAAGTGCAAGTCCTGTCGTAACGATCATCGACGGAATTCTGAGTTTAACATAAAACAATCCGTTCAGCAGACCGACTACCGCGCCTGTGACAATACAGCCGATGATCAGTCCGGAAAATCCCATATTGAATCTGGTTGCCAGAACGCAGCCCACGATAGCCGAAAGCATGATATTGGCACCGATTGAAAAATCGAACATTCCCATAACCATTACAAAATAAAACCCTACCGCACCCGTTGCTGCAATCAGACTTGCCTGAAAATACTGAAGCATATTTTCGGGTGATCCGAAGTTCCCGGGTGTAATTACCTTGAATATTGCCCATGAAGCTGCCACCATTCCCAGAAGAATCAGGTATCCGCCGAGACTTCCTGACATCTTTCCGGGGGTCGCTGCCGTGTGTACATTTGTGTCCATACGCATTCCTCCTGCTGATCTGATCAGTTCCGGTCATTTAAATGGCCGGCGCCTTTTTACAGGCTCCGGCCAGGCTTATGACATCTGATATGAATTTACTGCCCTGCACGGCTGGCCGCATCTTCAATTGAAAGCTTTGCTGCTGTTGCTTTCAGATCGTCCAGGTTCATCTGTGACATTTTTACAAGTTCATCATCCGTGTAAGGAAGCTGGTCTACAAAGTACTTTTTATACTGTGCATAATCATCTGCGGAAGAAACATAAAGGTACGGGAACGGTACATCATTGAAGGTTCCTGCAAAATTCGTGTAATTTCCCTTGATTGCGTTGTATACCATCATAAATGCAAACAGAGGATCGCAGTAATGTCCGCCGGACTCGCCTGCCATTGAACCGTTTGCAAGTCTGTCGCCAAGATCCGGAAGGAAATCTGTGGATACCACATCGATATCCTTTGTCTTTCCTGCACGTTCTACTGCTGCAATTGTTCCCTGAAGCGGATCTCCGCCGCCACCTGCAGGAATCAGTGCATCAAGCTTGGGATCTGCTGACATCAGTGCTTCTGCCGCCTTTGATCCGCCTTCTGAAGATGTGCCTGCATACTGAGGTTCTGAAAGTGTTGCCTTGTCATCCGGATGTGCCTTATTCCACTTCTCAACTCCGGCCTTATAGCCTTCCCATCTTCCAAGCCATGTTGCATCTCCCTGTTCCCAGCCGATCAGACCGATATCTCTGTCGCCCTTATCCAGCAGAATGTTTACCAGCTTTTCGCCGTTCTCAGGTTCATTTTCATGAACTGCACCGACATAATATGCAGAATCCGTAGCTGCCTGATAAATGTCCGGATTATTGTCCTTACTGATAATTCTGAAGAACTGTGCCAGATATACCTTGTTATCATTGCAGGTCTTGATTGCGGAAGTCATCTCCGTATCGGAAGAGTTGCAGATGATAATTCCCTGGCATCCTGCTGCGCAGAGCTGCTCGACAGATGCTGTAACCTTCTCTGATACATGACCCTGATCGACATACTGCACATCAACGTCAAGTGCCTTTGCCGCTTCATCAATGATCAGTTTGCACTGTGAACCGAGTACATCAGTTGAACTCCAGATAGATACACCTATCTTGATTTTGTCACCTGATTTTGCTGTTGTCTGTGCCGCTGCACCTGTTGCCGAACCGGTACTGCCGGAGCTTTCCGTACTGCCTGTCGTCGACTGACCACACCCGATCAGCATTGTTGCCGTCATTGCCATGCACATGAATAAGCTTAAAATTCGTCTTTTCATAGCTATCCTCCTTTGATCATCTATTTTTACCAACGAACTAAGCTTATCTTACATATTTGTAATTTCGTTTAGTATGGAATGATTTTGGAACTTTGGTAATTTTTTCAGATTTCCTTTCTGTACTTGCTGGGAGAGATTCCCTCAACCCGCTTAAACACCTTGGTAAAATAGAAATAGTCAGTGTATCCGGATTTTTCCGCAATCTCCTGTATGGAAAGATTCTGCTCCTTCAGAAGCTCTTTCGCCTTCTGGATCCGAAGTGATGTCAGATAATCCGAATAATTCATCGACAGCTTTTCCTTCAGCTGACTGCTGAGACTGGCAAGACTCATATCATACTTCAGGGCATACTCCGACAGTGAAATGTCCTCTGTAAAATGTTCCCTGATCTCCGCAATGATCCGGTCAACAAATCCTGCATTTGCTTCCCTGATCTTCTTCATCTCCATACTGCGAAGTTCATCAGTTTCACCCGGATTAAGCTCTGCATTTATTTTTTCCAGAACCTCATCAAGATTTTCCTGTCTTACCGGCTTGACCAGATAATCATAGGCATGATTGGAAACCGCATTCCTTGCATATTCAAAATCAGAATAACCGGAAACAATAATGACGCGGCTCTTACTGCTCAGCTGCCCGATATCCTTTAACAGCTCAAGGCCGTTGACCCCCGGCATTCTGATATCTGTAAACACCACATCCGGCTGCAGCTTTTCGATTTCTTCCCGGGCGGTAAGACCGTTATTCGCCGTACCGACCACTTCAACGGGATAGCCTGTTTTTTCAAGCTGCTTTTTCAGTCCCAGTACAACCCATATCTCATCATCTGCAATGTAAGCTTTTATCATATTTTCAGTCTCCCGCTATGCCTTCCCGTACATGATCCGGAACCGTAATTACTATGCTGGTTCCCACATTTTCTCTGCTGTTGATTGTAAAGGTATACTCCGATTCATAAAAAAGCTTCAGTCTTTGAATAATATTGGCAAGACCGATTCCATGCCCGCCTGCATTCTCCTGTGCAACCGCAATATTGCGCCCGCTCCCCTCGACAGAATTGACCGGCTTCATATATTCAGGAACTCTTGCATTTGTATTCTGTTCATATACCTGCTTTTCATAGCTTTCCTTCAGTTCTGCCAGTTCAGCCTCCGCTATGCCGCATCCGTCATCTGTCACTTCAAAAACGAGCCTCCCGGCCTGCATGGACACGCCGATCTTCACACTGCCCTGATCCATTTTCTGTTCCAGACCGTGAAACACTGCATTTTCCACCAGCGGCTGCAGAATCAGCTTGATTACCGGGATCTGATAGGTTTCTTTTTCTGCACTGATTTCTATTGAGATTTTTCCCATAAAACGGTATTCGATAATCTTCTTATATCGCTCCATGTGCCGGATTTCATCTTCCACACAGACGATATTGCCGCCCTTTACCGCGTATCTGAAGATATCGGAAAGTGCCATTGTGATCTCCGCAATATCATCCTGATCATTGGCAAGCGCCATTCCGCTGATGCAGGCGAATGTATTATAGAGAAAATGCGGATTGATCTGATTTCTGTACGCCAGAAGTTTCATTTTCTGTCTGGAAAGTTCCACCTCATACAGAAGAATCTTGCTTTCCCTGATTTCATGAATCACCTTCTGATTCTCATCAAGAAGCATATCCAGTTTATCTGCCACAATGCCGATATCGTCATCCCGTTTGATGGAAAGTCTTTTTCCGGGATCAGATCTTACTTCTTCAAGAAAGCTGCCGATCATATGGATCGGTCTGGCAAGCTTTACATAGGTATAACTCACAAGCACTGCCAGCATCAGGATGAATACCCAGAGAATGATATTCATCATCCTCTGATACCGCTGCTCTTCACTGGAGTTGGCTTCCACGGAAATTGCCACAGTAATTCTCCAGCTGTTCTTCATCCATGAACCATGTGTGGAATAAAAGCCTTCGTTATCAATCAGACCATCAATTGACCCTACGCTCGTCAGATCATCCGTTGCCTTAAATGCAAGATGTCTTCCGTCCGTATCCTGCAGTTCTATGGCCGAGCCTACTGCAGAAAGAGAATTACCGATTGCATCATCCAGTGCACCGGAATCAAGGAAAAAGACACACATCCCCAGCTGCTCCATATATTTATCACTCTGAAGCTTGTATACCGGCAGATAAAACGCATAACACAGATCGTGATTTTCTCTGTTGTAATAATCAGCGCTGAATTCTTCCACGGTCCGCAGCACTTTCATCCGGTCCGGCAGGTAGTACTGGTTTCCCAGTGCACCTATACAGTTCATGTCATTATCATACAGAAGCACTGAATCCAGATGCCGGTTTAAAAGTATTGTATTGGCGAATGCACCCTTTATATCTTCAATGTTTTCCACTCTTTCCATCGGTTTGTCGGAAAAATAGTCCAGTACCGCCGGTGAATACCCGAACGACTCTGCGATGCTCTCCAGATTGTCATAGCAGGAATTCAGTGAATGACCGGCCTGCGTCAGTACCAGATTGGAAAGATTTCTGGCATTTTCGTGCTCAATCTTCCGGAAATAATTCAGATTCTGAAACAGAAGAAAAATAAAGGCGGCAATAATCGTCAGCACAATGATCGTCAGCTGCAATATGATATTTTCCTTTATGGCTTTTCCCAATCTCATCATTTCGCCTGCCCGTCTGTGCTGATTCTGTTCAGCAGCGTTCTGTAGGCAGAATCAAAATCACTGTCCGATGATGCCGCAATCACCCCTGCAAGCGTGCTGAAATCATAGTCTTCTGCATCTGCACATGCTGAATCAGCCAGTTTCACTTCGCCGTCTGTTTTTTCCAGTGCATAAATTTTTTCCTCATGCTGCGACCATGCACTGTCCTTATCCAGACAGGCATCCCAGCACGGATTTTCATATATCCACCAGTTGCTGTAATCTGCATTGTATTTCTCAATCATCCGGGCAACCTGCCCGCTTTCCATAAGCGCAATAAAACGGCCGGTGTCTGCCAGATCAGTGCAGCCCTTGCTGATCATGATACACGGCCAGCCCGCATCGCTCTGCGCTCTGCATTTCAATACCGGTTCCGTCTTCCCGTCCAGCTTTACAGGGCCATAGGAAATCCAACTGTCTGCATCAAACTCCATATGTGAAATATCTCCGATGAAGCACAGCACATTTCCATCGTTCACAAGCCCTTCCGTCTGCTCCTTGCTGCAGGCAAGTGTTTCCGGTATCAGAAGCTTTTTTCTCAGCAGACCGTTGATCAGTGCAAGTGCGCTTCTGCCTCCCTGTTCCTCCCAGATCTGAGGGCTGCTCTGCTTTGCCCCGAAAGAGCCTGCAAGGTATTCTGCAATTTCATAATTATCTTCGTTTCCTCCAAAGAGAACCGGAACCAGGGAAGTATCAGAATTCTGCGCTTCACCTGCTGCCTTTTCCAGCATCGCGGTAAAGGCGGAAGTGCTGCCGACGCTCTCTGCGGTAATTCCATATTCTGCCGCCAGCTTTCTGTTCCAGATCACGGAAATGTCACTTCCGGTAATATCGTTCTGATTCATCCCTGTGGGCAGACAGTACCAGCCGCCGTCCCGCTCCACAAGCTTTTTTCTGGTCTCTGCACTAAGCGCAGCTTCAGCTGCTCCGTCATCTGTATATTCATTAAAGAATTCATCCAGGTTCCATACTTTTCCTGATGAAATCAGTTTCTTTACCATATTGGGATTCTGAATGATCATAAGATCAGGAAGCCGGTTCTTGATCAGCAGCAGTGAGAGCTGCAGATCAGCATCCTGTGCCGGTACGGTAGCCTTTATTTCTACTCCGGTTTTCTCTGAAATTTCACGGGTAAGTGTATGACTGTCAAGGCTCCATTCACTCGGCGTCCAGTCTGAGACATCAGAAAAAAGGGTCAGTCCTACAGGTACGACTTCCCTCTCTTTTTCACTGCTTTCCATATCTGACGAAAATGAAGAACTTTTCCCGTTTCCCTGACGGGCACAGAAGTACACAGAAATTCCTGCAACAAACGCTGCAAGAATTATGACGCTGACCACTGCCGGCAGCTTTCTTTTTATAACCCCCATTATGCCTTTTCCTCTTTGTTTTCAGCCCCCCTGAAAAACCACAAGCGAAATCAGCTATATTTTATCATCTGTACTTCCCGGATTCAATTACATAATATGCGGGTTCGTTATTAAAGCCGGACACACACAATCCGCTCCAGCAGTACCTCCGGATCCGTTGCATATATTGTCAGCTCATTCCGGCCTTTCCTGCAGCAGATCTTTGAAGTGCATGTTCTGATATGCCGGATGACACCTTCTTCCCACTCCTTTGAAATACCCGGCTGATAATCCGGCGCCGTCACCATGACCGTCTGTATTTCTTCCCCGTTCAGCGCATATTCCAGATGAATCTGCCTGCCCGGGCGCCAGGGATTTGACGGTCGAAGTTCAAACGCAAGATCTGCGTTTTCTTCTGCTTCCGTGAAGAATTCGTAAGACACTGACGGGCGAACCTGTCCCTTCCTGAAAGCCTCTGTTACCGGATATATTCTGATCGCAGCGCCTTGCATTCCGGTTCTCTGCAGAACACGATAGCCTGCCTCCGGTGTATTCTGCATTTTCTGATAATGGTCTGCTTCCATCACGATCCGGCCATGCGCCTGCCTCTGCTCATTCATCCAATGCTCCTGCAGCTTTTTTCTGTTCTTCACGACAACCACCGTCTGCGTAAATCCGGTTCTGATCTGTATTTCTGCCTCTGCGTCCATTGCCTGATTTCTGGTGACCCGGATTATTCTCACCGGTGCTTCCGGTCCGATGGTTCCTCCTTCTTCGGACAGATTAAGCCATGATGCCTGACAACTGAGCGTATACTCAGTCTTCTCTGTTCCTCCGGAAAGAAGCCAGATCTCCGCTTCATCCTCCTCTTTCCCATAAAAGGCATCCAGTATCAGCTTCTTACCTGTCCATTCTCCTCCGCAGGTCGTTACCGCGCTGTTCTGCACACCGGCAATCATGCGCGCGCCCTGTACAGGAACCACCTGCATCAGTACCGGGTTAACCGCCTCTTCATCATTCCAGTTTCTGAAGCCGATATGACTGGCAAGCGCCAGTCCGTCCCACTTTCCTCCAGCTTCCTGATGCAGCTGCCGTTTCAGTGCTTCATCTCGTCGAAGGCATTCTCTGACTTTCTCTGCATATTCATTGGCAATCATTGCACCCCTGGATGCCATAAAATGATTGAGTGCCGTATATGCCCACATCTGATGAAGATTCATGGATGCCACTGCATTATAATAAATCAGTTCATGAAACGCTGCCCGGTTCTTTCTGCTGCACCTGTTGTCCAGATCCTCACATGCCGTGATTATGTCCTTTGTCTGTTGCAGAATCGCGTACGCTTCTCCTCCGAACTCCGCAGAATACGTTTCTGCACTCAGGTGCTCCGGTCTGCAGTTATTATTCATCCGGCTATAATCCTCAATTACCTGCGCAAGCACTTCCTGATCATCCGGCGCAAGGCTGTCTGCAAACTGCATCCGAACCCATCTGCGGATATATTCCGGTGTGGTATCCGGCGCACTGATTCCCCATGTATCGTAATCAAAGGCAAGATCCATAAAATAGGAAAGCGGCATTTCCTGAAATGCAAGATCTCCGACATTTACAATCCAGAGTCTGCGAACACCATATTCATATGCTGCCGTCATCTGTTCCCATACCTGCGGCAACATTGTCGAATTGGTCCATTCATATGAAATCGGACCTCCATGATAATCAAAATGATAATACATGCCATATCCGCCGGAATGTCTGCTCATATCCTCATTCGGAAGCGTTCTGAGCCATCCGTGATTATCATCACAGAGCATGAAAATCACATCTTCCAGTTCACTGTCTTCTTTCAGTCCGGGTACCTCTTCATTGCCGTAGAAAAAAGGCTCCACCTCCTTATACAGTGCCAGCATTCTGGGCACCTTATGAAGATCCGGGCAGACATTTTCCCGAATCAGCTCATTCTGTGTATGAATCACATCTTTTAAAAGTGCAATGTTTCCTTCGAGCGATGCTCCATCCCCCAGAAGCGCAGAATCCCGTTCTCCGCGCATCCCCATGGTTATGACATTTTCAAACCTCCCGTTTCTCTTAAGTCCGTCCTTCCAGAAACGGGTAATACCTTCCTTATTGGCAGCAAAATCCCAGGCATCTCCATATATGGAATCTTTACCTCTGACTTTGCTGTATTCTTCCCCATGCCGCAGACATGGTTCATGGTGAGAAAGGCCCATGATAATCCCATATTCATCCGCCAACTGCGCACTTGCAAGTTCCGGCCCGTCCAGGGAAAAGCTGGAAGACCACATGGCCGGCCAGAGATAATTGCCCTTTAATCTCAGCAGGACTTCAAAAATATGATCATACATCTGTGCCGTAAAACCGCCGAAATGCTTTGTGCACCAGGTGCCAAAGGCAGGCCACTCGTCATTGATAAAAAAACCACGGTATTCTACGGACGGTTCTTTGCTGATCATATTCACACGCTCATCCCAGATCAGACTTTTCCTTTGCGGCGGCATCACCTGCGACCAGTCCGTAAACGCAGACACTCCCATCAGCTCCGATATATGAAAAAGTCCGTAAATCGTGCCCCGCTTATCGCTGCCCGCAATCACCAGCGCGCGCTTTATGCCTGCTGCCGCACCAATGTCAGGATCTGAAATGATCTGAAAAAGATAAACTTCACGCTGCCCCCTGATACTGCCAAGGTCGATCTGTCCGGCTGCATCGAGCCGGTTCAGATTTCGGCTGTTTCCTGCGGTTCCGAATATCACGACCATTTCTGCTCCTCTTGGCTCCCGGATGACCTCTGGCTCCTTTCCCGTCACATTACCGATGTCATGTCTGACCTTATCTGCAATTCTGCAAACGCCCGTATAGGCGCCTTCCTCATACACAAACGCTGCCATTTCTCCTTGATCTGCCAAAATGAATCTGCTCATATTCTGCCTCCCGATGCAATATATCCTATGTTACATACTAGAAGATTCCGTGATAGAAACAACCGGGCAAATTACAGAATTTCTGCGACATTTTGCTGCATGATACTTCCATATTTTTTCATTTCTTTTTTTACCTGCCATGATAAAATTATTCTATATCTTTTTATCAATACTTCAGCGCATTATGAAATCACGAGGGGCCTTATGTCAGATGAATCAAATATGTATCAGATGCTTCAGGAATTCCTGAATACCGTAATTGCCGATCCCGATTATAATCTGCCTTATTCAGATGCGCTGCAGAAAATATGCATCTGCCTGAATCTGGCATACGTGGAATATCGCATTAATGTACCATCCAATCGAATTATCCGTCATGGTGCTTCCCGGCACCAGATTCTGTACAGTCTGAATCAACCCGGTGGAAAAACCTGTTCATTCCAGTATCATGCGGATTTTAACGGCACACTTTCCATCTCTCTGACTGCCATGCAGGATTTCTTTCCGGACGAAAGCATGATGAAGATCTATCATGCTTTCAGCAATCATCTTTTTGTCCTGATCAGCAGGAACAACATTTCCGAGGTCATTCAGCATCTGATGCAATATGACATTCAGACTGATACACTCAATACACAGCACATCGCAGAGTTATACCAGCGCATTCATTCTGACGGCTCCGGCATAAATTATGCAGTTCTGTTTATCAACCTGTGCAATTTCAAATTTATCAATCAGACCGGAGGCACTGCATGCGGAGACGCAGCTCTGATCCGCTATGCAGACAAGATCCGTGAATTTCTCACCGATTATGAACTTATTGCAAGGCCCGGTGGGGATAATTTCGTTCTGACCATAAAAAAAGAACATCTGCAGGAATTTCTGACTTTCCTTGAAGATGTTCCCTTATCGGCCCTGCCCGGCGCGCCGGATAAAACCTTTCATATCAGTGCACATATCGGCATCCATATCAGCAGCCGTCCGGAAGACGCCTTTGGTTATCGGTTGGAATGTGCCTCCAATGCACTTACACTTGGACGAAATATTCTAAGTCGTAAAGTTGTATATTATTCCGATGAGCTCAATGCAAGACTTGTCTGGGGAAAAAATGTCATTGCTTCTTTCAGCCGCGCAACTACCCAGCATGAGTTTGTGCCTTTTTATCAGCCGAAAGTAAATATGCCGACCGGAAAAATCATCGGGCTTGAAGCACTTGTCAGATGGCATCATGACGGTCAGACCATCTTTCCTGATCGCTTCATCAGTATTCTTGAAAATAACCTGCTGATTACCGAACTGGATCTGCAGATGCTGCAGAATGTATGTGCTGATCTGCATCTGTGGCTGCAGGCAGGACTTACTCCGCCTCCTGTTTCGGTCAATATTTCCCGAAAAGATCTGTTCGTTCCTGATATTGAAGGAAGGATCATTCAGATCATTCAGAATGCCGGAATTGATCCCTCTCTGATCGAAATTGAAATCACAGAAATCTCAACAGAATCAGAGGCTCAGCGAATCATTGAATTTTTTACCGCAATCCGTTCGCATGGTATTCTGGTATCTCTGGATGATTTTGGCATCGGGTATTCTTCTCTCGGACTGATTAATGACGTTCCTGCAGATATCGTCAAAATCGACCGCAGCTTTGTACGCAGCTGCCTGCAGTCTGAACGTTCTCTAACACTGATCCGCACTATCATCGGCCTTGCTGGCAGGCTGAATACGCAGGTGATTGCAGAGGGTGTGGAAACTGCAGAACAGGCATATCTTCTCATGAAAATCGGTTGCCCCGATGCACAGGGTTATCTTTATGACAAGCCTGTCGATTTTGCAACCACCACACAAAGAATCAGTGCCGGATATTATGCTCCAGTTGCCCTACCAAAAACGGAATCGCTGCTTCAAAATTAACACCGTACCAGTTGTGCTCCGGTTCTTTCATGGTCTCCCGGATGCATTCCAGAGTATAGTCTACCGCCAGTTTCAGTGCATTCTCCATGGAATATCCTCTGACAAGCGCGCCTGTCATGCAACTGGCGAAAATGTCTCCTGTGCCATGAAAATGCGCATCAATACGCTCATTTTCATAAGCCGAAAAGGAATCCTTCTGCGCATCATAGCACAATGCGCCCAATCTGCCGGCCGATGTACGTACCCCCGTCATAACCACTCTGCCGGTACCTCGTTGTCCCAGTTCTTTCATAATCTGTCTGATCAGCGCTTCATCCGCATCTGCTTCATATTGTTTTCCGGTCAGGAAGCATGCTTCCGTCAGATTCGGCATGATCACATCTGCTTCTGCGCAGAGCTTTCTCATCGCTTCAACAAACTTCTCATCAAATCCGGTATAAAGTCTGCCATCATCTGCCATTGCCGGATCCACCACCTTCAGCGATGGATGAAACTGACTGAAAAGTTCTTTTACAAGTTCAATCTGCTTCACGGAGCCAAGATACCCGCTGTATACAGCATCCAGATGGAAATTTTCCTTTTTCCAGTGCTCAATAATCCCCGGAATATCTTCTGTCAGGTCCCGAAAGGTAAAATTCTGAAATCCCGTATGTGTGGAAAGTACCGCTGTCGGAATTACCGCTGTTTCAATTCCCATTGCTGATATAATCGGAAGTGCAACCGTCAGCGAACACTTTCCGATACAGGAGATATCCTGCATGGTTACAATTCTTTTCATCTGTTTTCATTCCTTTCATCTAACCTTGCCTTGATTGTATCAGCATAGTGGTATGGTTTCAAATGCCAGAATATGTTTTTTCAGTCAGTCCATTTTAACGCATTCCCCTTGAAAAATATTTTCTTTACAAATTTGTCTCTGCAACCATAATATACAGATATAGTTGCATTTATTATAAAAGAGGCCGCCGTCATGAGAAAAAGACTGAGAAAAATATTATTGGCATTTCTGATTATCTTCGCTGTACTCTGCGCAGGTTTTCTGATCTATGCCTCCGATTATTATCATGCGTCTGATACTGCACTGCAGTATCTTGCAAAATCCGGGGAAGGTGTAACCGTTACCTGCAAAAACCATCAGATGGTCTTTACACCTGATCACGTCTCTTCCGGCATGATTTTCTATCCGGGCGGAAAAGTTGCATATGAAGCATATGCACCGCTTCTGTACCGCTGTGCACAAAAAGGCATTCTCTGCATCATGCCGGAAATGCCATTGAATCTCGCCATATTCGGCATAAACCGCGCTGATGGGTTAAAGAAAGCTTATCCCGAAATCACTGACTGGTATCTTGCCGGTCATTCTCTTGGCGGTTCCATGGCCGCTGTATATCTGAAAAACCACGCAGCCGATTACAAAGGATTAATTCTCCTGGCCTCCTATTCCACCGAAGATCTGAGGGATACCGGTCTGTCTGTCCTGTCTGTCTACGGCTCAGAGGATCATGTTCTGAATCTGGTTTCCTACGCAAAGGCCAGAAAAAACCTCCCGGCTGCCCTTACTGAAAAGGTCATTCCGGGAGGCTGCCATTCCTATTTCGGCATGTACGGAATTCAAAGCGGAGACGGAATACCTTCCATCTCGAATAATGATCAGCTTGATACCGCAGCACAGCTGATTTCTTCCTGGACTACCGATCTTCATCGCCAAACTGATTGAATATCTGTTCAATCTCCGGGCGTATCTTCATAAATACATCCAGAATCAGCGGATCAAAATGCGTTCCGCGTTCTTCCAGCATGATCCGAAATGCCTGATCCATTGAATATGCAGTTTTATACAGGCGGCTGGATACCAGCGCATCAAATACATCTGCAACTGCCATGATTCTGGCACAGAGCGGAATTTTTTTCTCCAAAAGGCCTTCCGGATAACCGGCTCCGTTCCATTTCTCATGATGATACAGCGCAACCTGACGTGCAAGTTCATAATCCGTACTGTCGCCTGTATTTTTCATCAGCACATCAATAATTCTGGCACCTTCTGTCGTATGCGTCTTCATAATTTCAAATTCTTCCGGTGTCAGCTTACCCGGTTTATCCAGAATTTCCTCCGGAATGGATACCTTCCCGATATCATGAAGCGGCGCGACGCGACGAAGACGTCTGATATATGCCTTTGTAACTTCATCTGCATATTTTCCTTCATTCCAGAGTTCTCTCGTTATGGCATCTACATAATCACTGGTTCTTCGAATGTGCCCGCCTGTTGTTGTATTCTTGTTTTCCACAAGTGAAGCGAATCCGAACAGCATCTGCTCCTGAAAATGCTGCAGCTGCTGCGTTTTCTTTTCTACATTTTCTTCCAGTTCTTCCCGGTAGGATTCCAGCAGCTTCGTGTGTTCCATTTCCATGGTGATATCACGCAGCGTCATAATACGCCCCGCCTGCTGCTTCTTCACATTGATATCTCTGAATGTAACCCGGTACTGATGCTCATCAAACACATAGGTTTCACCCTTTTTACTGATTTCCTGCAAATGCTCACGTTTCGCCGCAAATTCAGGTGTCTTCATTTCATATGGTTCCCCAACCACCATCTTTTCCAGCTCCGGAAACATGGTACGTGCCAGCTGGTTCGCACCTTCAAATTCATGAAACATCGTTTCAATGACAATTGCATCTCCTGAAGTTTCATACACCATATCCAGCGCAATGCTGTTCAGATCATAGAACCTGTGACCGATCAGGTATACCAGGTGCATATCACTGATGATCAGGCCATAAGGAAGAAGGTCCAGTGTAGAACCGGATAGCTTCTCAATAATATAGGCCGTAATCGGTGCGATTGCCACAATGGCAAGTCCCCTTGAATATCTTCTCTTATTCTTGATGGTTACAATTCTACGATAGATATACATCGATGCAATACCGACCAGATATGCGGCAATCATTATCACATATACTGTATGCACCGGTCCGTATTCCTTTACCAGAACCGGGACATGATTTATAATTTCCACATGAAAGGATTTATAATACCAGGTATTCATGTCGAATGTACAGGTAAAAACAGTCATCACATAGCCTGAGCCGATCATGACCACCTTAAGCCATCTGGGAATATGAATATCCATATAGAGTCCGTACAGAATGACAAAAATACTGAATGCATTGCATGCACCCAGATATTCGATCTTATTGGCATAGACCATCAATGCTTCATCTGCAGAAAGACTCCTGCCAAGTGCACCCAGGCAGACCAGAAAGAACATAAATGAAATGATGGTTGTCAGCTTCTGTCCTTCATTCGGACGATGAAATGTTGCCAGAACAACGCATACTGCTGCAATTATTACTGCAACCAATTCAATAAAATGAACAAACCCATACGTAACCATAATGTTCCCTCTTTACTTTACCGTCTTCCGGTATGATGTAATACTCAGTCTGCCTTTTTTTCCATATCTCCAAGAATTCTGTATAAGATCTGATAAAGCTGGTGTGCCTGCTCCTGATCCAGTCTGACACAGGCTCCGATCTGCGATGGAATATCAAGTGCCTTTTCCTTGAGCTGGTTTCCTTCTTCTGTCAGTGTGACAATCAGAACCCGTTCGTCATCCCGGGCTCTCGTCCGTTCAATCCAGCCTTTCTGCTCCAGCTTTTTCAGCACCGGCGTCAGTGTACCGGAATCCAGATAAAGATGCCCGCCAAGCTCTTTCACATTCATCTGCCTGTGTTCCCACAGAACCATCATGGTAATGTACTGTGTATAAGTCAGATCCAACCTGTCCAGAAACGGTTTATATCGCTTGACGATTTCCTTGGAAACCGCGTACAGAGGAAAGCAAAGCTGATTTTCCAGCTTCAATGCATCATATTTACCCATCGCACACACTCCATTTTATCCATTGTATACAATTAAACTACCATTCTTTGTTTTTCTTTGCAATCCCCTGTACATGAGATCCCGCAGATCTTTCCATCAGGCGGTTCATATCCATGATCCGGTAACCACTGCTTTTTTTCTCCAAAATCCCCTCTTCGCACAGTTCTCCGAGCAGCCGAAACATATGACGGTAGCTCATTCCCACCGAACAGGATACATCTGTCAGCACATCGCTGAAGACCTGATGATGGGAGGCCTGCAGAATATATGCGCACAGGCGTTCTTCCCCGGTATATAACGCTGCAGATACGAGATTATCCGAACTGCGGACCAGCTTGCCTGCAAGTTCCCGCCCCACATAATTTAAGAAAACAAGGTTATTTCTTAATTCCGGCCACTCTGTACGCGGAATCGCAATACATTCAAACTCGGTCATTGCAACCACTGTACAATCCGCCAGCTTTTCATCCATCATAAATTCAATATCGCCAAGTGTTCCGTCGGAAGCATAATAACAAAGCACAAGGTTTTTCCCGTTATTTGCAGTCTGACACACCTTTGCGCTGCCACTTAACACAATTCCGAACCAGGAAATCGGTTCCCCTTCTCTGAAAATACATTCTCCGGCAGAGAATTTCAGGCATACAGGCGTTTCTTTCTCCCGGTCTTCCGGATATTCGAGTCCATAGGTTTTCAGCCTTGCCCTGGCTGTTTTCCCTGCTCTTCTTTTCTCCATTTGCACGCTCCTGTAAAATACAGTATAACATGTATGAGACATATGTCCTAACCCCTCTGCTTTGATTTCCTCTATAATAAGTGCAGAAAAAATTCATTTGCCCTTTGCGGCAGAACGGAGTTTACATGTATCAGTTCATCGCTCTTCTCACAGGTCTTATCCTTGCCGTCATGATTTCAATCAACGGCTCTCTCTCTCAGATATATGATGTTTTTATCGCTGCCGTCATCATCCATATCGTTGGCATCATATTTGCCGCATTTTTGTGCCGCCTCCGCGGTGAACACAAAAAGGCGCGGCTTTTTGGTCATTCACCCTGGTGGATGTATCTTGGGGGTGCACTCGGTGTAGTTCCGACACTGGCCAATAATTTCGCCTATGGCAAAATCAGCATGACCAGTATTGTCGCACTGGGGCTTCTGGGGCAGACACTCCTGTCCCTCCTGATCGACAGTCTGGGGCTGTTCGGTATGGAAAAGCATGCCTTTCGTAAAACTTCTCTCATCGGGATTCTCTTCTCGCTCGCCGGTGTATGCATCATGACCGACCACTCTGTTCTGACCGGAATCATTGCTGTAACTGTATCCATTCTCAGCGGCGTATTCGTGGTCATGTCCCGTACCGTCAATGCCAGACTGGCGGAAAAAACAGGTGCCATGCAGGGTTCTCTGATCAATCATCTGGTCGGTTTCCCGATTGTTCTGCTGATCGCAGTGATCTGGCGTCTTACTTCCGGAAATGTGCCCGAGATCACCGCCGTTCCTCACCTCTGGATCTATCTGGGCGGCATGCTGGGCGTCACGACCGTTGTACTGTATAACATTACCGTGCCGAAAATTTCCGCGTTCCGTCAGACCATCCTGACCTTCATCGGTCAGGTGTTTACCGGTATCGCTCTTGATCTGCTGACGGGCAGCGGTTATTCTGCCGTATCGTTCATCGGCGGTATTGTGGTCTCTGTCGGCATCGCTCTCAACATCTGTCTGGAGCATTTCAGCTTCTCTCTGCAATCTTCCGGGCAATCATAATCGCCTCAGGACTGAAGCTGCTTCGTTCCAGAAATTTCATATCATCCGAAAGCGGCACTCCTGCTGCCTCTCTCTGCATCACTGCATTTAACTTTTTAAACAGATCCGTCAGTGTTTCAAAATCATTGCAGCGATCCAGAATACTGGTGCCTGAAGCATCCATTTCATATTCCGCCGTGGAGATCACCTGCATGGCCGCCTTAAGATCACCGTAGATATCTGACGCTTCCATCAGCACATCCGGGCGGACTGCCAGGCAGTCCAGAAAATAACTTTTTGCACCGCTGATATCTTTTTTCCGGAAATACTGTGAAAGGCGCTCTTCCATCTCCTGTGTTTCCTTCTTTTCCCCGATCATGCCGACTCTGCATTCACAGACTCTCAGCCTGTTGACCCGTATCCACACCAGCAGCAGAATCTCCGAAACAAAACCATACAGACGCTTCTGATATCCGTCATAGCCTGTCATGTCAATCTGCTGCTCCGCTTTTTGCAGAATTCCGAACAGCCACGCCGCATACCGGTCAAACAGCGGTTTTGATGCAATGATCATGTTACCGAAATAGGTTCCGGTATCATGCACCGTTTTTTCAAACGTCTCATAATATTCCGGTTCATCACTTTGTATGACCTTCGCCACAATGTCCATGTCACGCTGGTTATGATCCACCGCAAAACCGTCATAATAGGTGCAGTTCAGCCGGATCTGTCTGGTCGTGATAAGATCATATTCCTGTAAAAGCGCCCTGATCTGTGTTTCCGAAAGGAGTTTCCCCTGTTCATCAATGAGGAATCTCCTGTAATGGCAAATGCCGACGATATCGTCTGTCACATCATTCTTCCAGAGCCAGTACATTCCGGTCAGTTCACTGTAATACGGATTCTCTGCAGATATGTTGTCCCCTGTATCATCTCCTGCATATCCAAGCGGTTCATGAATCGCTCTTCCCACCTGCATGGGTACATACAGCGGATCGGACGGCATCCTGCATTTCTTATGTGTCATGGCATATATTTTCATCTGCACACTCCCTGTTACGTTTCCTGCCCGCGATGTTCTTCTTTCCACGCTCTGATCTGCGCCAGCCTCTGCAGGTATCCCGATTCCTGTCCCTGACCGTCCGGGCGATAGTATCTGCGGTTCTCCAGTGCATCCGGAAGGCATTTCATATCCGTCAGCTTATCCTGCGTATCATGCGCATACTGATAGCCCTTTCCATAACTTAAGTCTTTCATTAATGCTGTCGGTGCATTGCGGATCACAAGCGGCACGGGCTCTGCCAGATGTTCAATTGCATCCTCCCTGGCCTCCCCATATGCAACGTAAAGTGCATTGGACTTCGGTGCCAGAGACATATACACGACTGCCTCCGTCAGGTGTACCGTGCATTCCGGCATTCCGATAAAGTGGCACGCCTGGTAGGCTGCCACTGCGATTTCAAGCGCATGCGGATCCGCCAGTCCGATATCCTCGCTCGCAAATCTGGTCACACGCCTTGCCACATACAGCGGATCCTCACCGGCTTCCAGCATTCTGGCCAGCCAGTAAACCGCCGCATCCGGATCGGAATTACGCATGGATTTATGAAGTGCGGAGATCAGATTGTAATGTTCTTCACCGTTTTTATCATACAACAATGACTTTTTGGATGTGCACTGCTCCAGTGTTTCTTTCGTCACGGTAATTGTACCGTCTGCAGCTATATCGCCGTTGAGCACTACCATCTCCAGCGTGGACAGTGCGCTCCTCGCATCCCCGTTTGCAAAAGAGGCGATCATTTCCAGCATGTCCTCTGTAATCTGTATCTTCTGATTGCCAAACCCATGCGGATTTGTCAGTGCGTTTTTGAGTAGCGTAACCAGATCCCGGACCGTCAGTGCCTGCAACACGAACACCTTGCATCTGGACAAAAGAGCGCTGTTGATTTCAAAGGACGGATTTTCTGTCGTTGCACCGATCAGGATGATGCTGCCTTTTTCCACAAACGGCAGAAAAGCATCCTGCTGTGCCTTATTGAAACGGTGAATTTCATCCACAAAGACAATTGTCTTCGTCCCGTATACGCGGTTATCCTCCGCCTCTTTCATTACGGTGCGGATTTCCTTGATCCCGCTGGTTACTGCAGAGAAATCGATAAAAGAAGCCTTCGTTCTGCCGGCAATGATTCTGGCAAGCGTTGTCTTCCCCACACCGGGCGGTCCCCAGAAAATCATGGAAGAAATCTGATCGCTTTCGATCAGGCGCCGCAATACCTTGCCCTCTCCGAGAAGATGCCGCTGTCCGACAAAATCATCCAGCGTCTGCGGCCTGAGTCTTGCCGCCAGCGGTTGCGGTATCATCTGATTAAAAAGAGACATCTGCTCCATAAATAACCTCCTGCTTGAGTCCTGTGCCTGACTACGGTATAATGGTCAAACGGCCTCATTGTATCACTCCACTAACAAAGAAAGAAAAGGTGCTCTATGCAATTACGCAAAAAATTCTTCGGAACAAAAGACTTTTATCTGATGGTACTCGCAGTTGTCGTTCCCATCATGATTCAGAACGGTATTACCAACTTTGTCAGCCTCCTGGATAACATCATGGTCGGAAGAGTCGGCACCGATCAGATGTCCGGCGTCGCCGTTGTCAATCAGCTGATCTTTGTATATAATCTCTGCATTTTCGGCGGCATTGCCGGTGCAGGTATTTTCACTGCGCAGTTCTACGGCAGCGGCAATGTTGAAGGAGTCCGCAGTACGTTCCGTTTCAAGATCTGGACCATCATTCTTCTGTGCATTCTCGGCATCAGCGTCTTTGTTTTTCAGGGCGATCATCTGATCCGGATGTATCTGCACCAGGACGGCGGCTCCGGTGATATCGAAGCTACCTTCCGTTATGCACGAGTCTATCTTCACATCATGTATCTGGACATGATTCCGTTTGCAATTACACAGGCTTATGCCGGAACCCTTCGTGAAACCGGTGAAACCATGCTGCCCATGAAAGCCGGCATTGCAGCTGTCTGTGTCAACCTCGTATTCAATTATATCCTGATCTATGGCAAATTCGGCGCACCCGCCATGGGTGTGGCCGGCGCTGCCATTGCAACGGTTCTGTCCCGTTTTGTTGAACTCGGGATCATTGTGGTCTGGACACATTCTCATACACAGAAAAACGCATTCATCGTGGGCGCTTTCAGGAGTCTGAAAATTCCTGCCGCCCTGGCCGGAAAGATCATCGTAAAGGGACTCCCGCTTCTGGTGAATGAAACCCTCTGGGCCGCAGGCATGGCTGTCATGATGCAGAACTATTCTCTGCGCGGGCTGTCCGTCATTGCCGCTCTGAATATTTCTTCCACGATATCAAATGTATTTAATATTGTATTCATTGCCATGGGTAACGCAATTGCCATCATTCTCGGTCAGCAACTGGGCGCAGGCAAACTCGATACCGCACGTGACTATGCACGCAAACTGATCTGCTTCTGTGTTCTGTGCTGCATCGCCTCCGGAATTCTGATGTCTTTTGCCGCACCGTTCTTCCCTCTGATGTATAAGACCGAAGAAAGTGTCCGCCATCTGGCAACCGGAATCATACTGATTTCTGCCGTCTGCATGCCGATGTATGCCTTCGAAAACGGCTGCTATTTCACCCTGCGCTCCGGTGGCAAAACTTTCATTACCTTTCTGTTCGACAGTGTTTTTGTATGGGTTTTCAGTATTCCGCTTGCCTTCGTCATCGGACATTACACTGACCTGCCAATCATGCAGTTCTATCTGTGCTGTCAGATGATCGAACTGGTTAAATGCCTGATCGGATACATTCTGGTCAGAAAAGGCATCTGGGTTCAGAATCTTGCAGAAGCAACAGAATCAAAATCCTGAAAATTCTAACCGCACCTCAGGATTCAAAAATATTGCTCTGCATCAGCGCACAGATCAGACTGTGCGCTTCTGACCGGATCTCTTGCGGATCACGTCCTTCTTTTTGTCCCTGACTGATGAATCCCCATATGCCATTACACAGAAAAGCCGTTACCATATCCAGTGAATAGGATGCCTTCAGTTCATTGGCCTGCAAAAATCCGCTGATTTCCTTCATGATGGTATCAGAAAGTGCAAGATACAGATACGATCCGGTCTTGGGTGACACCCCCGGCAGTGGTGAGTCTTCCTCACCAAAGAGCATAAGCAGACAGTCAAGGATGTTACAACAGCCTTTTACCGGATCCTTTTCGCTGTTATTCTTTTCCTGTCGCTTCAGAAAGTCCTGTTCCGCAGCAATTGCCATATCATGGAAAACCTCATCTGCAAGCGCATATTTATCCGTATAATAAGTATAAAAAGTAATCGTCGTAATCCCCGCCGTAAGACAGATCTGCCTTACAGACAATGAGGAAAACTCATGCTCTGAAAGAAGCCCCAACAGGGCATCCTTCAGTTTTTTTCTGGTATTCTGAATTCTCCGGTCTTCCTTTTTTCCGGTCTGATGTTCTTTTTTCATATTCTCACACTTACACCTTTGTCGTTCCCGCCAGCATTCAATGTTTTACATCTGTATCTGATTATATCATAATCCCCGGATCATGCTGCACCCTTAAAAAGACATATCTTATTTGTTTTTATTATTACATATGTATAAATATATTGTATTATCATTGTTTTTTTATTATAATACATATATAAATATCATTATACATGATATGCATATGAAAAGGAGATGACAGTTATGAATTGGTCAGGTTTTATGAATGCAGTTCCAACAGTTGTACAGGCAGTTCTGCTTCTAATTGTTGCCTGGATCGTAGCAGCAATCTTCCGTAACATCGTAAAAGGCATTCTGAACAGGTTTTACAAAACCAGAATGAAAAATGTTCCTGCAGAAGCCACCCATGGATCCGAAGAAACAATCAGTATGCTCGGCAATCTTACATTTGCCATCGTTTTCTTCCTGTTCCTTCCGGGTGCACTTGAAAAACTGGGGATGAGCAGCGTTACTGCTCCCATTACCTCAATGGCCACCCGTTTTCTGAACTTTCTGCCCAACATTATTGCCGCCTGCATTCTGATTGCGTTCGGCTTCTTCCTTGCCCGACTTGCAGCACAGCTTCTGAATACTTTTCTGAAGAAAACACCGCTTGATTCTCTTCAGGCAAAATGCAAAATCACACCCAAAAAAGGGAATGAATTTTCTGATATTATTTCCAAAATCGCCTATACTCTGATTCTGATTGTCTTTATTGTAGGCGCACTGCAGGTACTGCATATTCCTGCAATCAGCGATCCGGCCACTTCCATGGTCACAGAAATTTTCAATTTCATTCCGCTGCTTTTCGGTGCAATCATCCTGATTGCATTCGGCGTATTTCTGGCTAACCTGATCGGCAGTCTTATACAGTCAATTCTGGCAGGTACAGGAATTGATAAGTTCTCACAGGATACTTATCAGAACGGCAATCAAAAAGCCGTTCCCGCTTCAAAAATTATCGGAGACATCATCAATGTAGTCATTGATCTGATCTTCCTCGTTGCAGGCATCAAAATTCTGGGAATTGACGTACTTACCAATGTCGGCAATGCCATCATCGGATACCTGCCTTCCGTACTGGCCGCATGCCTTGTACTCCTTGCCGCATGGGCTGCCGCCTGCTGGATTGAAAAATCCATCCTGAAGACCTATCCGAATGCCAGCAGCCTTGCCCTTTGTGCAAAAACAGGTATCATGATCCTTGCAGGCTTTATGGCAATCAGTCAGCTGGGCATCTCCAAATCCATCATTGACACCCTGTTCATGTGGCTGTGCATTGCCGTTGCAGCTGCTTTTGCCATATCCTTCGGCATCGGTGGAAGAGACTGGGCGAAAAAGAAACTGGACGATCTGTCCGAGAATACTAAAGATCAGCTTTCAGAGAAAAAATAAGTTTCCGCTGCAAAAAAGAAGCCATTCCGGCAACCCGGAATGGCTTCTTTACATATACAATATTTAATTCTTATTCTGTGTTTCCGTTCCATCCTGTGCCGGCTCTGCAGTGTCTACGATATTATCCTCTGCAGCTGTAGCCAGCTTTGCACCGCAGCTTCCGCAGAATACCGCACCCTCTGCAACTTCAGCGCCGCACTTCGGACATACATTCTTCTTTGGCTGTGCAGGCTCTACACGTACAATCTGCTGACCACACTTCGGACAGAACTGATTTTCTTTGGAAACCTCAGCACCACAGTTCGGACATACATCCACATTCTTGATTTCACGGATTTTCATCTTATCCGCATCAATCTTTTCTTTTACATCTGCATATTCTTTTCTGCAGAAAGCAACTGTTTCATCCTCTGTGTTAATGAGTTCCTCATGCTCCATTACATATTCGCCGAGCTTCATATAACATTCTCTCATCTTTGATTCATAGGTGCTGATCTCCATATTGATCTTTGCAACCTCTGTCAGATCCTTTGTCTTTGATGCAAAACTGTTAAAACTATCCATCAGTGCCATTTTCTGTACCTCCATATAAAGTGTTCTGTTGTCATGTAATATATTTATCCTGCACCCTTACCGAATTTTTATAAACCGCATAATCTCCGGTTTAGTGTATGGTAAAAACGTCATAACTGCAGATTAAACCTCTGCATCATACACAGTGCCTGTCGTTGATTTCCTTTACCTTATTGACTCTGCGCACATATTTTTCCTCTGTAAGCGGGTCCGTATGCATCCATGTCTTTACGATTTCCATCGCAATTGCATCTCCGATGATTTTACCCCCGATGCACAGCACATTGGAATCCGTATGCTGCCTTGCCAGCTGCGCGCAGAACGGATCCTGACAGACCGCTGCATATACATTCCTGATTTTATTGGCAATCAGCGCGCTTCCGTAACCGACTCCGTCTACAAATACACCTCTCTCGCATTCACCTTTTCCGACCGCCAGTGCTGCCGGATATACATAATCTGAAAGATCGCAGGAATCTTCACTGAAAGTTCCAAAGTCTTCCACCTCATGTCCCTGTGCCTCAAGATATTTTCTGATCTCATTCTTCAACCTGAATCCTGCATGATCACTTGCCATTGCAATCTTCATAAACGCCTCCTGTCACAGAAAAAGTGTCTCAAATATCACCTGTGCCGCCAGTACAGAGCCATCCATCGAAGCATGCTGTCCGTCCTGCGCATACAGTTCAATCTCCGGATGTTCATGATGATACTGCCACCATCTGCGTCCTACCGGTGCCACCTTCACGCCATAGGTATTACCGATTCCCTCATAGATTTCCGCCATATCCTCCTGACCGGCTTCATCATCTTTTTTGGTCCAGGTCATAAACAGGCAGGGTTCTCCTCCTGCACTCCTGACCTCTTTGATCAGCGTATCCGCACCTGCCAGCATCTGAACCTGATCTCCCATCGGATGTGCCTTATGCTGCAATACAACACAGTCATAATGACCATGACGGATATTGAAAAGCGCTTCCGGCGACTGGGCATGATAATCCAATCCTACCCCCGGCGTTGCAATCATAACCGTTTCTACCTGCGCTATTCCGTTCTCCTCACAGATCCCACGGAAAATCTCCGGCATGTCGTTATAATAAGTATGACTGTTTCCGATAAAAAGAACCTTCATCTTTAAGCGCTCCCTTCATTTGCCGATATATCCGAATCCTCTGCATCTGAATTTATTATACATCATCAGCTTTTGCATAGCCAGCCAGAACCACATGATGTATAATAAGGGCAGTAAAATAACCATATTTAGTGAATTATGATGAAATATACGGAGGTCGTATGATGAAAAGAAAAGTTGCCGTAATATGTACCGCAGTCTGCCTTGCCTTTACTGCCGTCACTTTCACGGATGATATTCCCGTTGTTCAGGCTGCAACGGAAACCACTGTATCCGGTACTGTTGTCAGCGGAAGCACAGACACACTTCTGTACCTGTCCACCGCCGGCGGAAAAATGGAAATAAAAATCGACAGTAACGCAGATACCAGCGGGTGCAAAATTCTGCTTCCGGATAAAAAAGTTACGGTCACCTGCTACCGCGGATCAGATGCATACATGCATGCATCCAGAATCACCAGTACCGATAATCAGAAACAGGTAACAGTAGATACCAGTAAAACCGCAACAGTAGAAGGCACGGTAATCACCGGAACCACTGATGATCTGCTGTACTTTTCCACCAGTGGCGGTACCATGCAGATCAAAATGGATGACAGCACGGACATGTCCGGATGCAGCATCGTAACACTTGGTAAAAAACTGGTAATTACCTGCGGACGCGGCTCAGACGCCTGCATGCATGCCATAAAGGTGTCTGACTCCTCTTCTGCTTCCAGCAGCACCACAGCAAGTATCAACGGTGTTACCATGCCCAATATCACCGGAACCGTTGCAGCCGGCACCACGTCCAGCTACCTCTATTTTTCCACCAGCGCAGGACTTATGGAAATCAAGATTGACAGCTCCACAGATCTCAGCAGCTGCAGAACACTGATCCCCGGTCAGTCCATTACCGTTGCCTGTTACCGCGGATCAGATGCCTATATGCATGCCGGACGGATTATTGACAATACAGTTTCCTCTTCTGCTGCAGCAACCGTAAATTCAACCAGAACCATAACCGTTTCCGGAACTGTGACCTCAGACACATCCTCACAGATCCTGTTTCTTTCCACAAGCGGCGGTATCATGCAGATCAAGCTGGATGGCAACACACAGATGAACGGCAACATTCTTGTCATCGGAGAAAAGATCCTTGTCACCTGCGGAAGCGGATCAGATGCCTTCCTGCATGCCATCAGTATTTCTGCAAACTGACGCCTGCCTCGTTATTTCATGGATACGTATTCCGGATTCCAGACTGCAGCTGCAACTGCCTGATCCACATCCTGAATCTGCGCCGTTGCCACACCATCCCTGATGGCGGCTTCCACAACTGCCTTTGCTACCAGCCTGCTGGCTTCTCTGACATATCTGACGGGCGGCAGAATCGGTGCTCCTTTTTTCGAAAGATCCTGCAGTGATACGATTCCATGCGCTGCAGCGCTGAGCATACCATCTGTCACGGTCCTTGCCTTTGCGACTACGATACCAAGACCCAGACCGGGATAGAGAAGTGCGTTATTGGCCTGTCCGATAATATACGTCGTTCCGTCGTATTCCACCGGTCTGGAAGGGCTGCCGGTTACAACAAGCGCCCTTCCCTCGCTCCACCGGATTACATCTTCCGCTTTGGCTTCACAGAGTTTCGTCGGATTGGAGATCGGGAGGATCGCCGGTCTGTCATTATACTGTGCCATCTTCCTGACCACTTCCTCTGTAAATCTCCCTGGCTGACCTGATGTACCGATCAGCACACTTGGCTGTACTGCATCAATAATCTCTGCCAGATCTGTCAGTGCATGCGGGAATTCTGCCTTTGCTCTTGCATATCTGGTCTGTCCTGCTGTCAGCTCCTGCATATCATCTGTTACAAGGCCGTAACGGTCCACCAGATAAAAGTGACCAATCGCCTCTTCCTCGCTCATTCCCTGCAGTGTCATCTCCAGCAGAATCTGATCTGCCACGCCGCAACCGGCCGTGCCCCCTCCGAAAATGACATATCTGTGTTCCTTCACTGATTTTCCGGTAACTTCAGCAACCGCATTCATGGCCGCGCTCATCATCACGCCGGTTCCCTGAATGTCATCATTGAAGGTACAGATCTTTTTCCTGTATTTTTCCAGAATGGTGCTGGCATTCCCCCTGCCGAAGTCTTCCCAGTGGAATAAAACTCCCGGGAACAGATCTTCTGCATCCTTCACCAGCTGATCAATAAACCGGTAATATCCTTCTCCGGTTCTGCGTTCATGCCTGTTGCCGATATAGTGCGGGCTCTCAAGCAGCTCTTTTCTGTTCGTTCCGTTATCCACAACGACAGGAAGAACACGCTTCGGATTCATGCCGCCGGCCACAGTATAAACCGCCAGCTTTCCGACAGAAATCATCACACCTTCAATTCCCCAGTCACCGATTCCGAGAACGCCTTCTCCATCCGTAATAACCATCAGATCAATGTTTTCAAGACCTGCCGCACCACTCATAAGTGCCTGTCTGATCTGCTCCGGATGATCCGCATCAAGATATACCGCTTCGTTCGGTCTCTCATAATCCTCTGAGAAATTCATGACTGCATCGGCAATCGTGGGTGTATAAATCACCGGCATCAGTTCTTCCAGATGGTCTTTCACCAGACGATAATAAAGTACACGGTTCATATTATAGACAGACATCAGATATCCGTTTTTCTCATAATCCGTAGTCAGGCGGCTGACCTTTGCATATTCAATTTCCACCTGTTCTTCAAGTGTCCTGACTGCTGTCGGAAGCAGTCCTGTCAGTCCGTATTCTTTTCTTTCCTCTTCAGAGAACGCTGTTCCTTTATTCAAAAAAGGATTGTTCAGCAGTTCTTTTCCCATCAGCTGTGCCATTGTCTGTTTACCATGCCCTTCCTGCCATACCGGCCTATCCATATGCCTTATTCTAGCCGCATGCAGGTACTGCTGTAAAATGTATTATCTATATGTCTGTCATATCAAAATGACATTTATATTGAATTGCCGCTGCAGTCAACTGCATGACTTCATTCACAGAATTACACAGTTTTTCCCTGTCCTCTTTCCTTCATACAACTTTTTATCCGCAGTTTCCAGAAGATCCTCTCCTTCGATATTTTCAGAACCTGCAATTCCAAAGGTCATTGTGACCTTCCCTGCAATCTTTGGAAATACTTCCTTCTCAACTCCCTTCCTGATCTTGTCTGCAATTTTCTCCGCATCTGCTACGCCGCACTTCATCAGCACAACCACAAACTCTTCACCACCCCAGCGGCAGACAATATCACTGCTTCTGACGCTCTCTCTGAATATTTCAGCCAGCCGCACCAGAACCATATCGCCCTGCTCATGGCCATATGTGTCATTAATTTTCTTGAAGTCATCAATGTCCGCCATAACCACAGAATAAGTCCCCGAGACCTGCCTTGGAAGTTCCAGAAACTCCATTACCGCTCTGCGGTTATTGAGTCCTGTCAGCACATCTGTCCTGGCCATATTATCCAGAATCACGTTCTTTCGAATTAAAGTTCTGCGCATGGCAATGATCTGTGAAATATAGATATTCTGAAATGCCATCACCGACACGGCAATGATGGATAGATTCATCAGGTACATAACATATCTGACACTTGCACTGCCCAAAACATACACCGCCGGGACAAACCTACTGTATACCTTAATTCCGATACTGATCCCGACCGCAAGGATCGCCAGTATCCTTCTGCCCGCAATATCATCACGTTTTTCTGTAATCAGAACTACATAATAGCTGTAATAAATTAACGGCAGAACTGCAAAACCATACAGTTCAAATCCGCATTCGCCGCCAACCATCACAACGGCAAGAATCATATGTACGAGGATTTCAATATAGATGAGATAGAAAAAAAGACTGTTGCGCTCTTTCCGCGCCGCCTGTTCCGCCAATACATAAGTCAGAACACTGATTATATTGGCACCCAGCATGACCCAGATTCCATAATGCCAGAAGACAAGGAGCAACAGCATATGATACGACCCGATCGCAGCGCTGACCAACCGCTCCATCTGACTGATCGTGCGTCTTTCATCTCTATGCTCATCAACTTTCCCAAGTATGACATGCAGAAGTTCCGACAAACTTTCAAATTGCTTCATTCTGTGCCCCCCGGAGCGTTTATTATAAAATCTTTTATCTATTAATAATAGCATTGATTGCTTATAATTGCATCCGGTTCATGGCAATAATCACCCTTTCTCCTCAACACATATATTTTTTGTGATATGATAATTTCAGTATTGATATCATATTGATATGGGGGAATGACTTATGAATGTAAATTATGAATACTATCGGATATTCTATTACGTTGTGAAATATGAGAGCCTCACAAAAGCGGCCAACGTTCTCTTCAGTAACCAGCCCAATGTCACCCGCAGCATGAATCGCCTTGAACAGGAGCTTGGATGCAGACTTCTGCTGCGTACCAGCCACGGCATACAGCTGACACCTGAAGGAGAGCGCCTGTACCGACATGTGCAGACCGCTGTAGAACAGTTGCAGGCCGGAGAAGCGGAACTTGGGAGCAATGCACTCATGCAAAGCGGCAGCATCTCCATCGGTGCCACAGAAACTGCATTGCACCTTCTCCTTCTGGAACGATTGCGTGAATTTCACAGATTATATCCCGGTATTCATCTTCGCATTTCCAACCACAGCACACTCCATGCCATTAATGCACTCCGGCAGGGAAGCGTCGATCTTGCAGTTGTAGCAACCCCCACGAGTATTGAAAAACCCCTTCAGGAAACAATTCTGATGCCAATGCATGAAATTCTCATCGGCGGAGATGCCTTTTCATTTCTCTGCCGGAAACCGCTTCGCTATTCGGACCTGATTCACTATCCGCTGATCATGCTGGAAAAAGGAACCGCCAACTATCAGTTCTACAATCAGCTCTTCCTGCAACACGGCGCAGTCCTGCACGCAGATACAGAAGCAGCGACAGCAGATCAGCTGCTGCCGCTGGTAAAGTGTAACCTCGGACTCAGTTTTGTCCCTGCTGCCTTTGCCGCTGATGCCATCTCCAGGGGCGAAGTATTTGAAATTCCTCTTGCTGAAAAGCTTCCGGAGCGTCATATCGCACTGGTGCAGGATAAACGGAAGCCGCTTGGCATTGCCGGCGAAACCTTCGTCAGAATGCTGCTCGAAAAAGTCTGAATTTCTTTCCGCTCTGCAGAAATTCTGCTGACTTCTTCATAAAATTCAGCTGATCCGAAGCGCCGAAATGTTCAATGGCATAAAAGCCGTCATACTGCTGCTTTTTCAGCAGCTCCAGTACTCTCGCAGTCGGAAGATAGCCATACCCGAAGGGAACCGCTGCGAGTCCCTTTCTGTATCTGCCGTTCTCCCGCGCTCTTTCCCTGCCGCGATCCTTGCAATGTACATGCACGATATAAGGCTGCAGTACCCGGTATGCCTCAAGTACATCTTCATCACTGTAGGCAAAGTTCCCGATATCAAGTGCATAGCAAAGTCCCGGCACATTCTTCATGAACCACAAAAGCTCCCAGGTTCTGGCAAACGGCGCGGTGAAATTGTCATAGTCTTCGAGCACTACACTGACCTTATGCATTGCCGCAAAACTGCACATCTGCGTCAGTGCCTCTTTCATCCTCTGAATCTCCGGATGTGCGTCCATGTACTGCGCTGTATGTGCAAAGGTATCCATGCTGCTGACAAGGTCATGCGCATCCTGCTCCGTAAGAAATCCCGGAATGGCGAGAATCTTCTGTGAATGAAACTTCTCCGCCAGCAGTACAGTTCCCTGCGCAGCCGTCAGATCAGTATTCTGCCCGAATTCATATTGCTGATAAATACAGCTGATCTGCATTTTGTTTTCTTCCAGCTCTCTGCGGATTCTGTCCTGATTTTCCTGCAGATACTGCCCATTGATCTCGATTCCCGTGATACCGGCCTGTCTGCAGAGCGCCATCACTTCACCTGTGGTCTTCCCGCTCTGCGCAGCCGCTTCCAGTACATGATCATAAAAAAAACTGATTTTCATCTCTTCTGATATTCCTCTTCAAGTGTTGTAATTACCTGTGTGCAATCCGGCTGTCCCATCTTCCTGCTGACCGGTCTGCACCATCTGACCGCATTTATGATGATCTTCTGTATGACAGAATTGTCATAAATCGGATATTCCTCATGTCCCGGCTGAAAATAGAATATTTTTCCCAGCCCTCTGGTAAAGGTACAGCCGCTGCGGAATACCTCTCCGCAGGAGAACCATCCGGTAAACACCACGTCATCCGGTTTTGGAATATCGAAATACTCTCCGTACATTTCTTCTCTGGGAAGGTCAATGTGCGACGGAACGCCTTCCGCGATCGGATGATACGGTGCCGTGCAGATCAGCCGTTCTCTCTCATCATGCTTCCATCGAAGCGTCATGCCGGTTCCCATCAGCAACCTCATCATCTTGCTGTAATGCGCAGAATGAAGTGCAATCAGTCCCATTCCGTTCAGGACATGTCTCTGAATCCGCTTTGCGACTTCATCTGAAAATTCTTCCTGTCTCATGTGACTCCAGTAGATGAGCACATCTGTATTTTGCAATACCTCTTCCGTCAGACCGTGTTCCGGCTCCTGAAATGTTGCTGTCCGGACTTCAATATCATCTTCCTTCTTCAGAAAGCCGGCAATACACCCGTGAATTCCCTCCGGATAGATCCGGCGAATTTCCTCCTGCTCCTGTTCATGTATATATTCATTCCACACCGTTACTCTGATCATATGACGCCTCCGTATTCTTCAGACTGTCCGTAATACTACAATCTACTTTACGCTTCCTGCAGATGAACTTCCATTGTTTTCGGTGCTTCCGATTCGAATTCCGGCGGGGATCTGCTGTCTTATCTGCCATTCTCATCTGCTGCAATTTCTGTGGGATTGCGGACTGAAGGACGCATATTTCCCATTTCAGTACGTATTCTGCCGGAAATCCCGCATCACCCCTGCTGCAATTTCCGGAATTTACGGACGGATGACCACAATTTTCCCATTTCAGTACGTATTCTGCCGGAAATCCCGCATCACTCCGGCTGCAATTTCCGGAATTTACGGACGGATGACCACAAATTTCCCATTTCAGTACGTATTCTGCCGGAAATCCCGCATCACCCCTGCTGCAATTTCCGGAATTTACGGACGGATGACCACAATTTTCCCATTTCAATACGTATTCTGCCGGAAATCCCGCATCACTCCGGCTGCAATTTCATTAAAAAAACCAGACACCCCAAAAGCCGGATGCCTGGTCTGAAGTACTCCCACGTAAAGTATTCCCGCTATGAAATTATCATTCTGCCTGCAGAATCTGTTCCATTCTGCGCCTCAGTTCATGGAAATCAACAAAGCGTGCCTGCCTGTGAATTTCTCTTCCTTCATAGAAAAGGAGCACTGCAGGTGCCGTAAATACTCCCAGCTGCGCCGCGGCTTCCGGAAGCTGTGACGCATCCACATGAAGTGCCGGAAAGCGCAGCGCTGCGGAAATCTCACGTGTTCTGGCCAGATCTGCAACACAGACACTGCAGTCAGGAGAAGAAATATAAACCAGCAGATACTTTCCTGTCTGTATTTTATTCTGTACCTCTTCATAGCTTTCCGCTATGCCAATGACATTACCCACAATATCACTCACAGTATTACTTCCATTCTTCTCCGCAGATTCCACAGTTTCTCACCCCATCTGGATCAGATGTACAATCACAACCAGGATCACCATCACCACAAGACTGCGATGCACATACAGAACTTTCTTACGCGCAACTGCACCTGTCTTCTTCAATATGATTCCGCACAATACCGTCAGAATCATCAGCGTAACCGCAATAAGCCCTGTCAGCGATATTCTTCCGGCTGACAGCTGCAGGCACAGATGCAACAGAGCAAATACTCCGGCCCCGATACCGAAATACAGATGATACCGGATGATCAGTTTCATCAGCTTCGTATACATCACAAGTACAGGAGCTTCTTTATCAAGCTTCTTTCTCAGCACAAAATTCAGTTTCTTCACTACATAATTCAGCACCGACAGCCCAAAGCAGACCACCGTTACCCATCCAAGAAATTTCCCGAATTCCTCCATAAGTTTGCCCTCCACATATATTTCACATGTATAAGATATTATTGTTCTCAGTAAATTCTTCTCAGCAGATTTTTCCCGTCCGTCACTTCCACGCAAGATCCTTCAGCACCTGTCGGTACAGCTCCGGATCCCAGCGCTTCACCTCATCAAACTGCGCATACTCGCCATAACCGTCCGTGCTCTTATAGCCGCCATATCCCCCTCGAACCTGATCCGCAAATGTCGGCAGCACCGTTCCTTCCAGATAGTCTGTATCCCCGAAGCAGACCGTGTCAAACTGCTCTCTCATAAAATGCAGCAGCTCATCATCTGAAATCAGATCCATCATTTCATTCTTGAAGGTGAAAAAAATATCCTGCAGCCGCATCACCGTTTCTGCAAAACAGTCCTGCTCCAGGTACTGTGAATCGCAGAACTCACGAATCAGTCTCTCTGTGGCCGAAGCGCCGAATTCGACTCTTCTTTGCGCCTTCAGCGTGTTCTGCCTTGCTGCCACAATCATCTGTGCATCTTTTTCCGTAAGCGTCAGTCCGAAATGCGCCGTTTCTTCATTCGTATCCAGAAGTTCTGCCACCTGATTCTGCGGCTGAAAGTACTCCAGCCAGTTTTTACTCTGTTCCATCGTCTCTCCTTCCGCCGACGGCATCCGCATCCCTCTGCCTCGTAACGTCCTGCATCAGCTGCGCCACATTTACCGGAAGTTCCCGGTAGTCACTGTTCCATTGTTCCAGTACCGCGATCACCTGACTGCGCGGAAATTTCTTCAGATACCGCTGCTCCTGCACGGTGCCAAGCAGATAATCCTCAATCTGATCGATTCCGGTCAGCTGCGGATCAAAATCCCGTGTCACATAGTCCAGCGTCAGCAGATGATCCTGCGGATTATACCTGACATCATAGTACAGGAAAAACTTCGGGAGCCCCTTCACCACCGTGTCATAATAAAATTCATTCCCGTACGCATCAAACTCCGGAATCATCTGATTATAGGCAGCCTGACATCTGCGCACCTTATCGCACAGAAGCTGATAGCCCGCGTCATAAGCCTGGCGTGCCGTGACCGGTGCGGACACCGCACGCGACGCAGACTCCAGCTCCAGTTCATGAATGGTATACTGCACCGCCTGCATCAGCTGCTCCGCCTGCTCATACGATACGGACGAACTCTCTCCTGATGTATACCCCTTTGCAAGCTCTGCAACAATTGGAACCAGCTCTTCCATCTCATACTGCATTTGCGGCACCTCCCCTATCTGTATGAGCCATTGTAGTCCCGCCGCAGCCGCATTACCAGTCTTGAAAAATTAACGGTTTTGTGATATGATATCTATTGTCAAAGAGAGCAGATCCGCATGATTACCGGACCTGCTCTCTTTTATTATCTGATACATTATTTTATTCATGAAGTTCCAGCGGAAGTCCGTCCGGATCCTGAAAAAAAGTCATCTTCTCCCCGGTATAGGTATCTGTCCTTACAGGTTCCGTTTCAATTCCCCTTGCATGAAGATCTGCAATCACTTCTTCAATATTCTTTACACGGAATGCCAGATGCCGCAGACCGCAGGCTTCCGGGAAGCTCGGCCGTTCCGGATGTCCCGCACCCGAAAAAATCTCCAGGCAGCATCCGTTCAGTTCCAGATCAAGTTTATAATCTTTCCGGTCCTGTCTGTAATTCTCTGCAAGGACATGGAATCCGAGTTGATTTACATAAAAATCTTTTGATTTCTGATAGTCTGATACAATAATCGCAATATGGTGAATTCCCTGAAACTGCATTCTTATCTTCTCCCGCCAACACCAATGCTCTGTCAGTAATATTATCTGCTGAAAAAATTCTGCCTGTCTTTCAGCCACGATGCATCTTTGATTGCCTCAATCTCCGGATTGTTCTTTTCTTCAGAACGCGGATCTGTATCCGAATTCTTGAATTCCCTCATTTTACGCTTTCCTTCGATCTGCCTCCTGAAATCAATCTCCCTGATTATCGCTGAAGTAACCGGTAAAATAATCACAACTGCAAGTGCCAGAATAACCATTACGATCGAAATATTCATAGATGTGCCCCCTTTTCATCTAACGAATTCCTATCAGCATTAACAGTGTATTATCATTATACCGATTATTTTCATGATATGCAATCCTGAACAGATCATCATTGACGCAGCGCAGCGTGTACGTTATGCTTGAAGCAGAGATCAGGTATACATAACTTATATCGGCATAACGATATTACGAAATGGGAGGTTTTGCATGAAGAACATTGTTGTTGCAGGTGGCGGCGTTCTGGGCAGTCAGATCGCATTTCAGTCCGCGTATTGCGGATTCAACGTGACGATCTGGCTCCGGAGTGAAGGCAGTATCACACGTACGCAGCCCAAACTGGACCATCTGAAAAAGGTATACACAGAAGTCATCGAAAAGATGGCAACCCCCGAGGGAAAGACACCGGAACACTGGGCCATGGGAATTGCGGATTATGAAACCTTCGATAAGGACGCATGTCTTGCACGCGTAGAAAGAGCCTACACCAGCATCCGTCTGGAACTGGATATGGCAACTGCGGTCAAAGATGCCGACCTTGTCATTGAATCCATGGCAGAAAAAGAGGATGAGAAAATTGCATTCTATCAGAAGCTCGCTCCGCTCCTTCCTGAAAAAACGATTCTGGTAACCAACTCTTCCACCATGCTGCCTTCAAAATTTGCGAAATATACAGGGCGTCCGGAAAAATATCTTTCCCTGCATTTTGCAAATTCCATCTGGCAGAAAAATACCGCTGAAATCATGGTACAGTCCAAAACCGATACCAGATATTTTGATGAAATCATGAACTTTGCAAAAGAGATCCGCATGATTCCGCTCCCGGTACGAAAAGAGAAATCCGGATACCTGCTGAATTCCATGCTGATCCCGCTTCTGTTCTCCGGAATGGATCTGTATGTCAACGGCATCTCTGATCCGGAAAGCATTGATACCGCGTGGGTACACGGAACCGGCGCACCGAAGGGACCGTTCCGTATCCTCGATACCGTCGGTCTTACCACCGCCTACAACATTGTGGAAATGTATGTAAAAATTCCGTCCTTCCTGGCACCCTATAATTTCAAGGGCATGGCCAAAATGCTGAAGGGCTATATCGACCAGGGGAAACTCGGTGAATCCTCCGGTGAAGGCTTCTACAAGTACAACTGAGCACCCTGTCCGGACTATGTCAGCCGGCAGAAACCTTTCTGCAGTCTCTGCCGTTCATTTCCATCAGATGCCGGATCTTCTTTGCGGATCCGGCATCTGATCATTAATTTTCATTGATTTTCATTAATCTTCATTGATTTTCATCTGCTTTTCTGCTCACCATTTTCCGGTATTTTCCCGGTGTAATTCCCTCACTCTTTCTGAATACCCGAATCATATGACTGCAGTCTGCAAATCCGCAGTCATGGCTGATATAGTCAAGATCAAAATCAGTAAACTGCAGCATCTCACGTACTTTATTCACACGCACATAGCTGATATACCCGCTGCAGCTCCTCCCGTATACCTCCCTGAACATTCTGGCAAAATAGGAATAGCTCATATGACACTTCTCCGCCAGCTGCTCCACTTCCAGACTGTCTCCGGCATGATCATATATATATGCGGACAGACTCCGCAGTTCATTGCTGAGTGTAAATGCACGGTCAGTATCAAAGCCCTGGTTACGCCAGATCCTGATAATTTCAAGTAAAAGAGAAATCGTCTGACAACGGATCTCCAGACTGTAACCATATCTTCTGGCCTGCAGTTCCTCTATAATCTTTTCAAAATATACCCCGGGTTCTGTTTCCTGCAGCATCGTCTGCGTCAGTATCATCGGTGCCGCAGGATCTGCCTCAGCGCATTCAAAGAGTGTTCCGAAATCAGCTACTCCCAGCCCCGCACTCCCGAAAAGATACGGATCGAATTTCAGAACCATGTACTCTGAAAAAGCACTTTTTCCTCTGATAGAATGTACTCTCTTGGGCGGAAACACAGCAATCTGTCCTCCCCTGACCGGTGTTTCACAGGTTCCGTCTCCGATCAGTCCGCAGCCATTCCTAAAGTAGATTACTTCCATATAGTAATGCCAGTGTGCAGCAATTCCGTTATCCGGCGTCAGAGTGTAGGAAAAAGCTTCATACGGCATTTTCAGCACATCTATTTTCTCGTAATAAGGTTTCATTTTATCTCCGTCTGAATAGATCTGTTCTATTTTTCAATATTCTTATTATAGCATCTGCCTGCTGCAGCTGTTAAAATATTCATAACTGATGTAACAGTATTTTTTCCTGACTGGAGGGAATAAAACAGCGATGATGACAAAAATAATAAACAGTTCCTGGCAGATGCGCCGGGTAAACGATCCACAGTGGCTTCCGGCCGCTGTTCCCGGTTCCGTATACGGTGATCTCCTTGCCGCCGGCAAAATGGAAGACCCCTTTTACCGTGCCAATGAAGAAGACGCTCTGAAACTGATGGAATATGATTATGAATATCAGACATCTTTTGACGCAGAGGCCTCCATGCTGCAATGTGAAGAAACCATTCTGCAGTTCATGGGTCTGGATACACTTGCCGACATTTATCTGAACGGCACGCTGATCGGCAGTGCAGACAACATGCACCGCGTTTTTGAATATTCTGTTCGTCCTCTGCTGAAGGCAACGGGAAATGAACTGCATATCATTTTCCACTCTCCGCTGAAATTTTTCCGTGAATCCTATGCCAGAAATCCGTTGAACGGCTCCTCTGACTGTATCAACGGTTTCACCATGCTCCGGAAGGCACACTGCATGTCCGGCTGGGACTGGGGTCCGCGTCTGCCTGATGCCGGAATCTGGCGCGACGTGAATCTGCTGGGAATAAATGATGCCAGATTTGAAAATGTCTATATCACACAGGAACATCACATGAATTCCGTTGATCACGTTTCTGATGTCACTCTGGGACTGCGCGTTGATTTCCACCGGCTCTCCGAAAAACACAGCCTGCGTTTCTTTGATGATGCTGCCGCAGATACCTATACCCTTCACACCGAAGTTCTGGATCCTGATGGAAAAAAGATCGCAGAAACCGACAATACAGAAACCATTAAAATCCACGCTCCAAAGCTCTGGTGGCCGAACGGCTTTGGCGATCAGCCCCTCTATACCGTCCGCATGACACTTCTGCATGACGGGAAGGAACTCGATACCTGTGAAAAAAGAATCGGCCTTCGTACCATTACCATGACCATCGAAAAGGACGCGCACGGAAGCAGCTTCGCACCAACCATCAACGGTGTGCAGATCTTTGCCATGGGCGCAGATTATATTCCTGAAGACAACCTTCTGGGAAGAGTCACCCCGGAAAGAACGCATCATCTTCTGGAAGGCTGCAAACTTGCGAATTTCAACTTCATCCGTGTCTGGGGCGGCGGCTATTACCCGGATGACTGGTTCTATGATGCCTGTGATGAACTGGGACTCCTTGTATGGCAGGACTTCATGTTCGCCTGCGCCGTTTACGATCTGACACCGGAATTTGAGCAGAGCGTACGTGCAGAGTTCACGGACAATATCAGAAGACTCCGCCACCACGCATCCCTTGCGCTCTGGTGCGGCAACAATGAAATCGAATCCTCCACCACATGGTATGATTTCCCGATGAAGAACAGAAGTGATTATATCAAGCTGTTCGAATACATCATCCCGTCCGTTCTGAAAGAAGAGGACCCGCAGCATTTCTACTGGCCGTCAAGTCCGTCTTCCTGCGGCGGTTTCGACAATCCGGGCGACGAACACCGCGGAGATGCCCATTACTGGGATGTATGGCACGGGAACAAGCCGTTTACGGAATATCGCAAGTTCAGTTTCCGCTTCCTGTCCGAATTCGGTTTCCAGTCCTTCCCCTGCCTGGCTACCGTAAAGCAGTTTACCGAGCCGGAAGACCGCAATATCTTTTCCTATGTCATGGAAAAGCATCAGCGAAACGGCGCGGCAAACGGCAAGATCATGAACTACCTCGAGCAGACCTACCTGTACCCGACGGACTTCGATACCATGCTGTATGCTTCACAGCTCCTGCAGGCTGACGCCATCCGCTACGGCGTAGAACACTTCCGCCGTATCCGCGGAATCTGCATGGGTTCCATCTACTGGCAGCTCAACGACTGCTGGCCGGTTGCCTCCTGGGCATCCATTGATTACTACGGCCGCTGGAAAGCGCTGCACTACATGGCAAAGCGGTTCTTCGCACCGGTTCTTCTCTCCTGCGCGGAAGAGAGTACACTGACACAGGATCCGAATGTCAATGCACAGCCCTATGACCTGCAGAAAAAGATTCATCTGTGTGTAACGAATGAAAGCCTGAAAGCGCATGAGCTGACTGTACAATGGGCACTTCGTGATACCACAGGCGCAATTATCCGCAGCGGAGAAAAGAAGCTCTCTGCAGCACCACTCTCCGCAACCTGGCTGGACGAAGAGGACTTTGCGGATGCAAAAGAGCGGGATCAGTATATCAGCTATGAAGCACTTGAAAACGGAACGGTCATCTCCTCCGGTACTGTACTCTTCATCGCTCCGAAATTCTTCCGTTTCAAAGATCCTGCACTTACCTGTACCGTTTCCGGAAACAGAATCACTGTCACTGCATCTGCCTATGCCAGAAGTGTGGAGATCTCCGATGAAGACGGAACTCTCCTTCTGTCAGACAATTACTTCGACATGAATGCCGGTACAAGAGAAATCGAGATTCTGAGAGGCACCGCAAAGAACCTTCATGTACGCAGTGTCTACGATATTCACTGATCCTGCAGAACTTCAACATCAGATTTTTAATTACAGAACCTGCAAAGCAGGCTTCAATAGACAGAGGTGCCATTGCACCTCTGTTTATTTATACTCCGGGTTTACTTGAATTTCCCGGCATCCTGGCATATAGTTTTCTACATGCACAGGTCTCTGATCAATCTCTTGCGAACCGCCGAAAGGATCCTTCTATATGACAAATTTCAGGAAACTGCTCTCCTACTACAAACCTTATAAAAAAATATTTTTTGCTGACATGTTCTTTGCCATCCTGTCGGCAGCCATTGCCCTCATGATCCCGCTCGCCGTGCGCTATGTGACGTCAAAGGTCATCTATATGACACCATCTGACGCTGCCGGCAGGATTCTGACAATCGGCGGCGTCATGGTCGCACTGATTCTGCTGCAGTGGTACTGCAATTTTTTTATCGCCAATTACGGTCATGTCATGGGCGCCAGAATTGAATACGACATGCGTGCGGAGATCTTCGCACATTATCAGAAGCTCTCCTTCACATTCTACGATGACCAGAAGGTCGGCCAGCTCATGTCCCGCATTACGACCGATCTGTTCGACATCAGCGAGCTTCTGCACCACGGCCCGGAGAATATCGTCATATCGATGATCAAGATCATCGGTGCCTTCGTTATTCTGGTCAACATCAGTCCCCTGCTGACCATCGCCGCATTTATCCTCGTTCCGTTCATGCTCTGCTATGCCTGGGTTCTGAATAAGCGGATGAAAAAAGCCTTCCGCGAAAACCGTGTGAAAATCGCCGGCATCAACGCGCAGATCGAAGACAACCTCTCCGGTATCCGCGTAGTGAAGTCCTTTGCCAATGAGGAAATTGAGAATCAGAAATTCCGTGAAGGAAACGACGGTTTTTTAAATGCCAAGAAGAACAGCTATTTCTATATGGGCTGCTACCAGTCCGGCCTCACCGCCTTTACCGCAATGATCAATATTCTGGTCATTGTATCCGGCGGCCTTCTGATCACGAAGCAGGTCGTAAATGTCACAGATTTCATTACCTTCCTGCTCTATATCAATGTGTTTACCGATCCCATCAAGACACTGATCGACTTCACCGAGCAGTTCCAGAACGGCTATTCCGGCTTTGAACGCTTCCGCGAGATTCTGGATATCGACCCGGATATCCAGGATCGTCCGAATGCCGCCGTACTGCAGAATGTAAAGGGTGCAATTTTCTTCGAGCATGTGACCTTCCGCTATTCACCGGAAACCGCACCGGTTCTGGACCATATTGATCTAAATGTGCCTGCCGGCGCCTATGTTGCTCTGGTGGGTCCCTCCGGTGCGGGCAAGAGTACCCTCTGCAGCCTGATTCCGAGATTCTATGAAGTAACTGACGGATGTGTCAGAATCGACGGACAGGATATCCGGGATGTTACAGTCAAGAGCCTGCGTGACCATATCGGCATCGTGCAACAGGACGTCTATCTGTTCAGCGGCAGTATCGCAGAGAATATCCGCTACGGCAAACCTGACGCCACAGATGAAGAAATCGTAGAAGCTGCCAGAAACGCCAATGCACATGACTTTATCATGTCACTGCCGGACGGCTATGACACCGATATCGGACAGCGCGGCGTGAAGCTCTCCGGCGGGCAGAAACAGCGTCTGTCCATCGCCCGTGTATTCTTAAAGAATCCGCCCGTGCTGATCTTCGATGAAGCGACCAGTGCGCTCGACAATGAAAGCGAAAAGGTCGTGCAGGATTCTCTGGAAAAACTCGCAAAGAACCGCACGACCTTCGTCATCGCACACCGTCTCTCCACCATCCGCAATGCACAGCGCATTCTCGTTCTGACCGACAACGGAATCGAAGAACAGGGCACACATGAAGAGCTGATGCAGCTTCACGGCGAATACTGCAAGCTCTATGAAATGGCAATGGGACACTGATCAGGCATAGTGATATCTGTTGCGGTTTCTGATCAGGAAAAACATCGTAACCAGAAGCGTCATTGCTTCTGCAACCGTAATCGCCGACCAGATCCCGTTAATACCCAAAATACGCGGCAGAAGCAGCACTGCGGATACTTCAAACACAAGCGTACGCAGAAAAGAAATTGCTGCCGATACCGGCCCGTTGCTGAGCGCCGTAAAAAATGCAGAACCGAAAATATTAAAGCCGCTCAGTAAAAATGCGAAGGAATAAATCTGCAGTCCGTTCGTCGTCATGGCAAGCAGATCCGCATCATAGCCTACAAAAATCCCGGCCAGTGCAGGTGCAAACACGGTTGCCGACACCTTCATCAGCACTGCCATACCGCCAATCAGTATCAGGCTCTTTCTGAACATATTCTTCAGCTCTGTCTGGTTCCCGGCGCCATAATTATATCCGATAATCGGCGCACAGCCGATGGCATAGCCAAAGAAAAATCCCTGGAAGATCATGGATACATACATGATGACGCCATAGGCTGCCACACCGTCTTCCGCTGCTACACGCATGAGCTGATAATTATAGATCATGCCGACAATCGATGCGGAAATGCTGGTCAGCATTTCTGAAGAGCCGTTCAGGCATACCTGTCCGAATGCCTTCCAGTCCATCTGTGTTCTGACCAGTCTGAGCCTGCTGTTATTGGGTCTTCCGAAATAGATCAGCGGAATCAGCGCACCAACACCCTGGCTGAATGCCGTTGCAAATGCAGCGCCGAATACGCCCATCCGGAACACATAGACAAACAGAAAATCCAGAAACACATTGCAGAGTCCCGCGCCAACAGAAACCGCAAGTCCCATCCGGGGCTTCTCCGCTGTCACCAGGAAGCTCTGGAAGGTGTTCTGCAGCATGAAAAACGTCATCCCCACAATCACGGTTCTGCCGTATACCGTGCAGTATCCCATGGTCGCAGCGGTTGCTCCCAGCAGCTCTGCAATGGTTCCCATCAGTATGAAGCCGATCACGGAAAAGGAGATCCCGACCACCACAATGATCAGAATCAGCATGGAAAAGTACCGGTTTGCCTTCTCTCCCTGCCCTTCGCCCAGTGTTTTGGAAATCAGCGCACTGCCGCCGGTCCCGATCATGAAGCCGAAAGACCCGATTACCATCAGGGCCGGCATCATCAGATTGACTGCTGCAAACGCATTTTTACCGACGATATTGGAAACGAAGACGCCGTCCACAATGCTGTATATGGAAGTTACGATCATCATGATAATCGTCGGCATTACAAAGGTGATCAGCCTTTTATAGCTAAAATGATCTGATAAATGTATTCTCATAATTTCAAAACCTTTCACTGAATAATAAAAAAACGCTCCAACCTCAGACGGATTGAAGCGATTTCTTCATTGAATCGATCTGTTTCCGGAACAGCTGCAGAAAGATTTTTCTTTCCTGCACATCCATCTGTATAAAGGAATCATCCTCCGCCCGGATCAGGGGCAGGATACTCTGTTCACAGAACTTCTGTCCGTTATCCGTCAGTTTTACTGCCTTGCGATTCCTTGTTCCCGGAATCTGCTGCAGTGTTACATATTCTTTTTTCACCAGCACATTAATTGCCGAGTTGACCGTCTGCTTCGGGAAAAACCACATGGTGCAGAGTTCGTTCTGTGATATTTCCGCCTCTTCCCTGCAAAGTGTATAAAGGACCCAGAACGCCGCATCGGAAAGATCAAACCGGGCCGCCTGCCTTCTGTATATATCGTCCATTTCCTTGTACATTCTGTTCAGCTGATTCAGCTGATCTTTGATCTGATCCGCCATAATTCTCCATCTTCTGCCGACCATGGTTACTGTGTCAGCGCAAAAAGTATCCGAATTCGGACTCTTATCTCAAGATAGTCCGAATTCGGATACTTGTCAAGCCTATTCTGAAAGCGTATGCTGTAAGAAAAATCAATGGAGCTATTATGTATAAAAAAATATTCTGTATCATTATCAGTATTCTACTGGTTTCTGGCCTGACCGGAAGTCCCGCCGCAGCCACTGCCTGCGCAGCACAGCCTGTACAGGCCGGCATCACGCTGGACTGTGCCAGAAGATACTATTCTCCGAAAGAGCTGCGGGAGTATATTGACCTGCTCTCCGGGCGTTCCGGCAGCTTTCTGCAGCTGCATCTGACAGACAATGAGAATGTCGGCATCGAATGTGCCTTTCTGGGACAGACGGAAAAGAAATCGGATAAAACTGCAGACGGTGCCTGCCGTAATCCCCGCACCAAAGGACTTTTCCTCACAGATAAAGAAATAAAGGATCTGATCACCTATGCTCAAAAAAGAAATGTGGATCTCGTACCGGAAATCGACGCACCGGCACACATGGGCGGTTTCCTGAAGCTGGCTGAAGCTTCCTCTCAGAAAGAAGTCTGCGATCTGCAGGCAGATGACGGCGAACTGGATCTCTCTGACCCGCAGTCCGGCGTTTTCGTTCAGAAACTATACGAAGAATATGCTGCTCTTTTCCAGGGCTGCCGCTACTTCCATATCGGCTGTGATGAACTCTTCTCCTCGACAGATGAAGAAGCTGCCGCATATATCAGCCAGATTTCCGACCTTCTCATGCAAAAGGGATATACCGTACGGATCTGGAATGATCTGCTGACCAAAAACAATATCAAAAAAATCAGCAGCAAGATTCAGGTCACCTACTGGAGCTATGACGGAGATACGGAAGATCCGGATGAAAAAAGCGAGCGAAGAGCGTCCCGCGTTTCTGCCGCGCAGCTGCAGTCCCTGGGCTTTCAGGTGTTACTGTACAACTCCTATTATCTGTACTATATTCCTTCCGCAGACAATGACAGCACTGAAGACCGTGCCTATATGGTAAATGACCTGAAGGCGCACTGGGACCTGCACTGCTGGGACGGTGAAAACGGCACAAGACTTAAAAGTACCACCGGCATCGCCGGCGCTGCCATCTCTGTCTGGGGTGAAGATTCCAAGGGCATTTCCGATGCAGAGATCTACCGCCAGACCAAAGCGCTTTATGAAGCCATGATCTCAAAAATGTAACTGTCTTTTATGCATTCTGCTGCACTACCTCCGGCACACTTTTTTTCATCGATGCATGCATCATAACGGCGCCGATCACATCCAACGCGAATATGAAATGCATCACGGACAGAAGCACTGCCTTTCTGCGGGATATCTGACCGCTCCTGACTCCCTTTACCGCTGCGCTCACCCCGTACATGGAGGAGGTAATCATCAGCAGTGCATATATGCCTGTCAGCATGCCAAGCAAAGCTTCTACATCCACCCCATATCTGGAGGCGATAATCATCAGCAGTATATCCACGACCGATGTCATGTCAAACAGAAACTGCGGAGCAGATGATGACATCGAAATCACCTTCGACGCAAACAGCTGAATCCAAATGATAAAAAACAACAGATAAAACGGAATCTGCAACAGCTTGAGCAGCATGCCACAGTGTGCGGTCTCCTTTGCCGGATCCGCGCTCCTACAGGTAAATACATTGACAATGTTGAGGATATAAACCGGGCCCGTAAAACCCAAATATACATCCATCAGAATTCTGTATGAATCTGTAAATAACAGTATCAAGGGCAGATAGGGCCAGATCATCAGAAGCACAGGTAATACTTTTTTCATTTTACTCATTTTAATTTCCCCTCATTTTCCTCTTTTTGGTGAATCACTTCTGTCAGTATATACCCGGATTACAATAAAACAGGTTCCTATTTTGACAAAATAAGGCATTCTATTTATTTCATTAATACAAAGCCTCGGCTCTCGGCTGATACGTACGGATAGCCTCAATTTCTCCATTTCAGTACGTATTCTGCCGGAAATCTGACAGCCTTCCTGCTCATATTTCCGGAATTTACGTACGGATAGTCACAAATTTCCCATTTCAGTACGTATTTTGCCGGAAATCTGACAGCCTTCCTGCTCATATTTCCGGAATTTACGTACGGATAGTCACAAATTTCTCCATTTCAGTACGTATTTTACCAGAAATCTGACATTTTTCCTGCTCATATTTCCGGAATTTACGTACGGATAGTCACAAATTTCCCATTTCAGTACGTATTCTGCCGGAAATCTGACATTTCTCCCGCTCATATTGAAGAGTGCTCCAAATTTAAATATCCAATTATTGCATTATGTGCCAGTTGCCTCCTATCATCTTTTCCTGATACCCTTCCTCGCCTGTCAGCATCCGGATATCGGAATACTGCTTCTCTGTGAGCTTCAACACTTTTATCTGTCCTGATTTTTCTTAGCGCAAGTATAAGCGCCTTATGTGCCATATTTATTTGTCGGTTTCATCAACACGAGTATTCTCATCGTTTTATTCTGTAATCATCCCCATCTTTTTCACGCCACCGGAGTCATTCAGTATAGCAAAATGGAATTTCAGATTACAATTGAGTAATTGAAATGAACTGCAATGGCAGTCCACTTCAGAGCCCGCTTCGCGGGTTCCGCAAACGCAAAAGGGGCTGCCCGAAAAGGCAGCCCCTGAAAATGCAAAGCTTATGAAGCAATCTCTTATCAATCTTACATCAGCTGGCGGAACATGCTGATGACCTGATCCTTATCCGCCTCACGCGGATTGCCCGGATAGCAGGCATCATGCAGTGCATCTGTTGCCAGTGCAGAAAGATCCTCCTCTTTGATACGTTCATTCTTCGCCGGAATGCCTACATCCTCTGACAGCTTCTTAACTGCTGCAATGGCTGCATCGCGGTACTCTTCCTGACTCATGGAATCCACACCGGGTACGTTGAATGCCTTTGCAATCTCCTTATACTTCTCTCCGGTGTAATCCTTATTGAATTCCATGGAAATCGGCAGGAGCTGTGCGCATGCCATACCATGCGGTGTGTCATAATAAGCGCTGAGTGTATGCGCCATGGAATGGTCAATGCCCAGACCTACGTTGGAGAATCCCATTCCTGCGATGTACTGTGCAAGTGCCATGCCCTCACGGCCTTCCGGTGTGCCGGCAACCGCGCCGCGCAGATGCTGTGCGATCAGACGGATTGCTTCGATGTGGAACATGTCTGTCATCTCCCATGCAGCACGTGTGGTGTAGCCTTCAATGGCATGTGTCAGTGCGTCCATACCTGTGCTGGCGGTCAGACCCTTCGGCATGGAAGACATCATATCTGGATCCACAACTGCCACGATCGGCATATCATGCGGATCTACGCAGACAAACTTTCTCTTTTTCTCAACATCTGTGATGACATAGTTGATTGTAACCTCTGCTGCCGTACCTGCTGTCGTAGGAACCGCAATAATCGGTACACACGGATTCTTCGTCGGTGCAACGCCTTCAAGGCTTCTGACATCTGCGAACTCCGGATTCGCAATGATGATGCCGATTGCCTTGGACGTATCCATGGAAGAACCGCCGCCGATGGCAATGATATAGTCAGCGCCGGATGCCTTGAATGCAGTCACGCCATGCTGAACGTTTGCAATTGTGGGATTCGGTTTAATATCCGAATAAATCTCATATGCCATGTTTTCTTTATCCAGAAGCGCCGTAACCTTTGCCGTTACGCCGAACTTTACAAGATCCGGATCAGATGCGACAAAAGCTTTGTGGAAGCCTCTGCTCTTAACTTCTCCTACGATTTCAGAAATTGCACCGTGTCTATGATAAGATGTTCCATTTAACGAAATTTTGTTTGCCATGATCTGTACCCTCCTGTAAATTATCTGTGTTTTTGATATCTCACCCCTCACATCCTTCAGTATAATTTGACCTGAACCAAAAAATAAGTTACACTCGGGGCTGAGTGTAACTTATCCTTAAACTTCGTTGTTTTGCACCAAAATTATCCACTGTCTTTTGGCAGTTTTTTCGGTAATCAGCACTGCCCGTGGCTCCGGCACGGTTCAGTCCAGAATACCGAGCTGTGAAAAAAGCTCCGACAGCCGCGGCGGCATGGCTTCGATCATGAGTTGCGCCATTTTCTCCGGTGCATCCTTACACCCTTTAAGCACCCACTGCTGCGTCATATACACCGAAGCGACACAGTACATCTCCAGAAGACCTCCGAACTGTACCTCCGGAAATGTCCCCTTTTTGCCCGCAATCAATTTTTTGTAAAAGTCCATGATCATCTGAATATCATGATCCCGGAGATTGTTCTGCGAGTCATTTCTGAATGCTGCCTTGAAAAAAAATTTTTCCTCCTGAATATAGGTAAATTTATGCACCAGGCTGTCGTATGCGGTATTGCCATAGCCCATATGCTGAAATGACTTATTCAGAAGTTCATCAAAATAACAGTTGATGAGATCATACTTGTCCGTAAAATTCCGGTAGAAGGTCTGCCTCGAAACCCCGCAGGTATCCGTGATCTGCCGCACTGTAATCTTCTCCAGCGGTGCACTCTTCATACAGGTTTCAAGCGCATCTGCAAGCCTGTGCCTGACATTTGTTCCGTTATCCGATATCGCATCATGTTTCATCATATGGTCATCCCCTGCACTTTTTTTTGCAGCTGTAAGCTATTTCAGTTCCTTTTTTATCAAAATCAGAAAAAAGTTCTGTTACTTATTAAAATAATATTGTAGAATACAAGGAAATTCAATTCTGAATGTCATTTCTGATATAAATTATTCCTATCATATAAAAGACATCCAATTACTTATTTCAAGGAGGCTATCATGGCATATTATTATGAAGAACCGTCGCGCACTTTTGGAGAGTATCTGCTGGTACCCGGATATTCAGGAACACAGCATACCCCTGCAAATGTATCTCTTAAAACCCCGCTGGTAAAATTCCGAAAGGGAGAAGAATCCCCGATTTCAATGAACACTCCGCTGATTTCCGCCATCATGCAGTCTGTATCAGATGACAAGCTCGCAATCGCGCTGGCAAAAGAAGGCGGCGTATCCTTTATCTTCGGATCTCAGACAATAGAGAGCCAGGCAGCTATGGTCAGAAATGTAAAGTCATACAAGGCCGGCTTCGTCGTATCAGATTCCAACATCCGTGCTGACCAGACACTTGCTGATATTCTGGCATTAAAAGCTGCCACAGGTCATTCCACAGTTGCTGTAACAGATGACGGAACCGCCCACGGCAAGCTGGTCGGCATCGTATCCAGCAAGGATTACCGTGTCAGCAGAATGTCTCCCGACGATAAGGTCAGCGGCTTCATGACACCCCGTGAGAAACTGGTGACCGTTCCCGAAGGAACAAGTCTTAAGGAAGCCAACAATATCATCTGGGACAACAAACTGAATTCACTTCCGGTTGTTGATAAGGACGATCATCTGCTTTCCTTCGTTTTCCGCAAGGATTACGAACAGCACAAGGGAAATAAGAACGAGCTTCTGGATTCCCAGAAACGATATGTTGTAGGCGCAGGCATCAACACAAGAGATTATGAAGAGCGTATCCCTGCACTGATCGAAGCAGGTGCGGATGTTCTGTGTATCGATTCCAGCGAAGGCTATACCGAATGGCAGGCAATTGTCCTGAAGTATGTTCGTGAGAAATACGGCGACAGTGTCAAAATCGGCGCCGGCAACGTTGTGGACCGTGACGGATTCCGCTTCCTTGCAGAAGCAGGTGCTGATTTCGTCAAGATCGGTATCGGCGGCGGGTCCATCTGTATCACAAGAGAAACAAAAGGCATCGGACGCGGACAGGCAACTGCAGTCATCGAAGTGGCAAAGGCCCGTGACGAATACTATGAAGAAACAGGTATCTACGTTCCGATCTGCTCTGACGGCGGTATTGTTTATGATTATCATGTAACACTGGCTCTTGCCATGGGCTGCGATTTCTGTATGCTGGGCCGCTACTTTGCACGCTTTGACGAAAGCCCGACCAACAAGGTCATGGTAAACGGCAATTACATGAAAGAGTATTGGGGCGAAGGAAGTGCCAGAGCACGTAACTGGCAGCGATACGATATGGGCGGAGCAAAAAAGCTCTCCTTCGTTGAGGGCGTTGACTGCTACGTTCCCTATGCCGGATCTCTTCATGACGGCGTTGAACTGACTACCAGCAAGATCCGTTCCACCATGTGCAACTGCGGCGCACTGAATATCAAGGAACTGCAGGAGAAGGCAAGAATCACACTCGTCAGCAGCGTTTCCATTGTAGAAGGCGGCGCTCACGATGTTGTGGTTAAGGACAACGTAAATCATCAGTAAAAACAAGGGCTGTGAAGAATGTTTTTTACACATTCTTCGCAGCCTCTTTTTTTCATTCTCCAATGCATTCTCGCACGCGGATTCTTTGCCGGCTCAATGCTGTCTGATATCACGATTCTATCACGTTTTACTGCGGCGGACCGCCATAACAGCGCAAAATGCCATTACTGCGGACATCGCCAGCAAAAGCACAAATGCATTCTGTGTTCCGCACATTGTTCCGGCAGACATGTCATCCGGATATTTCTGCTGCGCAGCTGCCACGATTGTGGATACAACGGAAGTACCGATGGCTCCCGCCAGCTGCTGGAACGTACTGAATACTGCATTGCCGTCTGCATTAAGGGCATCCGGAAGACTCCTGAGGCCATTGGTCATGATATTTCCGACCGTAAATCCCTGCGCTGCTGCAAAGAACATATAGATCCCGGTCAGTTCTGCCGTAGTGGCCGTGCGGACAAACAGGGCGAACAGAACCGCAGCAACAAGTGCAGATGCCGCGCCGATCAGAATCGGCAGTGCTGCACCGCATTTATCCAGAAGTTTCCCCGTAAAGGGTGTCAGAAGTGCGCCGACAATACAGCCCGGCAGCAGAATGCACCCTGCAGTCAGCGCATTGTCTCCCATGACGAGCTGTGCAAAATTCGGCAGAAGAAATCCGATGCCCAGGCAGATAAACTGAACCAGCAGCAGATACAGTACGCTGAATGTAAACTTCCCTGTCCGGAACACCTCAACCCTGATCAGCGGTCTGTCCATCCCTGATGAGCGTTTCACAAATACAATCAGTGCAACAAGACTGATCAGGAACAGCCCCGTCACCTGCACACTGATCCAGCCATGACTGCTGGCCAGATTCACTGCGAAAATAAAACACACAAAGCAGATGATCAGGAAAAGATATCCCGGGACATCAAATGAAATACGCTCTGTCACCGATGACTGCCGGATTGCATAGATTCCCATCAGCATGGAGATCACGAGGAGCGGGAGCAGGAATACGAAGATCATTCTCCAGCCAAGTGTATTGACGATGAGTCCGCCAAAAGACGGTCCGACTGCCGGTGCAATCGCCGTTACCAGTGAAGCAACGCCCATCATGAAGCCCATCTTCTCATATGGTGCCTGCTCCAGTACAATGTTAAACATCAGCGGAAGTGCAATTCCCGTACCCACGCCCTGCAGAAGTCTGCCCGCCAGCAGCAGCCAGAAATCCGGTGCCGCCATGCACAGCACGGTTGCAATAATAAAAATGATGATGGCAAAGAGAAACAGCTGCTTCATGCGAAATCTCTTTTTCAGGAATGACGACAGCGGAATGATAACCGACAGCACCAGCAGATAGCCTGTGGTAATCCACTGCACGGTCGCCGTATCCACGCCGAACTCCTTCATCAGCGTCGGAAATGTGACATTCATGGACGTTTCCACCACAACGCCGGTAAAAGACATCAGTCCTGCCGCAATAATCGACAGGATCAGTTTCAGATCAAGTTTTCGTTCAAATTTGTTTTCCATTTATTTCTGTATCCTTTCCAATTTCAGAACCGGCTGCGGAACGTTCAGTCAAGCTCCATATTCCCGTTCGACATAATCCGGTATACTTCATGCATGACACGAGCCGCTGTCTCCATATCCTTCTCCGAAATGCCGGAGAACTTCTGTGCCATTGTCCGATGATATTCTTCCAGATATTTTCTGTAATATTTCATCCCAGTCGCAGTCAGACTGACGGTAAACACTCTGCGATCCGTTTCACTCTGCTCTTTCTGTACTGCCTTCAGTTCCACCAGTTCATTTACAAGCCTCGTAATTCCGGGGTTCGTCACATGGAGCGCAGCACCTATGTCACTGACTCTGACGGCCTGATCTCCCTGCTGCAGCCGATATATGATATCAATCACATGGATGTGACCGGGCTTCATTCCTTTGGGAAGTTTCGGCATCAGTTCCACAATTTTCCTGGCTTCATGACAGGCGCCAAGAAAATCACTCGTTGTCTCTGTGTTCATGTCCTGCACCCTTTCCGGCAGTTTCATGCCGATCGTTCAGATTGTCATTTCTGATTGTTATTTTTGATTGGTGTTCCGGTATAGTTACCTTAGGTAATTATCATTGGTAATTATATTCTTCTGCGGGTGAATGTCAACCCCCCTGCAGCAGACGGCTTTCGCAGGCCGACAGCCCACCGGCTGCTTTAATGGCTGACCGCTTCCTGCTTCAACAGACACTTTGATTTAAGACATATTTATACTATACTTGTGATAAACTGATTGACATTATCAGACAGCTCTGTTATTTTTTTATTGAAATAAGAAAATTGTAAAGAGATCGTGCAAAGGAAGATTGCACAGGCGAAGGTGAATGCCTCGCAAGGAGAGAAAACATGGATAAAGATTTTGTAACATTAACAATCGGAAAACAGAAAAACATCGCACTGATTGCTCATGACCAGAAAAAGCACGAGCTGATCGAATGGTGCGATTCTCATAAGGAAATCCTGAAAAAGCACTTCCTGTGCGGTACCGGAACAACTGCAAAAATGATCACGGAAGCAACATCACTTCCGGTAAAGGGATACAGCAGCGGCCCGCTCGGCGGAGATCTTCAGATCGGTGCCAAAATCGTAGAAGGCAGAATCGACTTCATCGTATTCTTCTCCGATCCTCTGACCGCACAGCCACATGACCCGGATGTAAAGGCTCTGCTGCGTATTGCGCAGGTATACGACATCCCGATTGCCAATAATAAGGCAACTGCTGATTTCATGATTACTTCCACACTGATGGATCAGGAATATAATCACTCTGTTGTAAATTTCCAGCAGAAGATTGATGAAAGAGCTGCAACGCTCTGATTGTTCAACAGTTAAAATGTATCTTTCTACTGACAGGCCGGCACTTTATTGTGCCGGCTTTTGTTTTGCGCAAAACCGTAAATCTTTAAACAACCTTTATGCAATTTCTGATTATATCTGCTAACATATAGTTATATTTATGTCTTTCAACGTGCTTAAAGCACACCCTGTCGCATTTTCATGCACATGCGAAGAACCGAGGAAATAAATGAATATCTTAGCTGTAGACAATGCAGACCTCGACAGATTTGAGCATTATATTCCTTCTGAAATGATGCCCCGTCTGAAAAGCGGTGAGTATTTCTGTATCGCTGCGTTCAACGATGATGGCACCGCTGCATTCGGCGTCATGGTTTTCAAAATATCTGCCGGTATCTGCGAGATATGCTGGGTATGCGTAGCTGAAGCATACAGACGACGCGGTACCATGCTGTATCTGTATCAGAATCTTCTGACACATCTGCTCCATCAGGACATCACGGAAATTGAGTTATGGCTGCATCACGAGGACAGTAATGCGCCCATGATTGACTTTGCACTCAGAATGGGTTTTTCCTTTGCCGAAGAATCCGCAATCAGTGTGCAGGTTCCTGTCAGCAGGCTCTGCCAGAATTCATTTTTCGACCGCAAAGTTGATACTTCCAATGTGATATCGCTTGATGAACTCCCTGCATCCTCAAAGACTCCCATGATTCATTCTCTTCTCAATGAGCTTCCGCTCTGCAGTACACCAGATGAATTCTTAAGCCTGTACCATTCCGGCCTTTCCCTTTTCTATCTGCATGATCACAAAATCAATGCCTGTCTTCTGATGTCCTATGACGGGGATCAGCGATTGGAGCTCTCCTATCTCTATGTCTCCAGTGATTCTGCAGCCGTTATGCCCATTCTGCTGATCTATGAACTGCAGGAACTCAAAGAACATGGTCTCGACCATCTCACACTTTCCATTGCTGCCATCAATGAAGCTTCCATCAGGCTGGTGAATTCACTGGCTCCTGATGCCGTTACTGAGCCGGCTTACCATATGGTACTCCCCCTCAGATGAAGTTTCCTGATTCTGTTTTTCTCACTTTATGACAAGGAAGGTAATCGCTCATGGATAATGATTCTCTTTCAAACCTTAACGTAAACCAGACAATTCAATCTATGAAACATCCCCAGGAAGTTATGAAAGCGCCTGTTCAGCAGGAAACCGTTCAACAGGAGATTCTTTCCCCTGAACAGCTGTCTGCCCAGAATTACAACAGCATGATGAAAGAACACCTCCTGACCCGCGCTGTCAGAACCGAATATCAGGAACTGCAGTATAAAATGGCAGATCTGAGCAAAGTGCAGGACATCAAAGCCGTACGGGCGCAGGTCGATCAGGCCAACCCGAACAGCAAGAGATGGGTAAACCACATCCGTGCATCAAGGCAACTGAGCAAAAACAAAAAGGCTCATAAACAAGTCATGGACAATATACTGGATTTTCAGAATGATCAGGTCAACCTCCTGACCGATATGAGCGAAACCGATAAGCAGAAACTCAGACTGCAGATCAGAAAAGAAGACCGTGAAGACCAATCTGCAGAAGAAACAAAGAATGCTGCTGCCCTTTACGGCAAGCTCAGTTTTTCACCGGAAATCACCTCAAAACTTGACGCCCCGTCTGACCCGAAGGCACCTTCTGATTTTGATGCCAATGTTTCCAAAGTTCTGAACGGGCTTAAGGAAACATCTGCAAAGCTGCAGCAGAAAGTCGATGTATCGCTCAAGCCGGACTCCCTCAGACCGGAACTCGTCGCACTTACCGTATCCATGAACGGTATTCTGAAATCATGGCAGTCAATCCGTCTGAATCACGAAACCAGTGATAAAACTAAAGCCAAATATGATGAACTCCAAAAGGCAATGAAGGACATTCCCGATCTGGAAAAAGTACTCGACAACAGCGGCAATATTCTTTACGAACTCCGTGATGCCATAAAACATCAGGATAATGTTTCCTGGGGTGCGCTGCTGCTCCGTTCGCAGCAAAACCATTCCATCAGGGAAGTCACTGTCAATCCAAAAACGAAAACGCTAAGTTCCAACGGGAATTTCGTCTACAAGGCAAAAGACGGAGAAAACAACTATGTTATAGAACAACATTCTGCAAATTCCGGTCTCCTAAAAGCCTATCAAAACTATGAGTTCAAAAGTAAGTCCGACCTGATCTGCAACGCACTTACCGCTGAAAACGTCGGCGATATATACGGAAGTATCCGTGAGATCATGGATAAGGACGGACTGCCGCTTAGCGAGGCCTCCTTAGCCACAGCCATGAAAAAATGGAAAGACCAGAATATGCAGATCATCAAAAAAGTCTCTGCAAACACAGACAAAGATGCCAATCCGGATCCGAAACATGTACTGATCGAACCTTTTATGCGACTGGCTTTACGAGGCAGACTGACCCATCATAAAGGAAAAGAACCCAGTATACTGGATGAATTCTACACGGAACTCGACAGTATGATCCCTGTCCTCATGCAGGCAGAAATGCGGTCAAACAGCCAGGCACCCGCCGATACGTCAGACAATTACATTCCGCTGCGCAATGCCGCTGCTTCCATGATCTCCGAGAAGCTCAACAGCACCATTCTGGAGCAGCGCAGGGAAGTGCGTCTCAAAGACGAAAAAGGAAACGTCACGAAAGGAACCATCACGGATGCGTCTAACGGTGTCTCCTTCTATAAGCTGATCAAGGATAAAAAGAACAGTAAAAAAATATCCGGCGCTCTTGCCTCCAAGTTCACAGAGCTGAAGGTCATGGATTGTCTGCTGGGAAAAACCGGCCGTAACATTACCGATATCAATTTCCATCTGGATAAACAGCATCATATTGTTGACATCAATGGTACCAACAATGACAATGCGCTGAGCGACCTTGATACAATGTCCGAAATTGTTACAAAGGATAAAAGCGGATACAAACTGAACCTTCCCTATATTCCCAAAGAACTTGCAGATTCCATCATGTCCATTCAGGACGTTGATCAGTTCATTGCCGGTATTGAAGAGCATTTCGGCGAAAGTGAATCGCTGTCCATTTCCTTAAAACATCGTATCACCACGCTGCAGAAGGCCATCGAAGCTTCCGAAAAAGCCAAGGATGGCAAAATCGTAGCCACTGACAAATGGGATGCCAAAATGGTATCTGATATCATCCAGTCACCTCAGGACAGCTACACAAAACTGTATTCCACCATTCGTAAAGGAATATGACCTGACCCAGACAGAAAAAATTTCCTGTATAGCCGGGGCAGCCACTCTGTCCCGGCGTAATTAAAGATTCTCCACTGACTGAACCCTGTTCTTATGCTCCTTCATCAGGGTAAAAACATCACGTCAATATTTTTCAAAATCGGCATAAAAATTCGGCATCGGATCCCGAGGATATTCGCCCAGCATGTTCAGTACATAAGGCCACTTCCTGCAGTCCTCAATGACAAAGCCGTATACAATCCCCATATGTCTGTGCCAGTGTCTGAACTGCCCCAGTATCAGCCGGAACCTTGTCATATCACAGCCTTCCGGTTTCTCATCCAGTTCCTGATCCGTCAGAGATTCCAGATACGTTTCGATTTTCTTCCTGACAGAAAGGAAATACTTCTCCAGCTGCGCTCTGCTGATGCACTCTCCTGCATCCGGCACAACATTCAGGTTCGCAAGATGTTCCGTGTGAAATGACGGCTCCCTGTAGCTGACATCCCCCGGATTAATATACCAGCGGTCCATTGAAAAAAGCATATGATACACATATTTCCACATGGGTATGTCATCATACCGTTTTTCCCACAGATCATCCGGTATGCATTTCATCAGATTTTCCGTTTCCCAGAGTGCCCGTTTTGTTAAGTAAATAATGTCTTCAACCATATTTTTCACCTGCGTTATTGTCAAAAAATCAATTTGATTTTGCTATCACTTTTTTGTAAGATTCACTTTATATTCCAACGAATCAATCACATCAAGAAAGGTCCTGGTCGGTGCACAGACAGGTTTTCTTCTTCCATTCTCTCATATACAAACTCTGTCAAATGTTGTTTTCAGCCTTACCTTCCCGAACCCGCTTTTCTTAATGTATCGCTTTTATGGTACGCATACGATATAAATTTAATAGAACTATGCATTTCTGCATAGTTCTATGGCTGTTATATAAACATATCTATCCTGCAGCTCTGACTCGATCTGCTCCTCAAATCCAGCGCCTTGAGATATTATAGCATGTCATATTTGGTACTGACACCTTTGCATTTCTCAACTGGATACTTTGCAGCGCTCTTTTGAAGTTTGTCATACACAGCCTTGCCGGCATCTATCCCAAGTTTATCAGACAGCAATTCATCACATCAGCAATTTCTTCCTTCACTTCTTCCGTGTCTGCATCCTGTCCCCATTAAAAGCATTCCAACAGTTCTCCGGCTTCTATCGCAACCGATTTTGCAAGATTCTCAGGCGAATGAAACTTGTCCCAGTCTCGTTCCTCTGTAAACCTTCTGATTTCGTTTGTAAGATAATTTGATGCTGTCGTGGTTTTGCGGTTCGGTGTGCATGATTTTTGTTCCCCTAATGTTTCAATTACAATGATGCTTTCCAAATATCATATAGCAAGCACCTCTTACATATCTCTACAATTAGTTTTTTTCAATTTTTGAATAAAGAAACAGAATTGAGATTTACCATTATCATTTTTTATAATTCTTAATCAAGAATACTAATCATAATATTCTTAGTACAGGCTCAATTATTTACTTCGATGCTCATCGTATCAATTTTAAAATCAATAAATTATTCCATTCTGTCGCCTTTTTGGTTTTATCACTTTCATTAAATCCAGTTGCTAAACATTTCCCATTGCTAGCTAATCCCAATGTATTTCCTCTTCCTGCCGAAATATCGATGATATTTCTCCAATCGCTTACTTTACCAGCATTATCGTAACCATCCTCACAATAATAACCAGAAGCCAAAACCCTTCCATCTTTGTTTAATCCAACTGTAGTCCAATCCCCTGCTACAATTTTCGTAATATTAGTCCACTTTAACGCTTTAGTATATTGTCCATAATTATTATCACCTACTGCTATTACTGTTCCATCTTTCCTTAATCCAACTATATGAAAACCACCTTTATTATTGCCTTCTCCATAGCCTGATCCTACAGCAATCGAACATACATTATTCCATTCCGCATTACTATTGATTATACTCTCTAGTTCAGAATGTTCTCCTGCTATATGTATTTTTCCATATTTATCCAACCCAACTATATCTTCTCTACCACAATCAATTTGTATAATTTGGGACCATTTCTCTACATTTAATTGTCCTTCAGCATTTCTTCCTGATGCAACAACTTTCTGATCTGACCGTAGCCCAGCGACAAATCTATCTCCACTTGCAACTTGGAGAATATCGCTCCAATTTGCCGTATTAACATCTGCATCTTCAATATCCGCCTTTGCTAAATATACATTTCCTTTAGCATCCAAACCTATAAGATAAGAGGCTCTCCCCGATATTGAAATCAAATTTTTCCAAGATTCATAATCCTCTATCTTAGGTGCCTCTGTTTCACCTCCATCCGCAGTAGTAAGTATTTTCCCCAAATTATCCAATGCATATGTCACAGTACTTCCAGTAAATATGGTCTTTGACAATTTCACCCTAATATTATATTTACATTTTTCAATCCACTCTGAAGCATCCCCATATTCCCCAAGAGATTCGAATGTTTTTTTCGCTTCAAAATAATTTGAAATATAATATTGATACTTCGCTTTTTCATATATTTTGTATTGCTCCCTTTCAATTATTTTCTTATTTGCTTCATTCTTCCTTTCTTCACATTCCTCATAATTTCCTAATTTTTCATATATTTTTATTGCTTCTTCATAGTTTCCACTATTAAATAATTTTTCGGCTATTTTATATTCACTTTTTCTTATATATTCCTGTGAATCACTATACGGAACTATCTTCTCCATAATACTCTTTGTTTTCTCATAATCTTGGTCATGGTATGCTTGAACCCCCTCTTCATATTTACCGCTAAAAGACACTCTTATGAAAAGTGCAAAAACCAATGCAATACTAATTATAACAAATGGAATAAAAACGATTACCCTCCATTTTTTATGATAACTCATCTTGCTATCTCCTTACTAGTTTCTTGTAAATGTATTTTTACAGACAGTATTATTTCTAAAATAACGTCCACTATTAATATTCCTACTGCAAGATCAAATACCCTGTGCGATGTATTTAAATCACTAAAATATTTGACATAACTCAATGTGTAAACTGCAATGCCTATTGTACTTGCAGTTACTGTAATAAGAATAACTGTCGTTTCATATTTTTTATATTGTTGCATAAAATCCAAAGTACAGCCAAACACAGTTACATCTACAGAAAGCACAGCCAGTAAAAAATCTGAAGCATATATTGTTAAATCACTATTAGCAAATCCAATATATGCAATTATCCACATTACGATAATAGGTAATAGAGAAAAGAGTAGGCTAAATTGGAGCCAATGTACAAAGTGTTTAACTCCCAAATCACTATATATCTCTTTGAACCAATATGCTATTCTATCTATAAAAGCTTTCTTAATTGCAATATTCTTCTCATCTTCTTTTGAAAGATTCTCATCTTCATTCATATTTGTATATTCTCCCAATTTCTGTTTTTAAAGCTCATCTATAACATTAATCACATACCATTAAACATTTAATTATCACCCATACCAAACTGTTTTAACAAAAGTTTCTTTCAAAGAGTTTTTATATTGATTATTTCTTCATCTGTAACGTTCTTGGGAAGAATCTGAAAAACCAAACGCTGAAAATCTTCCTACCTTTTCAGATACTTGCATATTATTTTCATTACCTTTTTTACCATGCCATGTCTGCGTGCACATGCCATGACCGCCCACTAAAAAAACATCTTTGTCATAAGTAGAACACACTTTCTATTTTTCCATTTTAAATATCCGTAATCAAATATATTGCATATACCGATGCAAGCGCAATGTGCCAACTTTTATAAAGCACAGAATTCTCAAGATTTTCCTTGAGTTCTAAATAGATTAAAGTTATGTTTTCATATCTGTGCATGAGAGCTAACATTCAGCTAGACCTCCCATTTCATTTCGTGCTAAATTTTGACACAGATTCAACCTTTACTTTCCATTTTCATAAAGCTCAAGCCTAACAGTTTTAGTTATTGGTTCCCTTTTTGTATCAGCAACTTTATTTATTTTATATACTGGTTTGCCTGATAGTTTGGAAAATAAGATTTCTTCCCACTCCTTGTTTTTTCCATATATCTCAATTATCTCTCTATTACCTAACGCATTTGGAAGTAATGCCTCTGGCATTATTTTTTCAAGTGAATCAAACGTGACAAAAATATATTTATTTGGTAACCTATTGATTTCCCTAATAATTATTCTATTTTCAAATCCCACCCCACCCTCGAATCTATCTGCACTTTGCTTATACTTTGGTGATAACACAACAATCACTTTTTTAGCATCTGATATCATACGTGACATCATCTCATTAATATCCGCTGAAGTATTTTGTTGTTCTAGTATTATATCCATCACTGCTTTATACCCTCGATCTCTGAGATAATTAGCAAATCCAATAATTTTTTTTCTATATTTCTCATCTATCCACGCATAACTAATTGCAACTGTTTTCTCTTCACTCTTTGTTTCTTTACTATCTTTCACATCATTATTTTCCATTACCTGCTTTTGACTTTTATCAAGTATTTCTTCAAGTAACTCTTGATTAATATGTGTAACCTTTTGTGCCAATTTGACTTTAGGAATTTGAATACATATATCAGCTAAAATACAAACATCCTTCATTTTTCCCCTTATTACTAATTGCGAATATAGTCTCTTATTATCACTATAATTACCTATATTAGTTGTTAATGTGACCGTTGAAACAATATCTTTTTCAATTTTGGTTACAATAAATAGTCTTTTCCCTGCATGAACTCTAGAATCAATACCCCTACTCAAATAATAACAATATACATCACCTTCTCTAATCTTCTTTATCTTTTTATTTACATTTTTCTCTTTTTCCAATAAATTTTCTTCCATTTTTTCATCTTCCTTTTGTTATTATCCTATCAGCACTTTCTAAATTGCCTTTTGCTATTTCTTATACTTCTACCATATTTTCATCCCAAAATTGTTTATCTTACTCCATTGATTTATATGGCAAATTCCCAATAGTCCATCATATCGAGAACTACGTCAATTTCCTTCACCAATAATCAATTTATCAAAAAGTTCATCATCAGGTATTATATAAATGATATTATCCTTTCTATTTTTACGTTCACCCATGTAAACCCACTTTCAATATGATTTCATCAACTTTCAGCTATAAGCAATCTTTTTCAACTTCACTTCTTGAATGTTCAGCCTGCCTTCAAGAATAATTTTATGCAGAAGATTTTTTCCATGATCTTTATTGGTCATCGTCTGACCATACTCCATAAGCAATTTAGTTATATTATGAAATACCTCTTTTTTTATCTTATCTCGTTGTTCTTCATCATAAATACTATATTTAAATATTAAAAAAGTTTGATTATATATATCATATAAATCGAACAAACTTCGAAAGTAAGAAGTGTCTGCAGATGCCAATGAATGTCCATAAAATATGAGTTTCTGCTGTTCTACATTTCTATCTTTTTTCTCAGGCAAAATCATTGCTCCTGTGCCTTCATATATCTTTCTGTACGTCTTTGAGAATGTATATTCATCTGAATTAACATCACATTCATCCTGATCGATACCAAAAAAAATAACATTATCATATTTCCCGTGTAAATTATGTTCCCTAGGAAGGCTATTTGGTGTACAAATATTCTCCGTAACATTTGTATAATTAAAGTTAAGAATATATCGACTCTCATTTTCATTTGTCAGCTCATTGAAATTCTGAATGTATATTTGCTGATAATCTCCTGTGCTATTCACTTTTTTAGCAATTTCTCCAATATACACCTGAAATTCATTTTCGAACAACATTAATTCTCTCATTAATGTTTCATACGAATTTTTATCATCAGTTAGTTTGCAATTTTGAAAATATATACGCAAAAAAAGCATCGCAATTTTTTCTCTTAATTTACTATTGTCTTCTCTTTTATCGTCAGCTATTCCTAGCATATCCTCAGCAGTATTTTTCGAATATTCTGAAATATGCTTAACTACTATACGAATCTCATTTTCAATATCACTCCAATTAGCATTATTTCTCATCTTATTTAATATAAAATATAGATCAAAAAAGCTTATTCTCTTTTTATGCATCCCATCCATTATCACGTTAATCTCTTCATATAACTGTTCATATGTTTTACGACCACAATCTGTATCTACTTCAATTCTTAATCGAGATTCAGGTCTATTAGTCCTTATCTCATGACTTCTTGGTTGCTTTTCAAAATACATAAAATAATCATTTTTTATTTTGCTAATTTCATCACATTCACTGATAATTTTCTCAAATTCCCATTTAAAAAAATCCGTATATGATGTAGGTAATCCATTCGCCAAATCAAAACCATTTCCCAAAATAACAATTTCCATAGTATACCTTATCTTTCTTTGTTATATAACAATTAAGAATGTTTCACTTGTTTTACCTCAATACTTCAAGCACTTCATCTTCGTCACTCTTTTAAAATAAGTGGTATGACTAATCGCCAATGGTGCTTGGCAAACGACATCAACCATTATTCATTCAATTCAGCTATCAAGCGTCTGCGGAAACGGATTCTGGAACTGGCTGGATGCTCAGACTGCAATCAAGGGTTCTCGTCTTGATAAGGCTCTCATATATATCAGGAACAGGAAGCAATACCTTGAGACCTATCTCAAAAATGGCGGCTGTAGTTTTAATAACAACACATCAGAACGAAGCTGCAAGGCATTTGTAACAGGCCGCAAGAACTGGATGTTCTCTGATACTCAGAATGGAGTCAATGCCAGTGCCCTGACTTACTCAATAGTTGAAACCGCAAAAGCCAACGGCATAGACATTTATTTCTACCTGAAGTATCTGCTGTTGAAAACTCCAACAGCATCTGCCAGCGACGAGGACCTTGAAAAGTTATGCCCCTGGAATCCGGAATGCAGAGAAGGCGTTGATGAGTTATACCGTCAACATCAGGATGCTATATTCAATGCCATGTAATCTGAATCATATGTGAATTGTCAAGGTGCTCCAGCCTCAAATGAGGCTGGGGTATATTTTATTTAAAAACATAATGCTTAATACCCAATAACTATTACAGCAGTAAAGCGCCACCGCCCCAAAATTCAGCGTTTACAAAGGAAACTCGTCTTCATCACGCTCATCTTCTTCTCTATTCTGTTCACTCCAAATGTTCATTAGTTTAATCGTCTCACTATTGACTTTTGTAATTGATTCGTCAAACGTCATCTGCACCGTATTCGGTCTAGTAAATGCTGTTCCTGTAAAAATCGCCTGTCCCGGCGCCAATACCGTCAACATAGATATACTCGTAGTGTCAATAAAAGGAACAGTATTTTTCATAATCTCTATATCTTTTGGATTAACAAGTTTATGTATTACATAATTATGTGCTTGCGATAGTAATGTAGGTGTAATATCGCTTGGGCGCTGTGTAGACATTGTAAGGAATACACCATATTTTCTTCCTTCCTTTATTATTTGTTCAAACGTTTCGATACAGGTCTTGGCTATAGCATCTTCCTTATCCATGTTTTGAGCAGATAAGTAATTATGAGCCTCATCCACTATGAGATGATATGACTTCTCACTGTCTCTTTCCGCAATAGCCTGTGCATACATTTTTGAGCACAAAAAAGTTACAACTATACGCCTTATATCCTTTTTGGCCATACTAACATCACATACTAAAATATTATTATCCCCAAAAAGACTCTCCAAGATATTACCTCCATCTCCCGGATGATAGGACGTAAAAATCGCTATAAAGTCCTGCTTATTTGACCTAAATCTTTGAATTAGTGGAGCCGTATTGGTTTCCGGAGTATTGTACTTAAAAATTCTTGATATATGTACAAAATTTAAAAGCACGCCCAAATCCTCAACTGTTAATTCACCTTTACTTCCAGCGCCCCTAAAATTGTATATCTGTTTAACTATAGAAGGTGTCACATCAGTATAAACATCTCCTGTAAGAGTACTTATAAACTTATTACCATTTACTTCTATGTCGTTAAAGTACTCAAACACCGGCAAAACAGTTGCATAATAAGGATCTGAAATAGATGACAGATCCTCAAGTAAAGAATTAATGGAACCAAGCTTATTTGTTGCTGGCTGAGTGGAATATAGAATAGACAAAACACATTTCCTTAATTCTTCCCAAATATAATTGCCTATATCCGTCGAAGTGACAGCCGCATTATCAAAAATAGTTCTTTTTATTCCATTCCAAGTCGTTTTTATAATCGGGTATTGTGTTTTGTCAGTAGCTTCTAGTAATAGTTTCCAGTCCTCGTTTGTTAATACTTCCAGTGGAATCTTTATTGTGTTCTGCGTTACATTCCTTGTATCCAAGCTCTTGACTGACTTAGTTGTACAGAAAGCGTCTCTATATTCACCATTGGTATCTATTATTAAGAACTTACTATTATGTACGTCAAATTTTGAAAAGAGCTGTGTATATATTGTATTTACGGTATTGGATTTTCCACTTCCAGTATTTCCGACAATTAGAGTATGACTAGCAAAAAATTTATTGATGTCAATATGAAACTCCAATTCTTTTCGATACAGAAAATTTCCAACTGAAATGTAATTCTCAGAAATGGTACCACTGTATATTTCCTGTAATTCATCGTTCGTTACAGTATATACATTGTCAAATACATTAGGCGTATCGCCACTTGATCCCTGAAAAAAGGAATCTCCTTTGTAATAGCCAGCCACCTTGGCGATGACAATCCTATTAAGTTGAATTGAAGTTTCTGTCTCCTTATAATCACTTAGCAATTCAATTCTTTCTTCAGTTATCTCATAAACATTATTTTCAACTCTTACATAATTGCCTACTCCAGCTATTCTTATTGCATCTGAATCAATTATGGTGTATGGAGCTTCCAAGTGGCTGTCTATTGCTATACTTATGTTTAAATTTGATACAGCTATTACCTTGCCAATATAAATTCCCTGCATTCTGTATTCTCATCCTTTACTGAAGATTATTAAGTATATCTGCGAGCCCACTAAAATAGCACACATCATCATAAATAATAACATTATGAAGTGATTTGTACTTTTCTTTTAACTCTGTTATAAGATTTGAATCAGCGCAGAATATTACCAAGTGAAAAGTGTTAATTGACAACGCATTTTCTATGATTTTATTTATATGCTCATCCCCCATTGACATTCCTGAGACAAAGAGGGTCGTCTTATCCATGCATAAACGGCTAGACATCTCTCGCATCAAAGACGAATAACTAGTAATCAAAGTAGTATTATTAAATTTATCTACGGATGGATATATTATCTCTGGTATAAAATTAAGGTCCAGGGATTCTTTTCCACAAGATCGCCATTAGACTCCATAAACCATGATAAAGAACCATGCACCTTAAATAAATTAATATGATTAGGAACAACTTTTACATTGAGCTGATTCAAGGCAAAATTTTCCACAAAATCATAATTATAATATGTCAGGTTGAATTTTCTATGCACTACTCCTTCAAAACCAGAATAATAGTGAATGTGTTGCCTTTCCATCGCAATCTCATTCATCATGTCATAGTTCGTCGTAAAAATATTAATTGTTTGATTCTTAATAGCAGTAAGTTCCTTTATCCGTTTCAATCCATTGTAGAATTCATCGTAAATACTCACCACCGTACTCACATTGGATGATTTTAAGCGATCCCTTATTATTTTCTTTATTTCTTCTCTTTGACTGCATATTCTATTCAAAAAATTATCATTAACAATATATGGATCTATCCCTTCCAAGGCTGATAAAAACTTTTCTATATTTCCATTTACTGACATCAACTGTTCATCATATATACGCTTAACCACCACTGCAGAATCCGATGGAATAGTAGCATCTGTCGAAAGTGCATTGTAGAAATTGATTACATTAGTGTTCCCAGCCACTTCCTCTCTCAAATCTCCCATAAGCGGAAAATTAATTTTACCTGGCTCTTGCTTATATGATGTTCCAGCTCCAAGCAAAAAATTTACGCGAGTATTTTTTAGTAAATTCTCGACCAACTCTTTCTGCTCCATGATATCCTCCCTAAAATTAAAGTCTATCTATTATGCTGTCCCCATGTTTTTTAAGCCATCTGACTGACTTCTGATAATCAGGCATCTCGTCAGCCACGATCTTCCAAAAGCGTTCCGAATGATTCATTTCTTTTCTATGTGCCAACTCATGAACGATCACATACCTACGAACATATGGCGGAACCTGTGTCAAAAGACAATTAAGGTTTATATTCCCTCTATCAGAGCAGGAGCCCCAGCGGGTCTTCTGCGCCTTAATGAAGACATTCTCATACTCAATGTCCATTTCCTTGGCATAGTGTGATACAAGACGTGGAAGTTTTATTTTCGCATCAATCAGAATGTTTGCCAACTCCGAAGCTGTAAATTTATTTTCTACGTTCCCCGAATCAGACTTTTTGTCACTGGCATTTATGTCTTGCTGCATATCAGATTGCCTCCTTGAGATCATTAACGTGTGGAAGTATCTGGTTAAGTTTTTCAACAATGCGACACTGTTCCTCAATTGGCGGCAATGGGATCATCAGGTTTAATACATTTTTCCTTTCAATTCCAGGTATTATACTTTTTGCTTTTCGATTCAAAAGCGCCACATAATTCAAAAGGCACACCTGCATATAGTCCCTGCTCATTTTCGGAAGTACTCGTACAGACATAATCTGTCTAGCTATATGAACTTTATCTTCCTTTAATACAGCCATCTTCCCCACTGTTCCTTTACATGTCATAAGAAGATCGCCGCAAACAGCAATATTATTTGGTTCTTTAACCCAGCGATTAATGATTATCGTACCATCATCATTAATATTACTTGCACCAGTTATGTAAGGAATACCCTCCCCTTTGTTATTATATTTTTCTGGTTTGAGATCACTTCCAGAAATCAACTCACTCAATTCTCCGAATTTAACCCATTTCCAACTATCCGGAATATCAAACGGGATCTCATCTTCCGTAATCTCCGCCAGAGCTTTTTCCTTCTTAAGCTTGCCGCCTTTGATAAGCTCTGCCTTTTCAACTTGAATCTTCTGATACAATTCTTCACCAGTACCTTCTTCAGAGCGTTGCTCTACAAGCCTGCCTTGCATGGCATACTGAAGAATACTCTTGCGCATATCATCTGGGAAATCATTTTGAAGAGATATAAGCTTCTGTTCAGCATTGGCATAATTATCAAGTTCCAAGATAACTGCTTCAAGCTTTGAAGTTATACGATGCTGTTCTTCTATAGGTGGCAAAGGAACAACAATATTTGCCCACTTACCTTTATTTAATATCGGCGTAGCCGTACTGCCAGCCCTGGCTTTCATCCACGTAATCGTATATGTATTTGTTAGGACAGCTTTTATATATCGACTATCACAAATAAATGGCGAAATTGCATTTATTTGCTGATTAAACGAAACATCTCGCTCGGTAATTGTGCATTTACCTATTGAGCCTCCAATACACACCTGTAGAACACTTCCAGCATCAAGCAATCTTGCAACCTGCTTGCCAGTTTCTGTGATTTTTTTTTCAGTATCGTAATTTATCTCACCACCATAGGAGATATCCCCTGGCGTAATAAAAGGCAATTGTCCGTTTTCAAAATATTCTGGATGGCTTGTCTTAGGGGTAGTTCCAGTAGATAGTTCACCTATTTCTCCAATTCTTACCCATTTCCAGTTTTCAGGTATATCAAAAGGAATCTCTTCATCTGTAATCTCAGGCAAAGCCTTTTCCTTTTTGATTTTCCCTTGCTTTATAAGTTCATCCTTTTCTTCCTGTATCTTAGCATAGAGTTCTTCTCCGGTGCCTTCCTCTGTCCGCTGCTCTACAAGTTTTCCCTGTATAGCCGCCTGCAGGACGGCTTTTCTTAAATCATCTGCTAATATCATATTTGCATCAATCTCCGGTATCTTATTTTCATTACTCGTTGATCAGCCTTATGATCTCTGAAAGCTTCTCATCAAGCTTCGCTTCAAGGCTTTCGCGCTTCTCTTTGAAATTTGTGATTGTCTCTTCCGGTGAAAGAATGATTTCTTCTTTCTCAGGGAATCCGCACAAATCAAGATTGAAGCCACTTTTAGCTATCTCCGTATAAGTATATTTTTTAGACTTCCATGTCTCTGTCATAGACGGATCATCTTTTTCGTCCTTGATTTCATGGCGGTCATTCCACCAATCATCGATCACCTTCATATCTTCTCTTGTGACCGGATGTGATTTATTGAAATGTTTTCTCCCTTCAGGCATATCCATACGATAGAACCATACTTCTTTAGTCTTTCCTGTCTTTTCAAAGAAAAGCAGATTAGTATTTATTCCTGTATACGGTGCAAATACTGAACCAGGAAGCCTTATCACTGTATGAAGATTGCATTCGTTCATAAGCAGCTTCTTCAAGTTCACCTTTGACTGATCGCTGTTAAAAAGCAGTCCGTCCGGCAATACCAGCCCGCATCGACCATTCTTTTTGAGACAATATATAATACGTGCCACAAAGAGATCCGCCGATTCAGATGATGAGATATCATCAGGAAAGTTCTTGAGATCTGCCTTATTGAACTCTCCTCCGAATGGGGGATTCATGATCACACAATCGAAAAGATCACTGTCATTGAGATCAAGCACATCCTTTGCCAGACCATCACCATGAACGATCTGCGGATCATCGATGTTATGCAGATACATATTTGTAACGCAGAGCATATAAGGAAGCTGCTTCCACTCGATGCCATAAATGGATTTTTGTATGTTCATGGCATCATCTACCGACTTAGCTTGTGCCTGAAGGTGAGCCACAGCATCAGCAAGGAATCCTCCTGTTCCGCATGCAAAATCAGCTACATTTTCGCCAATCTTAGGATCAACATGGTCAACAATAAAGCTTGTAATTGCTCTTGGAGTGTAGAATTCGCCGGTAGCCTTGCCTCCATTCTGAAGCTCCTTCAGGAGCCTTTCATAGAAATCGTTAAAATCGTGTTTTTCTGATGCTACATCAAAATCTACATCACCTATCTCATTGATCAGCTGACGCAGCCGCACACCATCTTTCATGTAATTCTGAGATTCAACCATGAAGGATCTGATTATTATTGCCTTGGTATCCTCAGAATTAAAAAGATACTTCTTACCTTTGTACTCTGTTTCTGTTCCTCTCAAAAAAGGAAAGAGAATATTATTCACAAAATCAATTAATTTATCACCGGTGATTCTATTAGAATAATCCTTGGTTCCGTCTTCTTTTCTTGGATCAGCCCAGTCTCTGAACCTGAAAGCGGCTGGGATAACGGGCGTATAATCTCCCTCAAGTTCCCATTCCTCTTCCTTGTAATCAAATACCTTAAGAAACAGCACCCATACGAGCTGTGACATATATTGTGCGGTACCGCTGATACCAGCATCACCAAACATTATTTTTGTAGTTTTCTTTACTAAAGCATCTCCGTTCAAAGTATCTCATCCCCCAATTCATCTATCACTTTTTCATAGCCTTCTTTACTGCCGAAAGGCTTAAGGGCTGTCTTTGTCGTGTAGCCCAGTTTGGAAAAAGCAGGAAGACTGAATATCTTCAAGAACTTAAGATCTGTCCAATCCGTCTTTCTATAGCAGTCTATGACGGCCTCCATTACTTTCCTCTGTTCGACTGGAAGTTTCACGATATAAGACATTGCAAGTTTAATCCTCTTTTCCTTCAATGGAATTGGTATTCCATATCCATAAAAACCAATCAGATCATAGTAATCGCATGGCATACCATAATCTGCCATAAGATCACTTGCTACAGACTCATTCAGTAACAGTTCAAATGCAAGCCCCCGCTTGTCTTCCACAGTACGCCACGATGCTTTGAAACTGTCATAATCATGATAATGATCAAGAATATTATTCTTAACGCATTCTTCCACGTTTACTTCTTTTACAAGTTTCATGTTCTCATCAAGATACATGACCTGACGGCCAGCAATTTCCACGTTTACACCGTTTATGCGGAACACTTCGCGCTTTTTCTTCTTTTTGTGGGCGTTAAGCGGCATATCGGTACCGCCTTCAATAATCTCCACATCACCATCAAAGTCTGGATCATTAAACTTCAAATAATTCTTTCTGAAGTCCATAAGGACAAAGTGCGTCTTACTTTTCTCTTCTTCACCAACCTTGTAGTTTTCCTTTATCCTGGTTCCACGTCCCAATGTCTGTTTGAATTCTGACATTGAACCTATAGTCTTATCCATAACAATAAGCTCAACAGTCTGGGTATCGACACCTGTTGAAAGGAGCTTACTTGTAACAGCAATTACCGGATACTTCTGAGAAGGAGCCTTGAAATTTTTAATCTGCTTCTTTCCGACGTCATCGCTTGCTGTTATCCTGACCACATACCGCGAATCTTCTTTTACAAGGTCAGCATTCTCATTCTTCAGATAATTCACCATTGCTCCAGCATGTTCTTCCGTCTCGCAGAACACAATAACCTTCTGAAAACGGTCTGTAGCTTTCATATAATCACTGATTTTCTTTGCCACAAGCTTGCGGCGTTCATCAATTATAAGTTTCCTGTCAAACTCCTTCTGCTCATATCGTCTATTTTCAAGAGGCTTGCCGTTTATATCAAGTTCTCCCGGCTTCGGCATATAGCCGTCCCTATCTACATCCAGTTCATATGTAATCACTTTATAAGGCGCAAGAAATCCATCAGCTATTCCCTGCTTTAACGAATAACTGTAAACAGGCTTTCCGAAGTATTCTATATTTGAGCCAAAGGCTGTTTCCTTCGGTGTCGCAGTAAGTCCTATCTGCGTAGCAGTTCCAAAATATTCCAACATCTCATGCCAGCTGCTCTCTTCGCGAAGGGATCCTCTGTGGCACTCATCAACAACTATAAGATCAAAGAAATCCCGCGGAAGATTCTTATAATAAGTCTTTCCATCATCATCACCGAAATCACCGTCCTCATCTGACTTACCAGATTTCATTTGATGGTAGAGAGAGATAAAAATTTCATAGGACATGAGCTTTTTAATATCTTCCTCAGTCTTCAGGGTGTATTTTTCACCAATTTTTACCATTGTTTTCTTAAATGCGGTAAAGTCATCGAATGTCTGGTCTGCAAGGGCATTCCGATCAACAAGGAAAAGAATCTTCTTTTTCACACCCTTGATATATAGTCTGTATATAATCTGCATTGCAATAAATGTTTTACCGGTACCCGTTGCCATAACAAGAAGCAGACGGTTTTGGCCTTTGGCTATAACAGTAATACACCTATTAATGGCATTACGCTGATAATAGCGTGGAGTCTTGCCATCAGGACTGATATAGTAAGGACTGATAACAAGCTCCATCTCATCAGATGTAATATGTTCTGTGTTTCTATATCTCTCCCAGAGTTCACCTGATGCAGGAAAATCATCCATTCCGAATTCACAGTTTTTGCCTGTAAGCCTGTCCTCTTCATGAAACACATGACCATTTGATGCATAAGCGTATGGAACATCAAGAAGTGCAGCATACTCAAGTGACTGGCTCACGCCGTCATTTACATCATGGTCATAGCCCTTTGCCTCTACAAGAGCAAGTGGAAGATTGTTCTTAAACAAAAGAAGATAGTCTACCTTTTTCTGCTCTCCACGCTTGACGGTACCATCCGGCTCTACAAGGATTTGACCATCTGTAAAATAATGACCATACCCTTTATTGCCATACTCCATAACAATCTTGTCGCCGTCTGCATTCCATTTGTTCTGTATTGCAGGCGTTATGTAATTGAGCTTTGTACTCTCTTCGTTTTTCTGCTGCTCGTCTAAATCATCAAGTGGCTTCAATGCGCACGCCTCCTTTAATCAGCTGACCATCTGGTATCAAAATTCTTTTTTTCATGGATAAATCACCATAAAGCTTATACCATTCTTTTTTGCTTCATCAATTCCTTCTTTTATACCATCTTTATTGTAAATTAAAAGGACAATAACATCCGTACATCTGACATGCCTCAATTTTTATGCGTTTCTAAACATCTTTTGTCATCTCAAATGGAGTATTGTTGCGAGCCCAAATCAGCATTTCATGATTTACATATGCTATTTTTAACTCTCCTAAATAATACCTTCTTTTTCACAATCATATTTATTATACATCGATTATCGAGATAATACCGCAACAATAATGGCTTCCTTCAGCATAGAAGAAAGCCATTAAGCTTATTACTTTTTCTCTAGATATATCTACACGAATACATATCTTACATAATCAAAAATAAACATACTTCAACAATATAATATGCAAAGCATAATATATCAGCACAACACATTTTCAACCATCTCACTGCATTCTCTATTCAGTCCCGCCCCTTCTTCCGTCTTCCCTTATGCATAAAGAGTCTGGCTGCAACTTTCATGGCACCAAAGCGGGTTCCTTCCATTGCATTTCTTACTTCCTCCAGATTCTCACGAATCGGCAGATGCTGCGGACACTTTTTTTCGCAGGCACCGCATTTTTTGCACAGACCTGCGTAAGCAGGATCTCCTGACAGAAGCGTTGTCATGCCGTACTGCATGCTGCCTGTCGATTTGCTGATGGCATTCCAGGTGTTGTACGCCGAGAAACATCCCGGAATGTTCACCCCTGCCGGGCAGGGCATGCAGTAATGGCAGCCGGTACAGTGGATTTTGTAGGAATCGTTGAATATCTTTCTGACATCATCGTAGACCGCAAGGTCACTGTCTGTCAACATTCCGGGTACCGCGGCATCTGCAGTCCTGACGTTTTCTTCGAGCTGCGCTTCTTCGTTCATGCCGCTGAGGACGACCGTGACTTCCGGATGGTTCCATACCCAGTTCAGGCCCCAGGCACCGGGCGTGATATCTTTTGCCTCCTGCGCAAAGCGCTTTACTGCCTTCTCCGGCAGGCCTGTTGCAAGTCTTCCGCCGAGGAGAGGTTCCATGATCATGACCGGAATCCCTTTGGCTGCGGCAGCTTTCAGTCCCGTCGTGCCGGCCTGGAAATTCTCATCGGAGTAGTTGTACTGGATCTGTACGAAGTCCCAGTCATAGGCATCCAGGAGCTTTAAGAAGACGTCCTGCGCACCATGGAATGAGAAGCCGATCTGACGGATCTGCCCGGAGGCTTTTTTACCTGCGATCCATTCTTTTACGCCCCAGCTGCAGAGCGCATTCCACGAGTCCATATCCGACAGCATATGAAAAAGATAATAATCAATATGGTCAGTCTGAAGGCGCTCCAGTTCGATGTCAAAGTATTTATCCAGGTCTTCGGCCTTTTTGGCAAACATCGTCGGGAGTTTGGTGGCGATATAGACTTTGTCCCTGAGCCCGTACTTTTTCAGGGTGGCGCCCAGGAACTCCTCACTGCCGGCATAGAGGTATGCCGTGTCGAAATAATTGATTCCTTTGTCGACTGCCTCTACCAGCAGGTTCTCGATCTTTTTTTCATCAAAGGTGTTTTTCTTCAGGCTCAGTCCGAACGACGATGCAAGGTTATCCGAGAAGCGCATACATCCGAATCCGAGCTGTGACAGCTGATTTCCTGATCTGGGATCTTTACGGTACTGCATGGCATATTCCTCCATCTGCATTGCATTAGCGGTGCGGTCTGCATTTTTACCTATGGCATATCTGCATGGCGACTCCGTCATCCATCATCTGAAATCCGTGTTTTATATAGAATGCCGCGTTTTTACTTTCTTCCGGCATAATCTCAATATACAGATAGTTCCTGTATTTTTCTTTTACCATTTCTATCATGTTCCCTGCGATTCCCTGTCTGTGATATTCCGGGTCAACCAGGACGTAATGCACATAGGCAACCATCTCTGTATCGTCCAATGAGCGGGCCAGTCCCACAAGTTTCTCACCATCCCAGGCTGTGATCACCGTGGATGAATTCTGCAGTGCTTTGTAGAGTCTTTCCGGATACTGTCCTGATATCCAGCCGACAGACAGAAACAGCTTCTCCACCTGTTCCATGGTAAATTTCTTTTCTTCTGTATAGGTTATATTCATCAAAATCACTCTTTCTATCTGTAATCGCACTTCTGGCAATGCGTCATCGTATTCTCTTTATCCTCTTTATACATGATTCCTGCCCACCGGCAGATACTCTGCAGGATAGGAACCACTGTCATTCCTCTCTCCGTCAGCGCATACTCCACCCGTGGCGGGATCTCATCGTATGATTTACGGGACACAATCCCGCTGCCAATGAGTTCCTTTAATGTCGCTACAAGCACTGCATCTGTAATATTGCCCATTTCACTGCGCAGCTCGCTGTACCGCAGGACTTTTTTGTGAGAAAGCACGCATACAATTCTTGATTTCCATTTGCCGCCAAATACTTCCAGCCCATACTCCAGGGGGCAGCGGATATCTTTATCCAGTTTATGCTGGTACATTGCTATCACTTCCTTTGTATCTTCATTATAATCTACTGACTTTCATAAACATAGTCACTATCAAATTTATTAGTGGTTTCAAAAAAAACAGGGAACAGCGTTTTGCCGCTGTTCCCCTATGTTCCTTCTGTTCACAGGCTGAGATCAAAGGACTTTCTTATTATCTGCTCCCGGTGTGGTAACGATCACCTTGTCTACTGTAATCACAAGTGCTCCCTTGGCTGTCGCAGTGCCATTGAATACTTTTCCGACAATTGCCTTGAAATTGTCAACGACCGGGCCTTCCGTTACATATTCTGCCGTTCCCCTGATCTGATAGCCTTCGAGCGTTCTGGCATCATAGATGGAAATCGCAATTTTCCCGTTATTGGCTCTGATGTTATTCAGTGTTGTTTCCAGGAAGACATCGCCGATCACAAGTTTTCCGTCTTCTGTAACATCCTTAAATGCAACCGGGACTACGTTGGGTTCGTTATCTGCGCAGGTTGCCAGGTCCCACATGCTCTCTTTCAGTAATTTCTTTACATTTTCATTCATCATGATTTTTTGCTCCTTTTCTTCTGCCAGCTTTTTTTATCTGCTGTGGCTTCATTATATTCGAGCAACTCATGAGAAAAAATATATTAGCAAATTTATTAGTCGCTATTATTTTTCATAGTTTATGCCTGCTGCAGCTCTGATCGCGTTTCCTGCCTTCAGGTCAGGAGATGTATTTCAGTCCCCAGTTCGCAATCGCATGGAAGACAGGGAGCAGATCTTTTCCCTTGTCGGTAAGCGAGTATTCGACATGCGGCGGGATCTCGTTAAACTGTTCTCTGTGAATCAGTTCGTTTTCTTCCAATTCCCGCAGGGCATTTGTGAGCGCTGTGTTTGTTACATTTCCCAGCATCTTTTTAAGTTCCCCGAAGCGCATGGGGGATTTGATACAGAGTTCATAGATGATCTGCATCTTCCATTTTCCCTGCAGCATGGATATGACCGGAGTGACGGGGCAGTTCCCGTTTTCCGTCAGGATGATACTGTTCACCAGTTTACTGAATTCTTCGAACGATAATGATGTATTCTTTTTTAATTCTTTCATGTAAGTCTTCTCCACCGGATAGTATATTTTTATGTACTATGTTAAAACAATTTGCGTACTTGTAAGTATTTATATGTTAAGTATAATAAAACTACCGTATCAATACAACAGCAATTTATCAATTTGAAAATGGAGGAATTAGAAAATGAAGAATTACAGTAAAGTAAATGTACCCGCAGGCGAAGCAAGAGTTGAGCTTCATGACAGGCTGCAGCTGACCGGTGCAGAGGTAAGTGTAAATACGCTTCCGGCCGGAGCAGGTGTCCCTTTCGTTCATTCTCATAAAAAGAATGAGGAAATCTATGCAATACTGGCCGGAAAAGGCAAGGCGGTCATTGACGGTGAGGAGATTGAGCTCAGTGCCGGAGACTGGATCAGGGTGGCACCTGAAGGAGAGAGACAGTTTTCAGCAGCTGCTGACAGTTCTGTCACCTATGCCTGCATTCAGGTAAAGGCCGGCTCACTGGAAGGTTATACTGCAAACGATGCCGTGTGCAAATAATGAGAAAAACAGCGCTACAGCCCCTGATCGTACCGGGCTGTAGCGCTGAACTTATTTACCTTTCAATGACTCTGGTGTATTGAATGTAATAACAATCTTTTTGAAGAAGTCAACTGCAATTCGCCATATCACAAGATTGTTTATCCAAAAACCTGTTTCAGTCTGGACACTACCTGGGCAGTATCCGTTCTATATATTTTCAGACTGTTCGAATCAAACGGGTCATTCCTTCCGTCACAGACTGACATCAAAGGACTTTCTTATTATCCGCTCCCGGTGTGGTAACGATCACCTTGTCTACTGTAATCACAAGTGCTCCCTTGGCTGTCGCAGCGCCACTGAATACTTTTTCAACAATTGCCTTGAAATTGTCAACGACCGCGCCTTCCTTTACATATTCTGCAGTTCCCCTGATCTGATAGCCTTCGAGCGTTTTGGCATCATAGATGGAAATCACAATTTTCCCGTTATTGGCCCTGATGTTATTCAGTGTTGTTTCCAGGAAGACATCGCCGATCACGAGTTTTCCGTCTTCTGTAACGTCCTTAAATGCAACCGGGACTACATTGGGTTCGTTATCTGCGCAGGTTGCCAGGTCCCACATGCTCTCTTTCAGTAATTTCTTTACATTTTCATTCATCATGATTTTTGCTCCTTTTCTTCTGCCAGCTTTTTTATCTGCTGTGGCTCCATTATATTTGAGCAACTCATGAGAAAAAATATATTAGCAAATTTATTAGTCGCTATTATTTTTCATAGTTTATGCCTGCTGCAACTCTGATCGCGTTTTCTGACTTCAGGTCAGGAGATATACTGCAGTCCCCAGTTCCCGCAGGGCATTTGTGAGCGCTGTGTTTTAAAAGATATTTCAGTCATATTTTGCCAAAATATCTTTTACAGCTTTTTATTCTAAAATTCCAATGATTCCGGATTCAGCAAAAAGTCGTATACATTCATGATCAGAATGCCGTCTTCATTATAAAACGGCTTTGGTGTATTGGATGTAATAACAATCTTTTTAAAGGAATCATGAATTTTCAGGAATGGTCTGATTTCCTGTTTCGTTTTTTCTTCTGTCTCTAAAAGATAAGCAGACTGAATATAAAACTTTTTTGATCCTCTTGTACAGATAAAATCTACTTCGAGCTGTTTCTTTACCGCCTTTCCGCCTTTACCTGTTTCTACAGTCAAAAGATTTCCCACGTCAATACGATATCCTCTCATTCTCAGTTCATTATAAATCACATTTTCCATCGAATGAGTGATTTCCATCTGTCTGAATTTTAATCTGGCATTTCTAAGCCCCAGATCCATAAAATAGTACTTCATTGGTGTACCAATATAGGATTTTCCTTTTATATCATATCGGTTTGCCTCTTCAATGAGGAAGGAGTCTTCCAGGTATTCCAGATACTTTTTAATCGTTGTTGCTGTAATCTTTGAATTATTAACACTTTTAAATGTTTTCTGCAGTTTATTCGGATTTGTTAATGAGCCGATCGCAGAAGATAAAATGTTTAAAAGAGCATCCATCTCTCCAGCATTTCTGATACTATATCTTCGAACAATATCGCTGATATACGTTTCCTTAAACAGATTTTCCAGCAGCGAAACCTTCTGCTCCGCAGTATCTGCCAGGACGACCAATGGAATCCCGCCATAGGTAATATATTCATTCCATCCGTCATACTTATTTCCCTCATATACTGACATGAACTCAGAGAAGCTTAAAGGATACATATGGATTTCATCTCCTCTTCCTCCAAATTCAGTCACAATATCTCTGGATAAAAATTTTGCGTTACTTCCAGTCACATATACATCGCATTTCTTTTTATCAGCAAGCCCGTTTAATACACTGACAAACTCTCCCAGGAGTTGTACTTCATCTAACAGGATATAATATTTATCTTCATCTTTTAATTGTTCTATCATCCATGGATAAAAAATCTTTGGATTTCTATACTCAATATTCTCATATAAATCGAAAGCCATCTCGATAATATGATCTTCTTTTACGCCTGATTCCAATAGATACGCCTTATATAAGGTACGTAAAAGATAAGATTTACCACAACGTCTGATCCCTGTTATTATTTTAATTAATCCATTATGTTTTCGCTGAATTATCTGATTCAGGTAGGATTCTCTTTTAATTATTACATCCATTCTTTTCTCCCTCTATAAGATATTTCGGTTAATATTGTCCTAAATCTCTTATAGTATACCATCAAATCATTAACAGATAAACCAGCTTTTGTCCGCGAAGTGTAGTCACAATCCCGTTCAGAACGGTTTAAAAAAGCACCTATTCTCACCAAAATATTTCTCATTTTCCGCAATCAGTTCTTTTAACTTTGCCAATCTCTGAATGAGTCTTTCCTTTTTCTGCTGATAATCACATTCTTCATTGTAATCAACAAAAGAAACCCATAACATAATTTTCCTCCCAAAAGAAACGCTGGATTTTCCGGTAATTGCCAGGTCTTCAATCATGCTGTGCTGAAAGGTAGGTTCGTTTTTTACTGAGATACATTTCGCTGTCAGCTTTTTTCAATGCCTCATCGGGTGTAAGCGGATACTTTGCCGTACTCTGCGCCATTCCGCAGGATATCGAGAAACGGAAGGGAAATACGCCGGAACCATTGACATCTGCGGTCAGACATTCCAGCTCATGTATGGCAATTTCAGCTTTGGAGACGTTATTCTTACGAAATATGGCGACAAATTCATCCCCGCCGATCCTGCAGACGGCAGAAGCCTCCGGGCAGGAGGAATCAATAAACTCTGCTGCTTTTTTCAGATAATGATCACCCATATCGTGACCGTACCTGTCATTTGCGAGTTTCAGATGATTCAGATCAAAGTATATGAGTGAAAACGGCTCAGCCGGATGCCCTTTCAGGTCATTCATCTCTCTTTCAAAAACAGAACGATTGGCAAGACCGGTCAGACAGTCCGTGTAGGCCAGGCATTCAAGGCGCCGTGCTTCCAGCTGCTTCCGGTAGGAATCATAGAGATCAATCAGAAAGCTCAGGATCAGCATAAACATCAGATAGATGTAGCTTATCGGAATAATATAAGAAGCCAAAAAGGACTTCATGGTATTCAGATATCTGTTCAACACAAAAGACAGGAATGTTGTGATCACAACGAACAGAAAGATAATCTGCGTGTAACGGTTCAGGTTGTCACGGAGTGAGGGCAGATTCACTTTTTCATAATACAGATAGAGAAATGCTGTCACAGTGCAGCTAATCAGTATCAGTACGATGTTGGCATTAATAAAAACGCAGTAATGCCAGTCGGATGTGAAATAGTTCAATATCGTACATATCAGGAAAAAGCAGGAGAACAAAATCGTCTGAAGATTCATGATCCGTCTGGTAACCGGCTTTGAGGCAGTCGCACAGTAATAGGCGGTAAACGGTACCGGAAGCAGGAAGGCCATGATATATTCCAGGTTGGCGCCGACCTGTACATTTGGACATATTATATTGTACAGGGCATAGTAAGCCATCAGGTATCCGCAGATGGAATTACACAGTACTGCGAGCAGAAAGCTTTGCCGGTACTTTTTCCAGTCACGGGATATCACCAGAAAAATGGACATCAGAATCATCGCCAGCGTGGAAAAGAATGACATGGATAAGAAAAATATGAAATCAGACATGTGACCGAGAAGGCATGCATGCGCGCTCTCGGTGGCAGGCAGAAGTGTAAAATTATACAGACTGCTGAATGCATGCTGCTCCTGGACTTCACAGCAAAGCGTCAGCACCTGTCCGGCCGCATCAGGAGGCAGCACGGCTGATGTATAGATTCCTCCGATCATGTGCCCGGCATCGGCGATTTGCCTGCCATAGCTGTAGATGACCCTGTCGCCACAGTAAAGTGTCAGAACACTCTGATAAACATGAAAGCAGAACACCGGGTCTTTTATGTCCATCTGGTCAGGAAGAGGTATGCGGGCCGTAAGAACATCACCGCGGTTCACGACCGGAAATGAATTCGACTGATAGCTGTCTGTTGTACCGTCAGGGTGCTGTATTTCCACTGTGATGAAAGAGTCCAGCATGTCAGGAGAATACGCATTAAGACCTGAAACCGTGGCATAGAAAGCAATCGGAAGCATGTATGCAATAACGATTGTAAGCAATGACAGCAGCATTATGCTGATTATTTTTTTCTTTGAAATCCGCAACCTTCTTTTCCTCTCTCAAAAGGATCTGACTCATAGGTTTTTGATATCAATTCTTATACTATTATATCACCCGGCAGTTCACTCCGCTATCAGCGTTAAACCTCTTTCGTCAAGCTCATACACTACTGTACTTACTTCGTCAATATACTTTCTGTCATGCGAAATACTGATAACCGCCCCCGGAAAAGCGGCAATCATTTTCCTGATAACCGGTCCTGAGAGAGGAGAAAAATTTCTTGTAGGCTCATCCAGAATCAGCACATTAGCTTTGGATAAACTCATTTTCAGCAGTAAAACTTTGGCCTTTTGTCCTCCTGAAAGTTCCCCGATCGGATGTTCCATTTCATCAGCTGTGTACTTCAGTGATCCCAGATATGTGCGAATTCGTGTTCTGTCTGCTTTCTCACCTGTCGTATCCAGGAAATCGATTGGCGTAGCATTGATATCCAACAGATTCTCATATGTCTGAGGCATATATTCTACCCTTATATCATCTCTCTGAAGCATACTTTCAGCTATTTTCTTAAGCAAAGTGGTTTTTCCGCAACCATTTCTGCCGATAATACAAACCTTTTCGGCACCTCTTATCCTTAAGAATATATCCCTGGCAAGAATTTTTTCATTATCCGGTGTTCTGAGTTCATCAAGCGAATATTCCAAAACTGTTTTTCCATTCGGAATTTCTGACTCTTTATTGCCGAGTTTAAAAAATATAGCTTCTTCCTGCTCCGGCATTTCTGTCATTTCTGCATTTTCACGTTCAAATCGCTTTTCCATGGCCTTCACAGTGTGCATCTTGTCTTTGAGATTTTTGGCCACAGATGGTGCCTGCTTAGAGCAGGAGGACAAAGCCTTTGCAACACTTTCGTATACCTTTCTGTACTTTTCATCCCTGATCGCCTTTTCCCGTCTATCATTTTGTGCCAGTTGTTCCTGATGCGCAAAAAGATCCTGTCTGTTCTTTACATATTCGGCATAGCTGCAATGTGCTATCGTATAGCGGCTCCTGGTCTTCCTTTGAACCTGTTCAATATGAATAATCATATTTGCAGTATTTTCAATCAGCACCTCATCATGTGAAATAAACAGAACAATATAAGGGAAGTCATTTATCATTTTTTCCAAAAGTTCAAGCGTGTCGATATCAATGTCGTTTGAGGGTTCATCAAGGAGCAGAACTGTAGGTTGTTCCATGAATGCTGCCATCAGCTGTGCCTTTATACGCTCACCTCCTGACAGACTCTCCATCTTCTGCTCACTATAGAAAAAGCCCTCATCCAATTGGAACTTTCTGCTCAGAGCAGCCAGTTCTTTAGGTGAGAGATCAAAGAATCCGGCTTTAGAAGAGAAAAACTCATAAAGCGTTTTACTTCTGTTTTCCTGCTCCAGTTCCTGCGGAAGATAGGCCAGTCTTTCTTTTCCGGAATATCGCTCTCCTTCTGCTTCTATGTACTCCTCTGTCATTTCAGCATTGTAGATCCATTTCAGCAAAGTCGACTTTCCGTTCCCCTCTTCTCCGATCATCACCGCCTTATCGCCATAATTTAAAACCATGTTAAAATCAGAAAGAATTGTCCTCAGGTCTCTTTTATGTGTAAGTGTGAGCTTACTGATCTGTAACATATAAATCACTCCTTTCAAAAAAGGGCAAAATAAAACGAGCCCTTTTTACGCATACGCAAAAACAGACCCGTTAACAATCATTCATCAAATATAGCACAAAAAATGATTGAGCAACAAACGATAATCCATTTAAGCGCACATAAATAATCCCGCATCTGCGAGATAACATCATGCTGTCACCTTAAATAAATTATCTGTTTATCATTCCCTCACCTCACACAAAAGTGCCTTTCCTGTCTATATGCCATTATAACAGCATATAAAGCTTCTCTCAAGAGACCAGCTGTATCTTCCTGAATTAACAAAGTTCTCCTCAAGCCAACCGGCTACTCCAGCTGAAACATACAGGTTACTCATTTTAACCCTCCACAGGAAACAAAATATTTCTTTCAACACAGGAGTGATATCAATTGTAGACATTTGCCGCATATTCACTGCGTAATATCGAAAAATATAATCTTCCAATGTACCCGTTGTCTGTATAAAAGTAATCCCTTAATGTACCCTCATATTTTAATCCGCATTTCTCAATTACCCTCTTTGAAGGCGCATTGATCGTCTTTGTACATATCTGAACCTTATGAAGATTCATCTCTTCAAATCCATAACCTATGACCGCCCTGGTCGCTTCTGTTGCCAGACCCCTGCCTTGAAAAGCACTGCCGACGCAATACTCGATCTCCGCAAAATGGTTTTTATTATCCACAAGAAAATATGCGATCTGACCGATACACTGATCTGTTTCTCTGTCGACCATTGCCCACCTGTAATAGTCCTCTCGTTCATAGGAAGAAATATACTGATCAAGTAATTCTTTCACTTCCCGCTTCGTTCTGTATACCGGTTCTGAATAAAGAGACTGTATCTTTTCGTCAGAAATCCAATATTCCAGCATCGCATCATCGTCTGTATATTCGAATCTTCGAAGTATCAATCTGGCAGTATTAATTGTTTTCGTACCTACATGAGTAATCAATACAGTATCCTTTCTCCCTGATCCGTCGCTTAAAACATCGTTTATTTAAATTGGTATATTATAATCCGTTTTATTGTATAACTCGAAAAATCAGGAGTTGCATCACTCATTTAGAATACTATATACATACGTATCTTTCCATATCGGTTCATCATTTTCATTCTTCCAAAAATACACATTCTGTTTAAAATAAGCTTCCCTTTGAAAACCAAGATTTTCTAAAAGATGCCATGAATTCAGATTTATAGGGTCACATTCAGCAAAAATGCGATGTACACCATCCTCAAAAGCTTTTCTTATAACTGCGTTACAGCTTTCTTTTGCATACCCATTTCCCCAATAGCTTTTATTGAATACATATCCAATTTCCAAAGAACTGAAATCACGCTTGCCAATATACACGTTTCCAATCACTTTATGATTTTCCTTTAGTTCAACAGCAATCATTTCATCCGTTGAAATACGCCAGTTAAGATTTTTCTTAACCTCCTCAATATTCATTGGCTTGTATGGCTCGAATTCAACAACATCTTTATCTGACAAATATTCATATAAATCCTGTAAGTCATCTGTTGTATACCTTCTTAAAATCAACCGTTCCGTCTCTATTCTCATCATCACCTTCCCATCCACAACTTCCGGTTTGATTATTTACTTTCATAGTATAAATTTGCTAATTCTGTTAGTTCTTCAACTGCTTTAGGTCTCCATACAATTTTCTTAATTAACCACTCGCATGGAAACTCTTTACATAATCCGCAAAATTGTACATTATGCTCTCTTGCACATTTATGTATTGGACATCCTTGAGACTGTATCCATTCTTCACAGTGACCATCAGACTCTATACATCCTTTACATATACCACTTTCTTTTTTCTTACATCCCACACAACATTCACCACAAGCTGTGATTTTTGTAAAATCTATTTTATCCTGCAAACTACCACCTCTTAGTAAAATTCCAGTTTGTCATTTTTACAAGTTCCATCTTAAACTGTTTATAATATATGCAATACATTGCTTATTGTCAATGCTATCTTCCTGTCTTTGAAATTGTTAACGATAAGTTGAGATCAAAAAGCGAGGACCCGCTGTTTATACGGGTTCTCGCTTATATCAATAATCGGCTTTGCTGACAGATCCGGAAGGTTTTCTCATACTGCATCTGCCAGAGACAACAGGATTTCTGTCATATCTCCATCCAAACCATAAGATTTCTCTTTAATATTATCTGTGATATAAATTTCTCCTTTATTAACTGTTACATAGGTTGCATTTTCTTCTCTGTCGGCAAGTTTCATAAGCGGTGCTTTTATCATTTGATTCCTCATTCCAATTCCCAATTCTAAGATAAATATTTTCTTTCCCGTATATTCTTTCAAAAATGCCTGCAATCTTTCATTTGCATCATCATCCGGTATAAAACACGGTTCCACTGCTGAATGAATACACATAGAAGCTCCGCATACCGGACATTTCGGGATCAGGTTCTTTGCAACTTTTCCATCTTCCTCTGCTGCAGCAAGTTTTTCTATCACATCGTGTGCCGGATACAATTTTGTATGGCACGCTTTGCTGCATTGCATAGTCAGCATGTTCCCTTCTATTTCATATATGTTTTCAGCTGCAAACCCTGCTGCTTCAAAATGTCCTTCTCCGTTAGACGTTACAATGAAATATGGCCTTGTTCCAATCAGCTTTACCAATGCCTGCATGGCGGGTGTCACCTGATAGTCATTCGTGTAATGCTTAATCATTCGTGCCATATATGCCCACTTTTCCTCCTCCGGATACCTTGCATACATTCCATCCAGCAAATTCCGGAATCCATATTTTCTCTGAAAATCTCCAAACATCTTTTGAAATGCTTCATTATTCGCAAACAGATGATAGCCTTCTGAAATAGACAGACCATTGCTTGCTCCAACAAGTATTGCATCTGCATCTTTTAATTTCTGAATAATTTCATTTATCCTCTTCTGCATTATCATCTCCACTGTTGCGTTCTTCCTGCCATCGGTAAGCAGGAAGAAAAATATTTTACATATTTTTCTCCCTATTCACCAAATCTTCCAACGTCTTCAAAATATCTCCATCAATGCAAATTGTCTTATCTCTGATTTCCATTGGAACCGGATCTTCTCCTTTGTTCAAAATTACCATGGATGCGTCCGGCAGCTGATATGTCATATTCATAAATGGATGTTTGATGAACTCCGGCGTCATCGAACCGATTCCCAGTGCAAGGAATACAAGTTTTTGATTCTGATGTTCTATCAGATATTTATTGTATTTATCCTGTTCCCTGTTCCACTGGCTACAATAGTGAAAGATATATGACTTTACCCATGGTTCCATCACATCTCCACATACCGGGCATTTCGGCACCAATTCCGATGGCAGCTTTCCGTCTTCAATCGCAGCATTCAATTTATGTAATATTTCGTCAGATGGATAAATCTTATCATGGCAACGATTCGAACACTGCATCCAATGTGCATCTCCCTGAATCGTGAAGATTCTTTCCGGGTCAAACACCTTGGCAAACTGGGCATCCTGATTTGTGGTTATAATGTAATAATCCTTCGCTTTTGTCAGTTTGAAAAGGTCTGTATACGTCTTTCCAGCCGGGAGATCCAGCATAACGCACCCGCTTCTCGCCATATACGCCCAGCGTTCCTCATGGCTTTTATAACGATGATAAAGTAATTTCCAGCAGCTTGGTTCATTGTAAATATCTCCGAAATCCGAGAAATACTGTTCAAAGAACGGACTGTGATTATAATAATCAAAACCACACGCTGCAGACATTCCGCTTGCACCTCCGATGACAACTGCATCTGCCTCTTCTATTTTTTCCAGAATTGCTTCTAATTTTTCCTTATATGATAATTCCATAAATATATCTCCTTGATGTAATTTTATAATTTACTTCCAGATTGTATCATGTAATTTTATTTTTTACAAGTATTTCTGAGATTTTTGTGATAACATAAAGGAAAGTTTAAAATCTGAAAGGAAAAAACTATGAAATATCCAATGAAACTCAGCAACGCAATGCACATCCTCGCGTTTATTTATATTAATCCCAAAAACGATTTAAGCAGTGCAACGATTGCTGTCAGCGTTCACACAAATCCCGCTTATGTTCGACAGATTATGGCAGATTTAAAAATGGCCGGAATATTGAACAATACGCAGGGCCATGCCAACCCTACCTTCACGCGGCCCGCTGATAAAATCACTCTTCTTGATGTATACAGGGCAGTTGAAGGTGATAAGCCTTTAATACATATCGACACGAATATCAATCCGGACTGTAATGTTGGTGTCAATATTCAACGCATACTGCAGGAAAAATATCAGATGATTCAAAAAGATGCTGAAGAAAGCATGCACAAGGTCACGCTTGAACAGATTGTAGATGAATTTCATAAATGCACTAAAGATCAATCCATGCGTTGGGATTAAAAAAAAGACCGGACAATGAAAATTTTTCATTGTGCCGGTCCTTAGTTATTAATAACCGATAATTCAATTACACTATCCCGGGCATTAACCGCCCAGGCATTTATTACAGGTTTTCTCCTTTTTCGGAACCGGAAGCACAACCCGTGACAGTGTGCCGCCTTCCACGGGTGAAACGCTGATCTGCCCGTGATGCACGGCAACATACTCGTTTGCAAGGGACATACCGATTCCGCTCTGCCCTTTTTCACCCTTATAAAAGCGATCGAAGATGTGGGCGGCATCCGCTTTTGAAATGGAAGGCCCGTCATTCAGAACCTGAATCCAGACCTCCTGACCATTGGTGCCTCGTCCCGCCTCTATCGAAATGCGGCTCTGTGCATAACGAAGGCTGTTGGTCAACAGATTGGACACAACAGAAAAAATCATGCTTTCATCACATAAGCACATAATGGGATCGGGCAGGTCGAGTAAAAGCTCAATCCCCTGTTGTTTGGCCGCGGGTAAAATCACTCCGGCCGCATCATACAGAATTTCCCGAAGGTCATTTTCAGCGATCTGAGGAACAATCGCTCCGCTGTCTACCTTGCTCAGCTCCAGAATATTGCCGATCAGGACAGACATCCGATCGGTCTCCTTTTCTATGACGTCAAGTCCCTCGCAGGGTTTGACGATCCCTTGCCGGATTCCATCCGCATAGCCACAGATAGCCATCAACGGCGTCTTTAATTCATGGGAAGCGTTGGCAAAAAATGCCTTCATCTCGGCATCACGCTGCTCCAGTGCAGATGCCGACTTTCGCTCCATTACAATAAGTGCCGCAGATAAACCCGCCAATGCGAACAGAAGAAGCCAGGTCGTTCGTCTGACCAGGTTTACCGAAAAGCTGACATCAGCGTACAGGAGCAGAGTACCATCCTCCGCGGAGAGCTTTTCTCCCGCAATCCCGGCGTTGAGCGGCGTATAGTATACTTCTTCATTTTTATATCGGAAGCGGCGGATACTATTACAGGCAATGGCGTTTTGGTTGGCCTGATAATCATCAATCATGGCAGCTTCCACCGCAAACAGCATATCTGTCTCATTGCGCTGCCCGGTATAGACGTAGTTGAGTGCCGGAAGCAACTCGCCCTTTTCGTTTTCATTATCGAAAATTTTATTTTTTAAGGCGACGGATGCCTGCGTATGGATATGCTGCATTTCCAGGCCATAGAACAGGCCAATCAGGATCAGCCCGGTCAGAATGGAGCATAATGTGAGCCACCGGAGCATTTTCCGGCTGGAGGCTGCTTTGTTCATACCGCACCGTCCTTTTCTGTCAACTTGAAACCATACCCCCACACCGTCTGCACATAGACGTTCGCGCCGGCAGCTGTAAGTTTCTTCCGAAGTCGCCGGTTTGTCTCGTCCGCGACCCGGGTTTCTATCTCACAGTTCATTCCCCAGATCTTGTTCAGAAGCTCATCACGGCTGACCGCTTCATCGAAATGGCTCATCAGAAAGGAGAGATATCTCAGTTCCGTCGGCGTAAGCGTGAGAATCGTGCCGTTTACAGTGCAGGCGTGCTGGCGACACTCATAGCGGAGATTCCCGCAGCTCAGGTCATTTTCATCCGAACGGGTGATCCCGTCGTTTTCCAGTTGCACCCGCCGGAGCAGTGCATGGATTTTAGCGGACAGAAGCATGGGCTTGAAAGGCTTTGTGATATAGTCGTCGCTGCCAAGTGTAATGCCTGTGTAGCAGTCGCTGTCCGTATCCCTTGCCGTCAGCAGAATCACAGGAACCTTGGAGATTTCGCGGAGCCTGGTCAAGATGCCGATGCCGTCCGTCCCCGGCATCATGATATCCAGTAATACCAGATCGCAAGGAGCGCGGAAGAAGGCCTCCAGAAGCAGGTCACCTGTGGGAAAAGCTTCGACGTCATAATCATCGCTTCTTAAAAAGGCGGTTACAATGTCCCGGACTTCTTTTTCATCATCTGCATAATAAATCAGCGCCATCTGCCGTACCCCCTACGTCCTTGATTTCAAATTATAATATCACACCTTGTCCGCAGTATCCACCGCTTTCACCCCAGCGGCCGTGACATTCCCTGTAAATCCCCAGGAGATGGCGCCTGTCGGGCAAACGGTCTTACACTTTCCACAGCGGATGCATTCGGCGCTGTTGCAGTTCTTTATTACCTCTACCGCCATAGGGCAAACTCGCTCACAGGCCCTGCAGCCGACGCATTTGCTCCTGTCCACATGCATCTGAAAAAAACTGAAGCGGTTAAACAGGGAATAGAACGCACCCAGAGGGCACAGATAGCGGCAAAACGGGCGATGGACAATGGTGGAGGCGAGCACAATGAAAAGCAATACCAGCAACTTCCAATCGAATAGCACACCGGCCACCTTTCGCAGTTGCGGGTTCAAAAGCACATGGGGAATTCCGCCCTCCAGCGTGCCCGCCGGGCAGAGATACTTACAGAAATACGGTGGTATGATTCCGCTTTTGGAAGCTGCAAATGCGGGCAGCAGAATCACCAGAACAAGCAGGATACAATACTTCAGATACCGCGCCGGTCTGTCGATCTTCTTTGGCACATTGCACTTGTGAAACGGTATTTTATAAAGAAGATCCTGTACCAGCCCAAAGGGGCAAAGAAGTCCGCAGACGAGCCGCCCCAGCAGTACACCGAAGAGCATCATCAGCCCCAACACATAGAACGGAAAGTGATGCTTTACACCAAGCGTCGCCTGCAGTGAGCCGATGGGGCAGGCTCCAAGCGCACCCGGGCAGGAGTAGCAGTTCAGAACCGGCACGCAGACCGTTTTGAAGCTGCCCGTATAAATCTTACCTTTTTGAAAGCCAACAATATAGCCATTGAGCAGTGCGGCAGATAACAGCTGAATTACACGCTGAAAAGACAGGCCGCCGTGTTTTAACCGATTCCGATGCATTCCAGACATATTTTCACCGCCTTATGTAATATTTCTTGCTGCTCGTTTCGAGCCAGACCGACGACAATCAATGTGATTGCCGTCGCCAGAAAGCCGTAACGGGCAAGGAACACCGCTTTAATCCTTGTCATTTGAGTTCCGCCTTTCCTACAGCTTTAAGCGCACTGTTGACTACATCCGTATACGCCTTGGTCAGATCATGGGGACTTCCGACAATGCCGTCACCAAGTGTGTTTCCATTCTTATCTACCAGAATGGTAGTCGGCGTGTACTGAATTTTGCTGACAAGCGTTTTCAAATCGCCGTCGCTTCCTACCAGCGTAGTGCCGTCAAATCCGGCTTCTTTCAGTTCTTCCTTGACCGCATTTTTCGTCGACTCTTCCTCCCCGTCCAGATTGACGGTGATGAGCTGAACATTATCCGGCAGCGTCCTGGCGAATTTTGCAATACCGGGGAGTTCATCTACACACGGCCCGCACTCCAATGACCAGAAATTGATGACAGTAACATCTTTTTTGGTAAAGTTATCCTGCGTAAAGCTGTCACCTGCGAGGGTGTCCGCCTTAAAACTCTTCAGATTTCCGAGACTGGAGGCGGCGGAAGTCCCGCTTTTCGCACCACAGCCGGTCAACATGGAGAATACGAGCATAGTACTCAGGACAAGGACGATCATTTTTTTGCATTTCATAAAAAATACCTGCTTTCTTTATTTTTTTTACCAAAGCTCTACGCGGGTTTCCGGAGCAAGATACATCCCGTTGATGCTTGTGATCTGATAGGTTTCATAGAAAAGTGAATTGGAAGCCAGCACTGCGTTCACCCGCACTTTATCAGCTGCGTGTTCATCCATGCCGGAAACCAGTGCGTCCGTCATGGCGTTGGTAACACTGGTCCAGGAGTTTGCGTAGGCCCGGAAAAACCGGTCTGCAGAAAGGTGTCGGCTTTTCACGATTTCTGTCAGGCAATGCATCGCACCGAGGTCGGCGATATTTTCACCCAACGTATATGCTCCATCCTGCTGCATCACGCCTGGTGTCTTATAGGAGGAATAGTAGGCAACGATATTTTGCGTCCGTTGCTCGAAAGCCGCCTCGTCGGCTTTTGTCCACCAGTTCCGGTAATCTCCATCGGCGTCATAGAGATGTCCCAGATCATCGAAAGCGTGCGTGATCTCGTGCCCGATGATAGTACCCAGCGCACCAAGATTCTGTTCCTCTGTCTGCTTCACGGAGAAGTACGGTTCAAACATCACAGCCACAGGGATATTGATTGAATTGTCTGTGGGATAATAGCAGGGATTGCAATCCTGCGGGAGTATCTGCCATACGGTTCGGTCAGCCTTCTTACCGGCGCTGTCGTATTTTTTTGTGCTTGCCTCACTGGAAATAGCAAGTACATTTACCAGATAGCTCCTGCTTTTGTCCGGTGTCCAGGAGGAGAGATAACGTGCAATATCATCCGGTGCGCCAATCCGCAACTTGAGCTTCTTCAGTTTTTCGATTGCTTTGGTGCGTGTGCTTTCAGTAAGCCAGTCCTCTTTCTGCAGCATTGTCTGATACTGGGCGAGAATTTCATTTACCAGATTTTCAACGCCGGCTTTTTTGGTTTCGTCAAAGTTCTGACTGCAATAAAGTCTGGCAACATCCCACTTCAACAGACTGTATACCTGCTCTTCCACGTCAGTTGCCTTCTTTTCGGCGGATCCCTCGGCACTTTCGGAGTCATCGGTATCTTCGTCACCGGAATGATCCTTCTGTATTACCTGATAGATATCTGAAATATCCGTGGAGAGATATGGCGCAAATTTTAGAAGATTCACGAGGTAAGCATAGTTTTTCAGCATCTGCAGATTTCCGTCAGTGAGGTATGAATTAACAGTGTCAAGATTTCCGTCGTCTTCTATGCGGACAGTAATCGGCTGCGTTTTAAAGATCTTTCCAAGTACCTCGGACGGCCTGATGTTGGAGTAGTGCTTTGTCAAGTCTGAGATAGACATCGTTTTCTCGCTCACCAGATCGGCAGGCTTATTTGCAGCGGCGTTCCGGTCGGATGAAGAGGTTTCCGTATCGGTACTGTCTGTATTTTGAGCGATCGCTTTTTTTCCGGCATTGCTGTTAACAGCAGCCACCTTCAAAAAACGGTAGATGTCCTCCATATCTTTGCTGCTCACATTTTGGTCCGCAGCTTTCATCAACTTCAGCAGATCGCCTGTAAAAAAAGATTTGTTATCGGCTTCTTCATCTGAAGAGACGAGATCATCGACAAGCAGGACGTAATTCAACGGTGTAATGCGTACTGCATTGGTACCCGGATCATCGTCCGGTAGATAAACATCGGTGTTGAGCAGCGAATTGAATCCATACCGATATTGAAGCACGGCGAGTGCGTCCATCATCTCCTGAACGCTTTTCGCATCCATCACCGGCTTCATAAGTGCGTTTAATTCCGCAACGCCATTTCTGTCACGCGCGGTTTGATCGGACGCCATAAGGTAGAGTTCCCCAACCCGGTAGGATGAGCTGTCCTCCGTTTTTACTGCTTCTCCATTCTTTGCGACATTTTCTGCGGCAGTTTTTACAATATCTTCCTGATCTTTTTTTGCTTTGTCCGTCAGATCCCAGAACCAGTTCCAACTGCCGTCCTCTCCCGCAGCCTTGTGGGCATTCAGGACTCCCGCATTGACGGCGGCGTAATAATCGTCCCTGAGATTTGCAGAGTTTTCTGTAAGCCGGGTTGCCGGGACGCTTTGACTTTTTTCCTGCTGCGCTCCACAGCCGGTAAGCAGAAGTGCTGTTGCCAGCAGAACGGCTACGCAGGAGGTCAGCGCATTTTTTCCCGTATGCCGCCTGACTCCTTTTTCCATCGGTTTCATAAGCATTCTCCTTTTCATAGAATCTTTCTGTAAAATTGCTTACCGAAAAGATTGTTTCTATGCTGAGTATAGCCAATAAACAATTTGAAAACTCACTCGGAAAAGAAGCAATTTTGCAACAAAAATGCAACAGGCGTCTGTTTATGCCGACTTTTCTCGTGAAATCACGGGGAATGTCTACGTGATAGGAACATCATAAGGAATATGCAGAAGTGAAAGCTATAAACTGCAGTTACCACTTTAACTATTCACAACTGCATGATATCTGGAGTATTCTTTGTGTCTTATCAGATGCAACATTATCTAAAAACGCATCGCTAAATCCAAAAGATTTGCGATGCGTTTCTTTGTATACTATAATCAATTGTTTTTCCTACCAATGAAATTTCCGCCTTGACAAGTGTTTTATCAAATCAAACGATTGAATTTTTCTCTCTATCATTTTCCCGGCAATCTGGGTTTCGTAACAATAGCCTATTCTATATTCGGTCATATAAACTTGTTTCTGAGTGTACATCATTGATATTTACGTTAAAAGCAGTTCACTTTCGTACGCATTCTATATATTCTACATATTTACCGGAGACTTTATTGTCATTTTGTTGTCACGCTGTGACAACATTTATTGTGACATTTGTAAGAGCATAGTTTTTGAATAATTTCATAAATTAAACCTAAAATCAAAAAGCCCTCTTTGTTTCATTAATTGATTTAAGAAAGCTACTCTTTATCCTCAAATTCTTTTATTTCCTTACGCATAAATTCTTCCAATAGAGTTTTATCCGGAAGGTGCAGCATGTAAGTCGATACAAATAATTGATTATCCATTCCGGACAATGCATATTCAACCATTTGCGTTCCCTTATCCGTACACAGTAATATTCCCACTGGGCAATTGTCTCCTTCTGACATTTCGTTTTTCTTATAATAGGCCACATAAGCATTTAACTGCCCCAGATCTTCATGCTTAAATTCATCATTTTTTAATTCAATGATCACGTTACAATGCAACAGCCTATTATAAAAGACCAGATCAATAAAATAGTATTTGTCATCGATCACAATCCGTTTTTGACGTGCCTCAAAGCAAAATCCTTCCCCAAGTTCAAGCATAAACTCCTGAAGATGATCCATAAGTGCCTGCTCCAAGTCTGATTCTGAAACAGTATCCCTGACATTTAAGCCCAAAAATTCGAACGTAAACGGATCTTTGATTGTCAATGCATAAGGCTTATCTTCACTTACGGTCTGCTGCAACAACATCTTCGGATTTTTGCTCAATCCCGCTCTTACATACAGATTTGTCTTAATCTGACGGCGCAGCTCTCTTACATTCCATGCGCATTTCATACATTCTGTCTCATAAAAAAATCTTTCGGCAGGATCCTTTATCACCATAATTTCCCTTATATGCGAAAAGGATAAATTATTTACTATTTTTTCTGCACTTGTAACAAATTCGTGCGACGCTGTCGCACTTTTCTTTATCTCGGGTATATTAAACTGGTGCGACACTGTCGCACTGATCTGCGGATACATAAGGTAAAAAAGCCTACACCACTTAAACAAGGTTGAATTCATACCTCTTTCATTAATTTGCCTTTCCAGATTATTCAGCAAATCGCTTCCGTATTCTGCCCTGTCCTTTCCGGACTGTTCATATTCGACAATAAAATAACCAATGGCCCAGTTTCTCATTGTCATAAGCTGATTAACTGCACCCTTAGCTGCATTGCCTGCCCGATAGTTTACGCCACTTATCGATTTTGCCAATATTTCAAAAGAAAGGTTTTCCTTCATCCGACTTCTCCTGCACATTTTATTTCCACGCTCTGACAACGTCAATTTCAGATTTTGGTTTTCAACTGCTTCTTCACCCTATCTGTATGATCTGCTCATACAGCATAATATCTTTTGCTGTCACATTTTTATTATCATGATGATGACCGAAAAACCAGTATCTGTAATCAAGTTTCTCCTGCATCTCCTGTAAAAATATTCTTGTTTCATCCGGCCTGATTTTTCCCAGCGAATACATCGAAATGATCGACTGCGGTCCATCATGTGTCACTGCAAAATCAACCTTCCAATTATGAGCTTCCAGATTGCAGAATGCCTCATTTCTTTCCGCCTCAGAGGATACCTCCTCTTTCCACCATGATACGTGATTAATCCGATATGGCATAAGCTTCCTACATGCTTCATCGTATGCCGCAAGATCTCCTGTCACAATATCCTTCCTTGAAATATTCAGTTTTTTCAGACATTTGTCTGCATCTTTTACCTCAAAGATCCCGCCTTGTATGTCATGTGATGCTGCCCCTCCAAAAGTAAAGAATGTTTTCTCCGCAATCCGGAACACCTGTCCACGCATCAGATGAATAACAGAGCTCCTGACCTTATGCGTTTTCCCACCGTGCCACATGGTCACCGGAAAACTGTTCAGTTCATCAAAGTCCTCATGATTGCCATCCACAAATAACGTTGTAAATGAGCGTCTATCCAGTTCATTCAGCGTATCTTCTCTTTCCTTTGAAGGTGTCCAGAACCCAAAGTCTCCGCATATTATCACATAATCATCCCTGTTCATTTCCCTCTGCTCAGGAAAATTCTCTATATCAAATCTTTCAAAGTTCCCATGGCAATCGCCTGTAATGTAAATCATTGATCTGCTCCATCATCTTCCGGTTTATGCCCTGTTCAGATAAACACTTTCTATAATTCCATGGAAAAGTGCATTTTCAGGCATATTGCAATCATACCCTTTCATAAAACATTCCGCGATTTTCCTGACATCCTTCTCCGTCCACCAGTTTTCATCACAGTTATTCTCTGCACAGAACTCAGCAATATGATTTTTGGCGTCCTGCATGCGATACTCCAGTTCTTTTCCGCGATATGCTTCTTCCAGTTCTTCCGGTGTGAGAATAAACACTGCATTTTCTCTTTCAATCTGCATCTGAATCATCCTATCCGTTTCTTGTGCTGATATCATTTCTTTTTATCACAGGATATCGCATAATGAAAGATTTTTCATTGGACGGTTAGTCCAATGGACCGATCAATTGACAATCATGCCACATTCAACTTTTCCCAGTAGCAAAATAATCTCTTTTCCATTGGTAAAAGAACCTTTGCGTCAATTGGATAATTCGAAAACGTCATAGGAACAAGTAAATCCTCCATGTGCATACCCAAAAGTCTGCTCAGCGCAAAGAGATGATCAACAGATGGCAATATTTTCCCGTTGTACCAGCGATAAATCGGCTGCGGACAGGACAGCATCAATATCCTTTGAATATCTTTTACCGAATAACCCGCCTGATCTATTCTGAATTTCAGCAGTTGCCCCGTTCGTTTCATATCAATATCGGGATATCTTTTATACATTCAATTCACACCTTTCGAGTCTGTATCAGATAGTTTTGCCAGCCAGGATCCCAAGCAGGTTATCTATGCCATTATCTATGCCACGATCTATGTCATTATCGATGCCACGATAACTGCCAGTTACCGAAAAAGGCGGAATTTCATAGGTGAAATCATTGTTGACGATGCAATTGACGACAACCCCACGCATCGCAACCGGATCAATCAGATTTTTCTCTATCCGTTTTGTACTGGCCACTTTGGTCATGAAAGGGTAGAATTCGGTTGTTTGTCAACACTTCTTTCGGTTATTTGGCTTTCTCATTTTCTGTTGATTGATATTTTGCTTTTTGATGACTTGTACCTGTTTATGTCACTATTTTCTTAGTTAAAACATTATAGATTTACAGGAACTCTGCATAACTTAAAAGCAGGATATGGAAAATTCCATATCCTGCTGGACTGCATAGACAAAATCGATTTATTCAAACTCGGCAAGTTCCTGTTTGATATTAAACATTTATGTTTAAGTTTTATGTCGAAACCGCCTTATTTTTATCTCTATTGCATATGTTATTTTGTCTTACTGATTTTCTGTTGCCATATTGTTGCCACGATAATATTATACCTTATTACTTCTTAATCAACAATCAAAAATTCAGTAGCAAATATTACTTAGACCTCTTTCTCTGCGTTTTCTTTTTCATTCTCATCAATTAAGTATTTTTTTACATCTGTAATATGCTGACGAAACGAATTCGGATTTTTATCCTCATAATATACTATTCTGCGCACTTTTCGTGGTTCCAATTCTGCAAGTAATTTCTTATTTTTAATAACATACCCTTTAGAATCTCTTCCCAAATACTCTCGTTCTATGTATTTATCCGATATAGGAACAACATCGCTTATGAAAAAGATTGATTTTGTTGTCGTTCTACCAACATGATAATAGCATGATGCTATTTTTTCTTCCGGTAGCTCCAAGTATTTATTGATTCTCTCTTTTGCCTCATCGCTTCTATGATCCCAATTTCCCATGGGAACCGCCCAATAAATATTATCGTTTTCCGGTAACTTTATCAAACATACAATTGGTCTTTCTTTTGCATCATTCCAAGTCCCACCAAGATTTTTTATCAATTTATAATATTCTTTTTTTCGCCGATTGTAAAATCAACTTGGACATCTGAATAATATAAAGATCCATGGCAGGGTCTTTGGTAGAATGTAAATCACCAAAACCTACATCTACAAGGAGAACCACCACCATGGACTACCCCAATTCTACCATAACTTCCCGCAAGAAAGGTAAACATCTTTCCTATGAGGAGCGAGTTATTATTCAGATACGGTACAAAGACCATTATTCCGTCCGTGCCATCGCTCGTGAGATTGACTGCTCCCCGAGCACTATATCGAATGAAATAGCACGTGGTTCTGTAAAAATGTATCACGGTAATGTGATCCGTTACAAAGCATCTGCCGGTCAGGAGGCCTATCAGAATAACAGAAAGAACTGTTGCAGGCATTATGACTTTTTAAGCAAGTCTGCTTTTCTGGACTACGTTATCAGGCATTTCACAAAAGACTGCTGGTCTCTTGATTCATGTGCAGGACGGGCAGTTGTGGATGGCGATTTCACCAGGGATCAGATTGTATGTACCAAAACACTGTATCGATACGTAGATCTTGGACTGTTCGGGATCAAAAACCATAGCCTTCCTGAAAAACTTAAGCGTAAAACCAAAAAACACCGTGTTCGCGCCAACAAGAAAAAGCTGGGGCGCAGTATTGAAGAGCGCCCTGGGGAGATAGAATCCCGCGAAGAATTTGGGCATTGGGAATGTGACCTTGTTCTTGGTTCCAAGACCCGTGATGATCAGGTCCTGCTTACACTTGCAGAACGAAAGAGCCGGGAATTCCTGATGATTCCAATTGCTGACAAAACATCAGCGTGTGTCATGAATGCAATAGAGTTGCTCAGGGAAACCTACAGCGAGCACTTCAGTAAAGTATTCAAAACCATCACCACTGACAACGGATCCGAGTTTGCTGATCTTGCGGATCTTGAGAAGATATCTGATACCCTTGTGTACTTCGCTCATCCCTACACATCCTGTGATAAAGCTACAGTAGAGCGACATAACGGTCTCATTCGAAGGTTCATCCCTA
>JAKVKH010000006.1 GCA_022486625.1 Butyrivibrio sp. | reverse complement strand
TATCCACAATTGATAGCAGTCTGAGAAGAAATTGGAGTAGTGCGCTCTTTTTTCTCAAAAGTTATCCACATGGATTGAAAATGAATTATGAAATTACCTCAAATAATAAAAATACATTCTGCAACGCAATAAACAGACACATCACATGAAAAAAGTGCATAAAGAAATTCATGCAATACATCAGCTCAATAACGTTACAACAACAGTGAAAAACCATGTGAAATGCCCACACGAAAAACAATGGTCAAAAGGTCTGCTTTCAAAAAAACGGAGCAGGCATGAAACCGTACCTGCTCCATAGAAAAAGATAATGCAAAATACCATGTGCTTCTGTCAATATCTTTATGATATTTCCGTCTGTCCCTGCCTCATCAAAGCTTTGTCCAGGGCGTTTCCTCATTATCCTGATATGCCGCGCCGATCCCAAGCTGCCCGGCGTATGTATCCATTATGGAATTCAGTTCATCCAGCGTTGTCATGGTAATACCGTGTGATAAAGCAATTTTCGAAAACTGTGTTTCCTCTTCCGGGTGATCTGATCCAAAAACATAATAAACAGAACCGTTAATCTCATACCTGCTTGTATCAAAATGCCCGTCGCCTGCGGCATCCTCACCGATTGCGGTTGCAAATTCAGATAATGATTCATTAATACCGCTCTGATCATTATAGAACTCCCAACCGTAATTTATGGTCTCATATGACTGCAGCGTGACATAGTCCCCGTTTGCATCTGGGGCATAAACAGCACCGGAATGATCGCCTGCGCCGTCCGCTCCTCCGGTAAATAGCACACCGTTTTTATTACAGGTACAGGATGAGCGATAATAGGAATCTGCACAGGCTGCCATCTGCAGCTGACCGTTCATCACATCAAAAACCATATCAATGGAATCATTGCCGTTACCCGTATCAGAGACTTCCTCCGGTACCAGAACCATCTGCACCGCATACCACTCACCGGAAACATTCGGAACCGTCAGCGCCGCGTAGGACACTGTATCCAGTCCATATTTCTCCCCGTCAGACAATGACAAATTATATAAGGCAATCAGATCTTTCAGCGTATAGTCCTTATCTTTTTCCAGTTCAAAATTATAGCTTACGTCATTCATCAAAGACGCCTTTGTATGAACCGCTCCGTTACCATTTGCAAAATCCCTGATCAGATCCACCGTAGTCCCACTGCCTGTCAGGCTCTCTGCATTCGTGTCCGCTGCACATGCAGAAGTCTCCGTCATGGTTTTTGCCACGCTCTCCGATACTTCCGCAGTTTCTGTTACAGCTCCCGCCGCACTTTCTGATATTTTCTCCACAATCGAGCTGTTTTCCGTCTGTGCCGCAGACTCATTCTCCCCACAGCCTGCAAGTGACAGCACTGCAAATGTAAGTACTGTTATAAACATTATCTTCTTCAACATTTTCTCCATCCCGAAGCACTTTATATAAAGGCTTCCCGCTTTTTTTCCAGAAAAAATCTCCATCATTCAATTTCTGCTTTCCGATGTAAAAAGAAGTATAATGAGACTATGATACAGACGTCCAAAATGTGAAAGTAAGGAAAGGAGGATTAAGATGTCATCCTTTGACTGGAACGGAAATGGCAAAAAAGATGCTGCTGATGATTTCATAGACTATCATATTATAAATGATTCTTCCGGTAACGGCAACAGCCGTCCAAAGGGTCATCCCGGTCAGAAGACAAACGGTACCGCATGGTTTGTTGTTCTGATCATTATCATCATTCTGGAAATTGTGTTTCATGATTAGCGCACGATAATAGTACTCCCTTAGAAATATCTTCCAGTGGTTGCAAATAAATCATCAGCTATATCAATGTGCCTTTGCAGAATTGAAATCATCTAAAAACAATCTTATCAGCTGTACAACACCCAAATCTTGTTTTGTTTCATATTGGACTATTTCTTCAAGATTTTCTTTATTCCAGAATAGTAATCTATCTAATTCATTATTGCCTGATTCTTCCTTGAATAATAGGAAACTCTTTTCCATTTCATTTTTTCCCATATTAGAATAAGCTAGCGTAACTATTCCAAATTTGATTCCATCTGTAATTAGATAACCTGGTTCCGTCCTATTTATACTATTACGGATTTCTTTCCCTGCTTCTTCCTCCAGTTCTCTTAGAGCAGTGTTTTCTGGATTCAATATATTATTTCCCATCTGGGTATCTTCTGCAGACATACCGCCTCCGATTCCCTGTATTTTTCCAACATTCTCTGAATCCCCACCTTGAAGTGCAATCACAAGATATCCATCCCTCGTCACAAGATAAACTGCTCCATATGGGTTTCTACATATATCTTTTCCCAAATCATGAATACGACTGCATCGATAATGTGAATAAGAAGAGCGACTGCATTTATGTATGATTTGTTCATCGACTAATTCTACCTGATCAACGCAGTAATTAGGACCGTTGAATATATTAGAATACTGTTCAGTTAGTTTTTTCCATTCGATTTCAATAAGCCTTTTTGTATTTTCACTCACTTCTTTCTTTTTTCCTGAATCAATTACAATCACTTTTTTCTTCAATGGAATAACACTATTATTTTGCATAGCAAGCATTTTAATATCATCTATATTCATCTTTCCAGCCTCTTCCTGTTCTCGGCTTTTTACACTGCCCCATCAAAAAATGCACCTCACAATCTGTAACGAAAGGAGGTGCATATAAAGCCTGACTTTCTATTCAATTTTACTGCATGAAGCCGGTTTTCACAACCTGCGCAGAACGCACTTTTATTCCGTCAGGATGTCTTCAGCTTATTCATTGATAATGATTCCATGCATTCACTTCCTCCGGCTATTGTGAACCATTTCACTCTGTACCGTTAATCTGTAAGTTGCTGAATATGTCGATATTATCTTACATTTTGAGTCGATCAGCTCAGATAAATCCAATAATTCTGCTCCCTATCCACCTTTCAGCTTTTCACTAAAACCTGCTCTGATTTATTTTCCTTTAGATTTTTTAATTGATGCACTCATTTTATCCCATTCCGCAATATATTCCTTCATCAGTGCATTCATATCCACCGCCTTCACTTTTCTCTGCCTCTCGCCATTTTCATCACGTTTGGTTAACAGATGTCGTTGAACAAAAGTATTATCCTCCATTGAAAAAAGAACATTACTGACAAACTCATCCAAAGACCCGGAAACGTCCTCCTCCGGATTAATTGCAGACGCGTAATATGTCTGCATACCAAGGTTCCACGTTCCAACCGGGTTCTGATCAAGCATTTTAATCTTTACCAAGTCTTTTTTTGAAAAACAATTGTACAGATTTTCTTCATCACTCCTTATATTTGAGACTTCCCCTATGGCCACTATTACCTTTCCCAGCGAATCAGGTTCCATTCGTATTAATCCTTCCGGCGAAAAATCCATAGTTCGTAATATATTCATCATCTCATCAATCTGCTGCATATAGTAAGGCACCACATCTTTAATCTGATCCTTTTTATTTCCATAACGTTTCTCATGTATTTCTACAAGTTTCTCTATCTTTGATTCTTCTGAAAGTAAAGGATTTCCTTCAGAATCTCTTTTAACTGTTTCAAGAAATCCGACATTTTTTCTTAATCTATAATTATTAACGCCCTCTCCTCTTGCATTCAGTTCTATAGCCAACTTATTTCTATAGAGCATTCCCCTTGCATTTGCCGCATTCACTTGCTCGCCTAGATATTTATTTTTTTCCTCCTGTGTCTTACATCCCTTCAGCTTTTTTTCAATATCACAAAGTCTTTTTTCTTCTCTGGCGCTATATACTTTTTCCTCTATTGTTTTAAACATTCTCTGCTGTTTCTCTGTTCTGAGCGCAGCACCAAAATTGCAGAATCTTAATCTGTCTTTTATCGATGTGCGCCTGAAAAATTCATTTGAACCGCCCCAGCTTTTAAGCATATTCTGTGAGCTCATGAGCTTCTGATGCATTCCATCAATATGTCCAAGAAGTACCCCCATTGCAAGCTCATCCTTTGTCGAAACATTCGTTCCTTTTAAAAGGGTTTCCAGTTGCGTCAGATCCTTATAAATTTTATCAAAATCTATTTTATTCACGAATCCCGTGGATTTCGGAATTTCATCAGACATCATAGATGAACACCATAAATTTGCATTATTCACCAGCTCTATTGCCTGCTGTTTCTGCTCCGCAGAAAGGGAATCAATTCCAGAAATCAGTTGACGCAGTTCTCCAAAAATCGGAGTGTTTTCCATTTTCATGGGATTCTCAGGAATACCAGGTGTAATCTCTTTATCTTCCTTTTTTTCTCCCTGTCCCTGATGAATCTGCCACATTGCCTTTGCACGGAGGTTGAATTGTTTTTCTCTCTGCTTTCTCATTTTTCTTCGTTCTGCAATTCTCTTTGCAAATCCCTTTTTCGAAAGTTCAGCTTCCTGCGCAGGCTCAAGGGGTGCTGAATAATCAAACTTCTCCCCCAGTTCATCCCGAAGATAATCTGACATTTTGCTTTGGGAAGAATACTGCTTCTGATACTGATCACCCATCTTCTTTTCAAGCATCTGACTCGTCAGACTGACTTTTTCCTCATCTTCCTGCAGCTGCTGCGTAACCAACTGCTGACGCATTTTTCTTTCTTCTTCCTTCATGTCCATTCCATCCATTATGACCCTCCTTCTAAGGCTTACCCCCGGAAATATTCATTGGTATACTTCAGTAATTACACCATGAATTTCAGACCTTTTTTCTTTTTTCTGATTTTTTAAAGGAAGCATTCATTTTATCCCATTCCGCAATATATTCCTTCATCAGTGCATTCATATCCACATTTTTTACTTTCTTCTGTTTCACACCGTTTTCATCGCGTTTGGTAAACAGATGCCGTTGAAGAAAAGTATTCCCATTCAGGGAAAATAGCATATCATTTACACATTCATCAAGCGAACTGTCTTCCGGTTTCTCCGGATTAAATATATTTTTATAATATCCCTGTATGCCTGCGCTCCACGTTCCAAACGGGTTCTGATCAAGCATTCTGACCTTTGCCTGATCCTTTTTTGATAACAGATTCACTAAATTTTTTTCATCTGCCATTATATTGGTAAGTTCTCCCATAGTTATCATTACCTTTGACATATGTTCAGAATTTAATCGCAAGAATCCTTCTGGCGAAAAATCCAAAGTTCGTAATATATCCATCATATTATCAACCTGCTGCATAAAGTACGGAACCACATCTTTAATCTGGTTCTGTTTATCTCCATACCGTTTCTCATGTATTTCTGTAAGTGCCTTCATACGTGGCTCTTCTGAAAGCAATGGATTTCCTTCAGAATCCCTTTTGATCACCTCCAGAAATCCGGCATTTTTTCTTTTTTTATAATTTCGAGCCTCTGGTACTCTTCCATCCAGTTCCTGAATCATCTTCTTTTCATAAAGCGAGCACTTTGCATTAGTTTCATCCACCTGCTTGGCCAGATACTTTTGTTTTTCTTCTGTCGTTTTTTTTCTCAGATTTCTTTCCAAATCACAAAGTCTTTTTTCCTCTCTCACATTATATAAATTTGTTTCCATTATCCTGAACATTTGATTCTGTTCCCTTGTTCTAAGTGCAACACCAAAATTACAGTATCTTAATCTTTCCTTTATTGTTGCCATCTTGAATAATGACTTATCATCGCCCATTGAAGCAAGCATATCATCCGACTTCAAAAGGTTTTCCTGCATTTCACTGATGCTATACAGCAATGTCTCTGTCGAATCACCTTTCCCTTGCAAGAGAGTATTTAACTCTTTCAACTCAAAATAACTTTTTTCAATATATTTCCCATCTTTCAGAAAATCGGTCACTGGATGATCCACATCAAAATCAGGAATTTTGCCGGACATCAAGGATGAACACAATAAGTTCACATTATTCACCCTCTGCATTGCCTGCAGTTTCTCTTCCACAGAAAGGCAGGTAAGCTCTGAAATCCACTGCCGCATTTGTCCAAAAATCGGAGCATTCTCCATCCTCATGGGATTTTCAGGGACTCCGGGTATAATCTCTTTATCTTCTTTTTTTCCCTGGTTTTGATGAATCTGCCACATTGCCTTTGCACGGAGATTGAACTGTTTTTCCCTCTGCTTTCTCATTTTTCTTCGTTCCATAATTCTCTTTGCAAAACCTTTTTTCGAAAGTTCAGCTTCCTGTGCAGGTTCAAGAGGTGCTGAGTAATCAAACTTCTCTCCCAGTTGATTCTGAAGATAATCTGACATTTCACTCTTAGAAAAATGCTGCTCCTGATACTGATCGCCCATCTGCTCCTCAGTCATCTGACTCATCTGGATGACTTTTTCCTGGTCTTCCTGAAACTGCCGGGCAACAGAATACTGCTGCATTTTCTTTTCTTCCACCATATTCATTCCATCCATTTTGATTCCCCTTTTCTAAGTGCGAACCAGAAATATCCATTGGTATGCTTTAGTAGTTCAGTTCCATTTGAATCTGGCTGGAATACTTCGCTCCAGGCAACATTTTTTCAGTCAGTTTTCTGGATGCCTCATTGATCAGATCCATTACGATCTGTCCCTTTATGTCTCCGCCAGATTTTACTTTCTGCATCAAGGTCAAAAGCAACCGCAACAATTGTGCACTATATGCAGGATCTATATAGACAACAGACAATTCCAGATCATCCTGCAGTCTTCTTACCAACACAAAGCCCTTTGGTTCATTTTCTTCGATATAGTATAAGCTCAGCTGCGGATCATAATCTTCCGAAACAGAAACGCCATCCAGGTCAAGTCCCATATTTTCTCTCATAATTCTTTCTATGATCTGAATCTGTTTTTTGCTTAATTCCTCTAATGGTCTGATTTCGGAATATTCCTGTGCATTCTGCAGATACGGATTCTCCGCCAGTTTTTCCATCGGATAAGTGCAATGTTCTATGTCGCTGTCTTTTTTGAGGAATCCGATCCGCTTGAAAAAGTTTTCCAGATATCTGCTCTCCGTGTCCGAATCAAGGGTTATGATTATTTTTTCAACAGACAGATCCATTCCGACCAGTTCCATAAATGTCATGATCATCTCTTCACAGACGTTCTGCCTGCGATATGAAGGAGCAACCATAGCCCATTCGATTTCCAATACACCTTCCGTATTCTGAAATGCAAGCACTCCCACAAGGGTATCACCAGCTACCGCGCCAAGTGCATCTGCATGTCCACTTGCCAGCTGTCTGTATATAACCTTCGGAAAATAGTTTTTCACTTTTTCAAGGCCATCACCCTGTACGGCAATTACTCTGATTTCTGATGTATTCTGTTCATCCATTACAGTATTCCCCCTTTTCTCATCAAACAGATTTCTGTTTTTAAGGTTCAATAAGCTACTTGTGCACGATATTTCATCTATATTATCATATCGCTTTTTTGTCGTTGTTAACGTTTCTCAGACAATTCTTTAACAAAACTTTAAATTCACTTGTATCGCATGACTTATTGCCTCTTTTTACGATTTCTGCCATCAAAAAACAGACTTCAGGGTAATAACACACCCAAAGTCTGCTTAAAATATCATCTTCTGCATTATTCTGTTTTCTGTCAAATAAAGCTCTTCATAACTGCAGGTTGCCGTTGTCTTTCCTCTTTTTCCAAACATTTATCATATTCGTCAGTACCTCCTCCGGTACAAAGAGGTGTCCATATCCAGTGCCAAGATCCAGTCCCGGCTTATTGGCACCATGAAAGTCTGAACCTCCGCTGATGCAAAGATCATAATCCGCAGCTATACGACGGATATCCCGCTCATCTGCAGCTGCATAGGTACTGTAAATTGCTTCTATTCCCATAAGACCTGCATCCCTGAGCTGTGCAACCAGCCCCCGCAGTCTGGCATCCGACATATGATAGAGAATGGGATGTGCCAGAACCGGGATACCGCCGGCTTCCAGAATCAACCGGACAGCCTGAAAGGGCGTTACCTTTTCTCTCTGTACATAACAGGGCGCATGATCACCGATATACCTGTCAAAGGCTTCTTTCATGCTCTTTGTATAGCCATGACTTAAAAGATGCCTCGCATAATGCGCTCTGGTGATGACCGCATCCGGAAATTCTGCAAGGAGCTGCTCATAGGTCATCGGAATACCTGCCATCGTGAGTTTTTCACACATTTTAATATTTCTGTTCACTCTGGAATCTACAAATTCCTGTATTTTGTGGGAAAAAGCTTCCCCATGATAGTCAATGTACAGTCCGACAATATGGATGTCACCTTTCTCATATTCTGTAGAAAATTCAATACCCGGAATAACTTCCAGTTCCGGTTCATTTATTCTGGCGTGACTGATTGCTTCATCCAGTCCGTCTACAGTATCATGATCTGTCAATGCGATCGCTGCCAGCCCTTTTTCTGCTGCGTAATCAACCAGTTCTGACGGTGTATAGCTTCCGTCTGATCTGGTTGAATGTGTATGTAAATCTACTGCTTTCATATAATAGCTCCCTTATTCTCTGCTGCATACAGCTGTAATCATAGCATCTTTTACCGGATTATGGTATATTGAAACCATTGTTCTGAATATTCAGAACCGTCATTACGTTAAGAAAGGTTTTAAAAATGAATCAGCATAAAATTTTCTTTTTTGATCTTGATGGTACATTATTAAATTCGCAGAAGATAATCACCCCTGCAACAAGAGCTGCACTCGAAGCATTTACTGACGCAGGAAATCATTTTGTGATCAATACCGGACGGGCAATGGACTCTGTTCGCAAGGTACAGGAGGACTTGAAGCTCTTCTTTCCCGGAACCTTTCTTGCTGCTTTCAATGGCGCACAGATCTATGACTGTGACAATCACAGGGACATTTACCGTACCGGTATCCCGGTCGAAATGGTCAGCAGAATCTTTGATCTGGCAGACCGGCACGATGTTCATGTGCATACCTACACGGACACGCACATCGTAGCCACCAGGCAGGATGAGGGCATCGAGTATTATCGGCGCGTCATTCCTTCTCCGGTTCTTCTGGCCGATGATGTCCGCACCGTACTGTCGCAGCCGCCATGCAAATGCATCGCCATCGAACTGCATGACCATGATAAGATGGAACGTTTTCATAAAGAACTCGATGATATGATATGTCCCACGCTGAATACCATGTATTCCAATCCTTTTTATCTGGAAATTTTCCCTGCAGAAGCCGGAAAGGGTTCCGCAGTAACAAGACTATGTAAGCTTCTGGATATTCCGGTCAGAAACTCACTCGCAGCAGGAGACGAGCAGAATGATATCTCAATGATTAAGGCTGCCGGAACCGGTATTGCAATGTTAAACGGTACTGATGCAGTAAAGGCCATTGCCGATGTTGTAACAACTGCTGATAATGATCATGATGGTCTTGCAAAGTTTCTGAAAATCTGAGTAGCCTCCTGGCTGCCATTTTCAGCGAATATCCTTTGCTCTTCGTTCGTGCTGCAGATAAAAAAGCTTCTTATTTTCATACATTTTCTGATCAACACGACGGATAATATCATCAATATCTTCCTGCTCAGCAGAAAAAGAGGTCATCCCATAAGATAAGGACAGCTGATACCTGCGACCCGGCTTTTCATTCAGGAGCTTCAGCTCCGCATCGATTCTTCCCCGGATTTCGTTCAGTTCCCGCTCTGATCCGTCAGCAGAAAACAGCAGAAATTCATCACCGCCATACCTGATCGCAAAGCCATATGCGCAGGCTACATCATGCAGCACCGCTCCGATTTCCTGTAATGCCCTGTCCCCTATTTCATGACCGATCTGATCATTGATCGCCTTAAAACTATTGATATCCATCATAATCAGCCCCTTCATGGACTTGTATGGTCTGGCTGTAAAGAGATAGGAACGATTCAGCAGACCGGTCAGATAATCCACATATGCCATTTCATTCTGAAGGCTCATCATAATACCACAAGAAGCAATTGCTACCGAAGGCCAGGACACAGAGATTCCATAGAAAAGCATCTGCGTTCCGAACCCAATCGAAACAGGCACCAGATAGACTGCAATCGGAAAAAAACGCCTGCTGCCATTTTCCTTTTTATATACGTGTGACAGGTATATGCTGTACGCAAAAAAGACTGCTGTCAGAATGACAAAAACATAGGAAAACGGTAGTCTGCCATATACGTTCTGACTGCTCGTACTGAACACCACCGGATAGAAAAAATTGAGCACAATCACCGCACTCAAAACCGCCGATGGATACAGAATCCACCTGATTCTTCTGTCTTTCAGCGGATTAACGCCCCACAGATGTGCTCTGAGAAAACAGATCCACAAAACAGAAACCCATATGTTGGCCAGGAACAGGTAGCTGTTACCTACCATATTGATGCTCCGAAACAGCCTGCTTCCATGCCCGTCAAGTGTAAATACCAGCGGATCTGTGAAGCAGGAAATCAGGCTCAGCACACAAATTAACTTGATGATCCGGTAATCTGTACGGCTGTTCTTCATGATTGCCATGTTACAGAACATCGCAGTCAGAATCGCAGCAATACCCAGTGCATTGGACGTATAAATGGAGATCAGATATATCATCTGTTCGTTTCCCCCCTCATTGGTGAAACGTTCATAAATAAGCAAAAGGCTCCTGAAGGTGACACACACCTGCGGAAGCCCTTGCTGATCTTCAGCCTTCTACAATTAAATATCTGCCATCGCCGACATCAAATACTTCAGCAGCATCCAGGACGTCACCCTCGCCGGGATCCAGACCTTCTTCGTCCAGATAATCCTCGACTTCTTCCGGTGAATCTACGACAACAGCCATACAATCCTCAAGAAATGCTTCTGCTTCCTCCATTGTGGAAGCCACATCCTCCGGAAAGAGCTGTCCCTGATTCTCCAGAAAACATTTTAATACTGCGTCATCGTATTCATGCATAAAATCAACCTCCCTACATGAATTACATCAGGTGATGATTTTTCATCTCCTGATAGACCCTGGCAACCGGTAATCCTACAACATTGTTATAATCTCCGTGAATTTCCTTCACATACACTGCAAATTTTCCCTGAATCCCATAGCTGCCCGCCTTGTCATCCGGTTCTCCCGTCTGCACATAAGCCGCAATTTCTTCCTGAGACATCGGATAGACATTTACTTCTGTACATTCATGAAATACTACGCTTCCGCTTTCCCCGTCTTCACGCTTCCACAGAAGTGTCACCCCGGTATACACCTGATGCGTCTGCCCCTGCAGCATGTAGATAGTTCTGCATGCATCTGTATGATCTTTTGGTTTTCCAAGTATCTTCTCTTTATATGATACAACGGTATCTGCTCCGATGACAACTACCGTTTCACGATTCTGTGTAAAAAATTCTTCACCGGAAATTTTCCGCCACACTTCTTCGCCCTTCTGCCTTGAAAGACCCTCCACCACTTCCGCCGGATATGTGCCAGTAATGACTTCTTCGCCGCAAGCCGGCAGTACAGTATAGGCAAGCCCCGCCTGTGTCAGAAGTTCCCGTCTTCTTGGGGAAGCTGATGCCAGTATAATTCTGCTCATTCCTGTGGTCCTTTCATTTCCGGTACAAACACCCTGCTGTTCTCATTTTCAGAAGATCTGACCGCCTTTACCGCCTCTTCTCCGAACAGTTTCTGTGAATTCAGTGGGGTCTTGCCTCTGCGATCTATCTTGACATACACGCCATCCTTGTTCAGAATATGCGCTTTCTCCGTATCCTTCAGTTCTGTCTGCAGAATGTGCATAATTCTTCCCCTCAGATCCTCATTTTCTACAGGAAACAGGATCTCCACACGACGCTCAAGATTACGTGGCATCCAATCTGCACTACTGCAATAGTACTCAGGTTTGCCGGCATTCTCAAAGTAAAAGATTCTGCTGTGCTCAAGAAAATTGCCGACAATGGAGCGAACGGTAATGTTCTCACTTACGCCCGGAATTCCCGTTTTCAGACTGCAGATTCCTCTGACAATCAGATCAATCTTCACGCCTGCAGCACTTGCTTCGTAAAGTGCTGCAATGACTTCCTGGTGACAGATGGAATTCATCTTTGCAATAATATGTGCAGACTCCCCGTTTCTGGCATTCTGTGTTTCTCTGTGAATCAGATACAACACGCGGTCCTTCAGCCACAGGGGTGCAAGACTCAGACGATTCCATGAAAGCGGCTCCGAATAACCGGAAAGCATATTAAACACTGCCGTAGCATCCTCGCCGTAAGCTTCCTTGCAGGTGAACATACCGACATCCGTATACAACTTGGCTGTCGAATCATTATAATTACCGGTTGCAAGATGCACATATCTGTTGATTCCGTCCTCTTCTCTGCGGACGACCAGTGTAATCTTGCAGTGGGTCTTAAGCCCCACCAGTCCATAAATCACATGGCAGCCTGCTTTCTCCAGCATTTTCGCCCAGACAATATTATTTTCTTCATCAAATCTGGCCTTTAATTCTACGAGCACCGTCACCTGCTTGCCATTATCAGCTGCCTTCGCCAGTGCAGCAATAATCGGTGAATTACCACTGACACGGTAAAGTGTCTGTTTGATGGCAAGCACTGCCGGATCTGAAGCCGCCGATGCCACAAAGCGCACGACCGGATCAAATGTTTCATACGGATGATGCATCAAAATATCACCCTTACGGATTTCTTCGAAAATATTGCAGTCCGCCGGCAGCTCCGGAACCGGCTGTGGTGCAGAATAACCGTGTTCCTTCAGATGATCAAATCCCTCCAACTTATACATCTTCATCAGGAACGTCAGATCAAGCGGACCATCAATCCGATACACCTCTTCAGGTGCCACCTGCAGTTCCTGTGAGATAACCTTTAAGAGGCGCTTATCCATTCTGCTGTCAACTTCCAGGCGAATAGCCTGCCCCCACTGACGCTTTTTAAGCTGTTTTTCTATTTCTTTCAAAAGATCCTCTGCCTCATCCTCATCAATGGACAGATCGGCATTTCTGCCGACGCGGAAAGGATAACAGCAGACAATATCATAATTCAGGAACAGCCTCGCCATATTCCGCTCAATGATTTCTTCCAGCAGAATAACTTTTCTGGGCTTTCCTTCTCCTGTCGGCAGTTCCAGAATCCTCGGAATGACATCAGGCACCTGAACAGTTGCAAAGTCCAGATCTTCTTCACCCTCTTTTTTCCGGACCAGAGCACCGATATTCAGGGTCTTGTTCCGGATCAGCGGAAACGGTCTTGAAGAGTCCACTGCCATGGGTGTCAGCACCGGATATACAAATTCATTAAAATAGCGATCTGCATACCGTCCCTCTTCCTCAGTCAGATCCGTATGATTTCTCACAATCACGAGTCCGTTCTGCTCAAGCTGCGGCACAAGTGCCCGATTATAAGTTGAATACTGCATCTCTGCAAATTCATGTACAGCCTTCGTTACTGCCGTCAACTGCTCCTTTGCTGTCATTCCAGCAATATCCAGCTTCTTATAGTCGGCGTTCACCATATCCTTCAATGATGCCACACGCACCATAAAGAACTCGTCCAGATTGCTCGCAGTTATGCTCAGAAACTTCAGCCTCTCAAACAGGGGATTGGAGCGGTCTCTTGCCTCCGACAGGCATCTCTCATTAAACTGCAGCCAGCTCAGTTCCCGATTGGTATAATACTCAGGATTAAAAAAATCTATCTCTTTTTCCTTCTCTTTTCCTGCCATATATATGCTCCTTCACATTCCCGCGCATTCACAACGTCCTCAAATCATGCGTTTCTGTCTGATAACCGGACGGATTCCGAATATTTCTTCAAAGAATCCTGCTCTGTTGCCAAAAAGTCCCTGCTCCACAGTAATATCATTCATGGTGTCAACATTGATCACCAGCTCGTTCTCATTCTCCCTGAGTACAACGTGAACATCCCTGAATTTCTGTCTGTGCGTACGATCAAGGCCGTTGGCTACCCGCAGAATCGCAGTCAGCTTGGCAATGATCAGATACGCATCATGATCGATCTTGGCATACCGCTCACTGTGATCATTATAATATTCAAAGGGTTCGTGATTAAAAAGCACGACATTTGCCACAATCTCACGTTCCTTATGAGACAGTCCAATAATTTCAGTTGACATAATGATATTATAGGAACATTCACCCAGATTCACAAGACTGACATATTTGCCACAGTCATGCAGAACCGTAGCGATCTGCAGCAAAAGGCGTTCTCTTTTACCAAGTCCGTGGATTTTCTTCATATGATCAAAAATCGGCATGGCAATCGCCTGCAGGGTCTCAGCCCTTGATCTGCTGCCCATGTAACGCTTGGAGATATTCTGCGCACAGGCCAGAATATCCTGTTCAAAATCATGCGCAGGCTGGATGAACTTCTTACGCTCTGCATATTCGTAGGCAATTCCGTCGCAAAGTGTCATTCCGGGTGCCCAAAGCATCTCCGCATCCAGTGCACCCGCAATGCTTCTGATCAGAAGACCGGAAATATACAAAAGCGGAATATTCTCATCCGGAATGTTCAATTCTTTACACAGTGCCTGCCTGGACTTTTCTCCTGTCTTACCGATGAACTCTTCAAACCGCTGACGGCCGGCATACCCCCGTTCACAGTCACCAAACTTCAGCTTCTGCATCACGGGAGAAATATAATCATCAATGATGATCAGATTTTTAAACCTGCGATCCTTCAGATACAGTTTTTCAAAAACAGTCAGCTGTGATTCTACAAGTTCTGTTACCATTTCACGATATTTTCTGGTACCGCTTCCCAGAAGATTCAGCGTCTGGTGCAACCGCAATACCCCCAGCTTCATATTCTGCGTGGTGACCAGTTTGTCATTGTCAAAGAGCGAGATCTGAATGCTGCCGCCGCCAATATCCACAATTGCTGTCGGATTCTCAATAATTCTGGCAAATTCTTCATTCCGCAGGGCAATGGATTTATAATCCAGAAAACGCTGCTCTGAATTACTGAGCACATCCACATGAATCCCCGCACGCTGTTCAAGCTGCTCGAGTACCACATTGATATTATCCGTTTCACGCATGGCACTTGTTCCGTATGCCTGATAATGTGTTGTTCCATATGACTCCATGACAGACTCATACTCCTGCAGGACTCTTGTCATCTCATGTACATGCTCTGTGCTGATCTTGCCTGTTGCGTAGGTTTCAGTTCCCAGATCTATCCTGTGCCGGATATGATCCAGCTCCCTGACCCCTCTTTTTACTGAAATCTCAAATATCTTCATGGAAAGCTCATAAGAGCCTACATCAATCGCCGCGAAGATTTCACCCGCCATATGCTATACCCCTTTTTCCATGTTAATGACTCAGTTCTGTTCCCACCAGATAGTCAATAAACTGCTGTGCTGTTCTGCCGGAAAGTCCTCCATGTGCCATTTCCCACTTATTTGCCTTCAGGAACAGATCCTCATCTGACATGTGAATTCCATTGCGCTCTGCCAGCTCCTTCACAATACCACGGAACTCATCCTGGCTCGGTGCACCGAAGTAAATGGTGACACCAAAACGATCTACCAGTGACAACTTCTCCTGTACTGTATCATTACGATGAATATCATCATCTTCAAGCGTCGGCTTATCCTTGAAGCTCTCACGAATCAGATGACGACGGTTGGATGTCGCATAGATGAGGACATTCTCAGGTTTTTTCTCAAGTCCACCTTCAATAACTGCCTTCAGATATTTATATTCAATTTCAAATTCTTCAAAGGAAAGATCATCCATATATATAATAAAACGATAATTTCTGCCCTTGATCTGATCAATGACATCATTCAGATCCTGAAACTGGTGCTTATAGACTTCAATGATACGAAGACCCTGATCGAAATATTCATTGGCAATAGCCTTGATACTGGAACTCTTACCAGTTCCCGCATCTCCGTACAGCAGACAATTGTTGGCCATTCTGCCTTCAACAAATGCTTCTGTGTTGTCGATCAGTTTCTTCTTGGCAATTTCATAACCGACAAGATCCTCCAGATTCACATGGCGGATATTCTTGATCGGCTGAATCTGTGCGCCGTCATCTGTATGGCTGATACGGAATGCCTTGTGCAGACCAAACTTGCCGACACCGTATTCTTTATAGAACTGTGTCAGTGTATCCTTCATTTCGCCTGCATCACTGCTCTTTGCAAGCGCCTGCGCCAGCGTACAGATTCTGTCACGAATTCTGTGGTTGTACATTCTGCTCTCCACAGAGCATGCATGGTAGTCCAGCAGTACGTTAAATTCCGGCACCGACAGCTGATGCAGAAGTGATGTAAAGTCATAATCAAAAAAATCCTTGAAAATCTCTATGTCATGAAGAGCAATGTCATTAATTGTACCCTCGACCTTTCCTCTGATCTCGGTCGCCATGCTGTAGCTGTTCTCATGGTTGACCAGAAGTGATGTCAGATAACAGTGCCAAAGGTTCCCATAGAAGCCGCTCTTTCCTGCCAGTTCTGTCAATCTGCTCATGCAGGTATACAGCGTTTTTCTGTCGCCGGTCACATCAATCTTGCCTTCTCTGCTGTGTTCAAACAGCCTGGACATGTCGTTAAGGATTTCCTCATTGTCGAAATTTCGATAGATAATCAGTTCATTTTCCCGCATAACAGTTTTCTCCTCGTATCTGTGTCTAGTAGTTTCCCAGAATTTTCAGTTGCCTGGTCTCCTCCCTCAGTCCTCGAAGCGCATTTTTAACAGCACTGTCAGCAAGGTTGCCCTCAAAATCAATGAAGAAACGGTATTCCCAGTTGCGGTCCTCGATCGGCCTGCTTTCAATTTTGGTCATATTTAAATGGTTATATATAAAATGAGACAGCACATGATACAGAGATCCGGCTTCATGCTGAACCTCCAGACAGATGCTGATCTTATTTGCCTTTTTTAAAAAAATCTTCTGATTGGTTACAATAATAAATCTGGTGGAATTGGTATCTGACTGATTAATGCCCTTCTGCAGGACTTCCATGCCATAGTATTTCGCCGCATATTCACTTGCAATTGCAGCCTCTGTATGATCTTTGTCCTCAGCAATTTTCCTGACGGCAAAAGCATTGTTCTTCATACCGACCTGCTGCCAGTCAGCATGCTCTGAAAGAAATCTTGCACTCTGCATGAGTGACTGCGGATGTGAATAGACGGTTCTGATCTCTTCTGTTTTTGTTCCCGGCAGTACGATCAGACAGTGTTCAATTTTAATAATCTGTTCTCCGACAATATAATTCTCATATTCTGTTAACAGATCATAGATCTCACTGACAATTCCCGCCGTGGAGTTTTCAATCGGCAGAACCGCATAGTCTGCACTTCCGTCCTCAATTGCACCCATGGCATCGCGGAAGGTATCCACATGGAAACTGTGTACCTTTTCCCCGAAAAATTTCTGCATGGCAGCCTGCGAATATGCACCTTCTGCACCCTGAAATACAACTCTGGCATGAAGACGATCAAGATCCTCCACTTCGATGAACGGGAGTTTCCCCGATGTACCCTCCGCCGTCAGCTTCTGATACTGAAGTTTCCGACTCATGGACATAATCTGTTCGAACAGTTCCTCTACCCCGGTGCTGTTGAAATCATTGTGTGTAAGCGCCCTGACGCTGCGAATTTTCTCCTGTTCCCTTGCCCGGTCAAATACTTTTTTACCGGTTTCGATTTTATAATCTGCAACCTGTGAGCAGATCTCCATTCTCTTCTCATAAAGAGCAACAATCTGCTGATCGATTTCGTCTAGCTGACCGCGAAGTTCTGTAAGTTCCATACTGCTCCCCTGTTTTCCCGGCATATTATGTGTCTCTGCCTGTTCCTTTCCGGCGTATGCCGCAATATTCTGCGACTCTTATTCGCATTTTAGAACAAATGCGCCTTGATAGCAAGATTCAACTCTTCTATAATGAAGATAGGATAAAAATAGCCGGACAAAAGATTAATCCCGCTCCATTTCCGGCCGGAGGTGCATATGTCCAGGAATGCAAAAATTGTTATTGGCTTTATATTGATTATGGCAGCGCTCATTGGCGGCGGCGTATTTTATCTGATGGGAAATTCCGTAAAAATGAATCCGGATAATACCACCGGTAACACAGCCGGCAATCTGAACAACTATGGCTATTTCTGTGAAAATAACGGTAAGGTATTTTTTTCCAACTCTCAGAGCAGTCACTGCCTCTATTCCATGAATGTTGATGAATCTAATGTGAAACAGCTTACTTCCCTGAATACAAAATATATCAATGCCGGCGGCAAATACATCTATTTCTATATGGATTCTTCTGCCTCTCAACAGTCCTCAGGTCTTGGGCATTTCGTTAATGAATATGGTATCTACCGGGCAAAGGAGAACGGTAAGAATATGAACTGTCTTGTACGTGACTTTACCGTCAGCATGCAGTTGTGCGGCAGTTATCTGTACTACCAGTCCAAGGAGCCCAACCGAGGCTCTCTGTATAAGATTCGAATTGATAAGACCAAACAGTCCAAAGTCACCGAAGAGATGATCAATCCCGCCTGCTACGTAAACGGGTTGCTTTATTATAATGGTGTCAATAAGGAACAGAACCTCCACACTATGGACACTCTGCATGGCGACAGCGTCTCCACACTGGCGAATGGCTATTACTATGACCCTGTCGTGCAGGGCAACTACCTGTATTATATGGATGTCACCGGCAATTACAGATTATGCCGGATGGATCTGCGGGACGGTACAAGCCAGGTCATCACACAGGACCGTATCGATTTTTTCAACCTGAATGACACCTACATTTACTATGCCTATTCCTCACAGGAACATCCGGCACTCAAAATGATGAAACTGGATGGTTCTGACAATCGTGTCATTATTGATGGTATTTACAACAGTATCAATCTGACCTCAAAATATGTATACTTCATGAAATACGGTGATGACGTAACCACCTATCACATGCCACTTGACGGATCCTCTGCCCCGACGCAGTTCAATCCGCAGATAAAGTGACAGACTTATGTCCCGCTCACTGTACAGGAATGTTTCTTTTCAATTTTTCTGATTACGAAAAAATAACAGATCCAGAGAAAGATACCGGTGATCAGCCATGCACTTGCATTGGCCCAGCAGATTCCGGCAAAGCTTCCGTTTCTGGCCGCCAGAATGGCCACAACAGCGCGGCATCCCAGTTCCATAACACCGCCCATCATCGGCCAGAAAGAATAACCGCAGCCCTGCATGATATTACGGAAAATAAAGATCATGCCAAGCGGAATAAAGAACAGTCCGCACAAATGGATATATGTTTCCACATAACCGATGATCGTCGGCAGATCAGACGTCACCGAACTGCTGATGAAGATTTTTGTAAAAAACGGACAGGTAAAATACAGACACCCATATATAATCACTGCATAAATGGCTGAATAGGCGTTAGAAATTACAACGCCTTTTTTGATGCGCTTTATATTCCCAAGGCCCATATTCTGCGCCGCATAGGTTGCATCGGTCATACCAATGGAAGAAAAGACCTGTGTAAAAAGCTGTTCTACCTTGCAGGCTACTGTATATGCAGCAACAGCAACAGATCCCAGCAGATTCAGGGAAGACTGTACCATGATCGTACCGATTGCTGTGATTGAAAACTGCAGTGCCATGGGAAGTCCGATGGAGATCTGATTGCGGCTGCACTGCGAGTCCAGATGCCAGTCCTGTCTGCGAGGAATAAGGAGCGGGACTCTGCGGATCATGTAGATCAGGCACAAAATTCCGGAGATCCCCTGTGAAAGAACTGTTGCCACCGCTGCTCCTGCAACACCCATCGGGATCACAATGATCAGGAACAGATCCAGAAAAATATTAAGAACTGCAGAAATAATCAGAAAATAAAGCGGTGCCTTACTGTTTCCGACTGCGCGCAGAAGACTTGCCAGCAGATTATACAGCATACTGGCACCGATACCATAACAGATAATAATGATATAGGTTCTGGCCATGTCGTACATATCCTGCGATGTATTCATCAGATGCAGCAGATCATCCATAAAGCGTACACTGATCACTGTGAAGATCACCGTCATGATTACAGAAAGAATTGCCGCATTGGCAACACTCTGCTTCACTCCGCTTTCATCTCCCGCTCCGAATCGCTGCGCAGTGATGACGGTAAATCCCTGCAGAAGTCCCATCAGAAATCCCAGGATCAGGAACATGATCGTACCTGTTGCACCAACTGCGGCAAGCGCTCTCACGCCTACAAATCTGCCGACAATAATTGTATCTGCCATATTATAGAACTGCTGAAATACATTGCCGATCACCAGCGGAACCATGAATTTCAGAATCAGTTCGGAAGGATTTCCCTTGGTCATATCCAGTTCATGACTTTTTGCCATCTGACTTCTCCCTGTCAAAAGAATTTTATCCTGTAAAATTTATTATTGATTCACCTTTACGATCATGTTATCATAAGAAGAATTGAAATGAAAGAAGCCCCGGAGCATTTATCAGAACCGGAATTATAAAGCGGAGAAAAAGGCAGGGTGCAGAAACATTCTGCTGATGAAGGAGGTTATCATGTCAGTCTGTGATCATCGTATGAAGTCAATGCGTTTACATCATCAGTCCTGCATGAACCATTTCTATTTTTATTCCTCCTTCTGTTTCCATTTTTATTTTCACTGATTTTATCGAAGAGAATTAATTTTCTCTTCGATTTTTTTTGCCCGGAGATCATTTCAACATCATCACGCAACATGAACAATCTGATTAGAAACGAAAAGAGGAACCTGACATGAGCAGATTAAGACACATGATGAGCCCGCTTGATTTCAGTACGGACGAACTGGACCGGTTATTCGACGTGGCCGGTGATATTGAACATAATATGGGAGCCTACGCACATGCCTGTGACGGCAGGATCATGGCAACCTGTTTCTATGAGCCGAGCACCAGAACCAGACTCAGTTTTGAAACTGCAATGCTGCGCCTTGGCGGCAAAACCATCGGATTTGCAGACGCTTCGAATTCTTCTGCCTCCAAGGGTGAAAGTGTATCTGATACCATCCGCGTAATCTCCTGCTTTGCAGATATCTGCGCCATGCGTCATCCCAAGGAAGGCGCGCCCATGGTTGCAGCAGAGAAATCACTGATCCCGGTCATCAACGCAGGTGACGGCGGTCATCAGCATCCGACGCAGACCCTTACCGATCTGCTGACCATCCGTTCACTCTACGGCAGCCTTTCCGGATTTACCATCGGTCTGTGCGGCGACCTGAAATTCGGCCGCACCGTGCACTCCCTGATCAATGCACTCTCCAGATATCAGAACATACATTTCATCTTTATCTCACCACAGGAACTGCGCGTCCCGGATTATATTACAGAAATGCTTTCTTCCAAAGGCATTACCTATGAAGAAGTTGTCCGTCTTGAAGACGTCATGCCAAGACTTGATCTTCTGTATATGACCCGTGTGCAGAAGGAAAGATTCTTCAACGAAGAAGATTACATCCGCTTAAAGGGTTTCTATGTACTGGACAAAGCCAAGATGCAACTGGCCAAAAAGGAAATGTTCGTCCTGCATCCGCTTCCGAGAGTCAATGAGATATCCGTTGATATTGATGATGACCCAAGAGCTGCCTACTTCCGCCAGGTTCAATACGGTCTTTATGTCCGTATGGCACTGATTCTGACACTGCTGGATCTGACCGATGAACACATGAATGAGGGACTGTTAAAAACCTATTGAACCACAGGAGGTTATTATGTTAAACGTAGGAAAAATTGAAGAAGGTTTCGTACTTGATCATATTCAGGCCGGCAAGAGCATGGCCATCTATCATCACCTCGGCCTTGATAAACTCGACTGTACCGTTGCCATCATCAAGAATGCCAGAAGCGGCAAGATGGGCAAAAAAGATATTCTGAAAGTGGAATGCGATATCGATACCCTGGACCTTGACGTTCTGGCTTTCATTGATCATAACATTACCGTAAACGTCATCAAGGATGGTGTCATCGTAGAAAAAAGAGCTCTGATCCTTCCCAGGGAAATCCACGGCGTTATCCGCTGTCATAATCCCCGCTGTATTTCCTCCATCGAGCAGGAACTTCCCCATATCTTCTATCTCGCGGATGAAGCGAACGAAATCTACCGTTGCAAATACTGTGATGAAAAGTACACAGATAATGATGCCGATTTCATCTCCTGAAGCAGCATCCACGGCTCATGACCTGCACAAAAAAACTGAGAAAAAGGATTCACCCTCTTCTCAGTTTTTTTATGTGGTAAATACAGCCGTAATGGCACCGGCATCTAATTACCGCATTCCACACTGATTTCATTGAAAATATGCATGATATGATCCGGATCCATACGTTTTTTGTCTTCACCCGTCTGGTCCAGAATAATTTTACCGTCATGCATCATCAGAAGTCTGTCTCCATATTCAACTGCATAACGCAGGTTATGTGTTACCATGATCGTTGTGACCTTTTTCTCATGCACGATCCTGTCCGTCAGTTTCATGATAATATCTGCCGTCTTGGGATCAAGCGCCGCCGTATGTTCATCCAGAATCAGGAAATCAATCGGTGTCATGGTGGACATCAGGAGTGCCAACGACTGACGCTGCCCGCCGGAAAGTGATCCGACCTGCGTATACATTTTATCCTCAAGCCCAAGACCGAGGATCTTCAGCTGATCTCTGTAATAATCCGTACGGGCTTTATTTACCCCACCGCCAAGACCATACTTTTTTCCTTTATTGTCTGCAATAGACATGTTCTCAAGAATATTCATACTGGGACAGGTTCCCTTGGAAGGATCCTGATATACTCTGCCGATTCTCTGATGCCTCTGAAATTCCTTCTCACCGGCAATATCCCTGCCATTAATCAGAATCTGTCCTCGGTCTGCATCAATACTGCCACAGATCAGATTCAGCATGGATGTCTTACCGGAGCCATTACTTCCGACAACTGCCACGAACTGTCCATCCGGCACGGTCAGATTGAAATCGTCAAAAAGACACATCTCATTCACTGAACCCGGATTATAATACTTCTGAATATTTTTAAGTTCCAGCATCTTTCATATCCTCTGTTTCGATGTCTTCTGCTCACATCCTGTACCACCAGACTGTGTATGGTACACTGCACTTTTCGCCGCTTATGCTGCCTTTACCTTCTTTTTTCTGTCCATCGAAAATACCAGAATCATAAGGAAAAGAACTGCAGAAATCAGCTTCATATAGGCAGAATCAATACCACACTTGATGGCAATGGCGATACAGGCTTTATAGATAATAGCGCCAATGACCACGCTTGTGGTTACACGCATTGCCGTCACTTTTTTAAACAGGTTGGTTCCGATAATAACACTTGCAAGTCCGATAACTGCAGTTCCGGTTCCCATCGAAACATCGAAATAACACTGCTGCTGCGCATAAATGCTACCGCTTAAGGATACAAGACCGTTGGCAAGCGCCAGACCGATAATCCTGACTTTTCCCTTGTCAATACCCATGGAAGTTACAAGCACATCATTATCTCCTACCGCACGGAGCATAAAACCGGACTTGGTGTTCATATACCAGTCGAGGAGATACTTCACAACAAGTGTGATAATCACCAGAATAATCACTGTCTTAAACGGCTTCAATGGTGCCGGAATAATACTGTTTACAAATGAATTGTCAAAAATTGTATAGTAATCATACATGGGAAGGTTGGCTCTGCCAGCAATCTTCAGATTGACTGAATACAGAGCCGTCATCATGATAATACCTGCCAGCAGATCTCTGACCTTGCATTTGACATTGATCAGGCCAGTCACCGTTCCGATCCCGCAACCCGCAAGAAAACAAATGGGCAATGTCAGTATGGGCGGCACTCCGCCGCGGATCATGACAACCGCCAGCACAACGCCAAATGGAAATCCACCATCTACCGTCATATCCGGAAAGTCCAGAATCTTATAGGTAATGTACATACCAAGTGCCATGATCGCATAGATCAGACCCTGTTCAAGAATACTGATGATTAAGGCCACGATGAAATACCTTCCTTACTTCCATATTATTTTACTCTGTTGTAATTGTATCATATGTTTCTGCTGCTGTAGAGATCATATCATCCGGAACTGTCAGTTTGATCTTGTCTGCAGCTGCTGTGTTCACATACAGGCTCGGCTGATCGATAACTTCAAACTTAAGATCGGATGCCTTTGCTTCGCCTTTAAGCACCTTTGCTGCCATTTCACCGGTCTGGATACCCAGCTGTGTATAATCAAGTCCCATTGCTGCAACGCAGCCTGCCTTTACCTGCTCCACCTCAGAACCGAACACTGGAATTCCGGCTCCGTTTGCTGCATTAATAACGGTCTGCAGTCCGGATACCACAGTATTGTCTGTCAGGTTATTTATACAGTCTACCTTGGTTACCAGATCCGAAGCTGCCATATCAATATCACCAATGGCGCTGATTCCCTTATCAACAATTTCAAAGCCGTAATCTGCTGCATGTGCCTTGTATTCAGCAATTGTGCTGACAGAATTTGCTTCGCTTGTTGTATATATAATACCGATTTTCTTTGCATCAGGCATCATCTCGCGGATCATTTCAAGCTGCTCGGTTACTGCAAGTGCATCAGAAGTACCTGTGATGTTGCCAACCGGTGTGTCATCATCACCGGCAAGTCCTGCACCAACAGGATCGGAAACCGCAGTATAGATTACCGGAATGTCTGTGTCCTTGGCTGAATTGTATGCGCTCATAGCACTCGGTGTTGCAATTGCACAGATCAGATTCACCTTATCTGCTACAAATTTATCAGAGATTGTGCTGGCTGTACCGGTATCTGTCTGTGCATTCTGATAATCAACAGTCAGGTTCTTGCCTTCTACAAAGCCATTTTCTGCAAGACCTTCCAGAAAACCATTACGACAGTTATCCAGTGAACCATGCTCTGCAAACTGTGAAATTCCGATTGTATAATTGCCTTCCACAAGTGTTGCAGAAGAACCGCTTGCAGATGCATCTGCCATTTCCGAAGCTCCTGCTGATGAAGCCAGAGCCGAATCTGTGCCGTCAGCACTCTGCGTACTTTGTGCCGAATTGCTCGCTGAATCCCCTGCTCCAGGCTTACGATTGTCCCCGCACGCAGAAAGTGTCATCACCATCATTGATGCTGCCAGTAATGTTGCCAGTAATTTCTTCTTCATAATATTTCCTCCCTTGAATTTGTATTTTGCAGACACGCACAAAAAGACCTGTCCACAGCAAATAACTCCTGTTATCTGCCGGGACAGGTCTGTAAATTCATCCTGCGGTGCCACCCTGCTTTGGTAAACCATCACTGATCTACCCTCTTATCATCTGCTATCACAGACGCTGCTTTGTTAACGGAGACGATACTCCGGCTCACCTACTGCTGTTCGGATTGCTCTCAGAAGTCCATTCCACATCACCTTGCCTGCCACGTTTCCACCATCCGCGACTCTCTGTATCGGAATATATCATGTGTACTACTCTTCTTCAACGATTTAAATTGCTATCATTATAAAGCGTGTGCTGTAAAAATGTCAACCCTGATCTTTTATTCTTTCCGCATCTTCTGCCTTAATACCCGAATTCCTGTGCCCAGTACCAGTTACCGTCTCCGGTCTGATATATACTGATTCCGCAGGTCTTATATCCGGAATCCATGATATTGGCCTTATGTGTGGGAGATGCCATCCATGCCGCCACTACACTGTCAGGTGAATTATACAGCTTCGCAAGATTCTCGCCATACTGAAGATTGCTGTTCACAGTCCACCAGTCACTGCCATCCGGTCTTGTATGCGAAAATGTCTTTACAATTTCCTGTGCTCTTACCATCGCTGCATCTGCCAGTCCCTGACTCCACTGAAGTGCTGAAAGTCCTGCATTTGCTCTCTGCGTATTCACCAGCGAAAGTGCCGATGTTGCAGCGGTCGTAATGTCCTTACTGCTCTGTGTCTGACCGGCAAGCGCAATTGCTGCATCATCAATATATGTTTCTCCGGCACCCACTCCCTGTCCTCTGATTGCTGCCGTTGAATCTACACTTGCCTGCTGTGATGCTCCGCATGCCACGCAGGATCCTGTTATCACCACAAGTACAAGCGTTGCAAGAATTCTCGAGATTTTATTTTTCATAGGCTCTCCGTTCTGTGCACACCTATAACACATAAATAGCGTTTTTATTACATATTTATCATATCTCAGAATTCGTGAAAATGCAATATCGAATACCTGCAGCATTTTTTAGACGTTTTATCGTTATTCTGTTAATTTTTTCAGCTTTTTCTGATTGTTTTAAGGAACTGAATTACTACAGTCGGCAAAACTGCAAGTCCGATAATCTGCCACACTGCCGTACCGGTAATATCCGCCACACTGAACAATCCATGCATAAACGGCACGAAAATAACAAATGCCAAAAGTAATGTTCCGCTGGCAAATGCAGCCAGACTGTACGGATTAGATTTGAATCCCAGCCTGAAAATATTCTTTTTTCCACGGCAGTTGAATCCATGGAACAGTCTTGCCAGTGTCAGTGTTGCAAATGCCATGGTAGAAGCAACCGCTGCATCTGTCTGCAATCCGATATAAAAAGCTGTCATGGTTGCTGCCGCAATCAGTGCACCCTGCCCCATGATCTTCCAGATCAGCTTTCCTGTCAGGATACCTTCAGAAGAATCTCTCGGAGGCTCATTCAGAAGTGTTTTGTCTGAAGGCTCCATACCAATGGCAATCGCCGGCAGTGAATCAGTCAGCAGATTGATAAACAGAAGGTGTACAGGTGCAAACGGTACCGGAAGCCCCATAATAGAGGTATATAGTACAGATATGATTCCTGCCATGTTACCTGAAAGCAGGAAAAGAATGGCATTCTTAATATTCCGGTAAACATTTCTGCCATTCAGCACTGCTTTGATAATTGTTGCAAAATTATCATCTGACAGAATCATTGCTGCCGCGTCCTTGGATACCTCTGTTCCTGTAATTCCCATGGCAACGCCGATATCTGCCTTCTTCAGTGCCGGTGCATCATTTACGCCGTCTCCTGTCATGGATACGATTTTCCCGCTTCTCTGCCATGCATCTACAATACGGATCTTATTCTCCGGTGACACACGCGCATATACAGATATCCTGGTAATCCTCTGATCCAGCTCTCCGTCAGTCATTGCGTCCAGTTCAGCACCTGTCAGTGCAAGATCTCCATCCTCAAAAATACCGATCTGCCTTGCAATTGCAGTTGCTGTGATTTTATGATCTCCGGTGATCATGACGGTCTTTATCCCTGCTTTTTTGGCTTCCTGAACTGCTTCTGCAGATTCCTGTCTTGGCGGATCCATCATGGCAATCAGTCCAAGGAAAGTATAGTCATATTCGGTTTCGATTGTCAGTTTTTCTTCTGACTCTTTATAGGCAAATGCCAGAACTCTGAGTCCGCTTTCGGAGAATTTCTGATTCTGTACTCTGATAGCTTCCCTGTCTGCATCCGTCAGAGGTCGTACCCCATCCGTATCCTCAATGCTGATGCATCTGTCAATCAGGACATCCACAGCTCCCTTGGTCAGCACCGTCTGTACGCCATGCAGTCTGCACTTTGTACTCATCAGTTTACGGTCAGAATCAAACGGCACTTCTTCATCACGCATGATGACCTGGCGGACATCCTCTTCATTCATTCCTTCTTCTTTGAAAAGTACATTATCACGCACTTCAATCTTACGGAACATTTCCAGCAGCGCATATTCTGTCGGATCTCCAATTCCTTTTCCTTCCACAATACTGGAATCATTGGTCAGAATCGCATCATACAAAAGATATCTGGACAGATGCGCTCTGATATCAAGTGTTGCCGGATCCGATTCAGTACCGTTCAGATACACCTTCTGCACTGTCATCTTATTCTGTGTAAGTGTTCCTGTCTTATCTGAGCAGATCACCGATACACAGCCCAGACTTTCCACTGCCTTCAGTTCCTTGATAATGGCATTTTCACGTGCCATTTTCTGCGTCCCCATTGCCTGTACAATCGTTACAATGGAACTCAATGCCTCCGGAATTGCAGCCACTGCAAGTGCTACTGCAAACATCAGTGAATCCAGAATGGACATGTTTCTGTAAATTGAAAGTGCGAATACAATCGCGCAGATCGCCATAATCAAAATTGCCAGCTTTTTGCTGAAATCATCGAGTTTTTCCTGCAGCGGTGTCTTTCTTTCCTTCGCTGCATTCATCAGACCGGCAATCTTCCCAAGCTCTGTAGTCATTCCGGTATCTGTCACGAGCACCATTGCACGCCCGTATACTACAAGGCTTCCGGAATGTACCATGTTGGATCTGTCTGCAAGAGGTGTCTGCTCTGGAAGCGGATCACTGAATTTATCTACGCCTGTGGACTCTCCGGTAAGTGAACTTTCATTCACCTGCAGTGAATAACTGTGCAGGATTCTGCCATCTGCCACAATCATGTCACCGGCTTCAAGCAGTACAATATCTCCCGGCACCAGCTCACGGGAAGAAATCTCCTTCTTCGTACCATCACGCATTACCTTTGCATTCGGTGAAGACAACTGTTTCAGACTGCTTAAGGATTTCTCCGCCTTGACATGCTGCACGGTTCCCAGAATCGCGTTCAGAATAAGCACCGCAAAAATTACAATTGTACTTTCCACGCTTCCCGAAGCCATGGAAACAATTGCCGCTATGATCAGAATTACAACCAACAGATCACAGAACTGTGACAGAAAAACCTGAATGATGCTTTTTTTCTTTCCTTCACTCAGTACATTTTCGCCCTTTTCACGTCTGATTTCTTCCACTCTGGCACCAGAAAGACCCGCTTCCGTAACCTTGTACTGCTCCAGCAGCTTTTCTGCCGGCACTTCCCATTTAGCTTTTTCTGACATCTGTTTCTCTTCGCTCAATTTTTCTCTCCTCATTTCAGATGATTGGATCATTCATTTGGCTGTAAAAAAAGAGACTCCTATCGCACATCAGTAACCGTGCGATAATAGTCTCATTCTTCTCTCAGTGCATCTTCCGGTTTTTTCAAACGGCATGACGAAAGACACAATATCTGTCCACGACAGATATGAATTACTCCCTAATATCTGTAACCAAAGTATCATGTCATATAAGAACGCGTCAAGTAAAATTTTAGAAAAGTCTGTCGATGTCATACCCACTGTATTTCTCATCGCATACCCTCACACACGCAGAAATCCTCTGCTCAGGAATTCTCCCATGTTCTGACTCTGACTGTATGAACAACAAAACGTTTTGTTCCTCCTGCTGCTCCGGAACATGTAGACAGGTTCAGAAGTTCCGGTCTTTCCGAAAAATCAATTTCATCCGGACAATCATACATGGAGCGCCTCTGTACCGCTTTCACATAAGCATCGTAGGCATCGTCTGTAGTAATTTCATCATATACAGAACTTCCTGTCTGCGTTGTTTCATAGGCAAAAACCTCATACTGATAAATTCCGTCCTTTGTATAAACAAACACATACGGATTGTTTTTCAGCAGATACTCATTTCCTTTCTTATACAGCAGTTTTAATGAGCCAAACATCGAAAGATTTCGCATATTATGTCCAAACACGAAGTCACTGCGGCCTTCAAATTTCTCATTGCTGAGTGTATCCATAAAAATACAGCCTGCTTTATTATTTCTGCCGTCAAATGTAGTATGAATATACTCATTTTCTTTCTGTTCCTTCACGATCGGATAACTGATGTCCAGCGCTTCAAATGAAAGCCATCCGATAAAATCCGTATTGCTCTTTTCAAGTGTTTCATAATCCACCTTCAGATCCGGTGTGATTTTTGCATTTACCTGTAAATCAGTGCTGCCGGATACTGCCGATCCGGACGATGAAGATGCTGTCTCTGCATTTTCCTGTACCGCCTGCTCTGCAAGACTCTGATATTCATTATCCGCAGTCTGATATTCCCTCTGATCCAGATAGATCTGAACACCCTCGTACACCGCTACTGCCAGGCATATGCAGATCATTATATAGCGGAATATCGTCAGAAATCCGCTGCCATTTTTTTTATATGTTTCTTTTTTCTGACTCTCCTCTGCCATTGTGTTTTCTGTCTGATTTTTATCCATATCCTTCCCCTGTCAAATAAGCGCCTGCATGTCTTCCGGAAGCGCAGCAGTAAATTTCATTTTTCTGCCACTCACCGGATGCACCATCTCCACATGTGCAGAATGAAGTGCAGTCCGTTCCATTCCGTACCAGTCATCCAGATCTGTGCCATACAGATGATCGCCCAGAAGCGGATGTCCCATTGCCGCCATATGAACGCGAATCTGATGTGTCCTTCCTGTTTCCAACCGAAGTCTCACAAGTGCATAGCCCTCAAACTGCCTCTCCACATGAAAGTGCGTCACCGCACGATCCCCATCCGGACTCACTCTGCGGATCATTCTGATCCCGGGTGTATCACTGATCGGAAGATCAATTGTTCCATCCTCTCGTTCCATGGTGCCTGCGCACAAAGCAAGATACTCCTTCAACCTTTGTCCTTTCTGTCCCTGCATGGACAGAACCGCAGTTGCCAGCCTGTTCTTACCAAATATGATAATTCCGGATGTTTCGCGGTCCAGTCTTCCGACTGCCCGCATCACATGTGCTTCACCATTCTGCTGATAATGCCACGCAAGACGATTGCAGAGTGAATCCGTAAAATGTCCATGTGATGGATGAACCACCATATTTGCCGGCTTATTCAGACAGATCAGATCTTCATCCTCATAAATGACTTCCAACGGGCCTTCCTGCGGAATAATTTCCGATGCCTGTTCAATATTTTCATGCAGATTGACCTGAAGCTCTTCTCCCGGTATGACTTCGTGTCGGACTGTTACCTGACTTCCATCAATCATGATTCCATCTTCATACATCTTGGCATGACTGATCTCTCTTCTGGAAAGCTTCAGCTTTTCTTTCAGAAGTTCCCGCACCATACTGCCGTCATCTTCCGGCCTGACAATATAACTTAAATTTCTGACTGCCATATATCTCTTTCACAGACAGCAAGCGCCATCTGACCTTTTAATTTTTTCCTGAATGTTTCTGCTTCCGCAACCTCGTTAAATTCAGGTGCCTCTGCACCTGAATTTATTATACCATAACTCTTCCAAAGTCAAAATTGCTTCTGTCAGCTGCTTCATTCATTTCTTAACTGACCCGGAACTTCAACGGCATAAGACTCTGCTGCAGTTTTGTATTATGCCGCTGCTTTATTTCAATTGTATCAAAAAACGCCTTCCACAAACGTTCCACCTCTTCTTCCGCTGTCTCCGCCACTCCCGTAAGTGCAGCTATTTCCGGAAACTGTCTCCCGATCTGCTGTGAAATGTACCAGCTGCCGCCGGCAGCATGAATTCCTGCTTCATCATGAACCGAATCATAAATCAGAAAATTTTCCTCCGGAAAACGATCCGAAAAATGCGGCATGATCAGAACCACAACTCTTGCCTCCGGTGTAATTCTGGATGTCATCAGTGTATGCATGTTCGCCCCTTCGGGCAGCATCAGCGCCGGCGCCATCTGTGCAGTATGCTCGCGAAAACGCAGAAATTCATTCCAGTGACATGTTTCTCTGCTGACTTTGCGATCTATGGTACGAAGCCTTGCCACATACGGATCTGAATAGAAATCTACCGTTTTCTCTCCATTGGCAAATCCTCTCACCAGAAAATGGTAGATTACATCCGCTTTATCCGGTGCATTGGACAATGCTGTATACATAATCATGTCATAGGCATCTGATCCGATTTTTCGGATCAGTGCGTCTCTGACACTGGCCGCATGTGCCTGATTCAGAGGCACTTTTGTAGTCTGCGCAAACAGTTCCATATTTTCTGCATCTCTGCCTTCTGTCCGGATCTCCGTGTCTGCATGACCATACCGGAGTGTATATGCTTCATGCACTGCAGACAGTATTCCTTCCGGTGAATCTTCACAGTATAAAATATGTTTCATCATTGTATATCACCTTTTTTATTTTCAGGCACCTGATACCTGCTGCCCTATATTTCCCATGCCAAAATCAAACAAAGACAGCTGCTCATACTGCACGCCTTCCTCTGTCAGCAGAAACCTGCTGCTGTCATCTACAAGATAACTCATGAGTGTATTTTCGTTCATATTGATTCTATACATCATCTTGTCTTTGCAGGTAATAAAATAAACTGCACGTTTCATCACCACACCCATTCTGCTCAGATCCGCAAAATCCAGAATCCCACCTCTTCTGGCTGCAACAATTCTTCTGGCACTTGTCACACCGATTCCCGGAACCTGCAGCAGAACCTGATATGACGCCCGGTTTATCTCCACCGGAAATTTTTCCAGATGCCGGAGCGCATAATCACACTTCGGATCCAACAGCATATTGAAATTCGGTCTCTCCGGTGTCAGCAGATCCTTCACATCAAAGCCATAAAAACGCAGCAGAAAATCCGCCTGATACAACCTGTGCTCCCTGTCCAGAATAGTTCTGCCTCCCCACTGTGGCATATCTGAATCATGATTCACATTGACAAAGGAAGAAAAAAAAACTCTTTTCAGATCAAATTTCTGATAAAGCTGTTCCGTCACCGACATGATCTGGTAATCATTCTCTCCTGTTGCTCCAATAATCATCTGCGTAGACTGCCCCGCCGGTACAAATCGCCCCATATTGCCATCCGGTCTCTGCTGCATGAAATTCTTCATACCCTCATTTTCTGCAGAAAGCCTGCGCACCCGAAACCTGTCCTTAGGCGTTCCCGTGACATTGCCTCCGGCCAGAATCATCCCATCATTTGACACGCCGATTCTGTGAATCTGATCCTGCTGCACTCTCTGATCCATTTCAATTCCGTTCTGAATCATCCGCATTGGCTTCAGAATCGTTTCTCTGGTCTTGTTCGGTGCCAGTTTTCGCAGCCCGTCTGTCGTAGGCAACTCCAGATTCACACTCATACGGTCTGCCAGCCAGCCGATCTCCTGTGTGATCTCCATGGAAGCCCCCGGAATTGTCTTAACATGAATATATCCGTTAAAGCGATACTTTACCCGAAGCAGCCTGACCGCCTCCAGCATGCGTTTCACCGTTTCTTCAGGATCAGGATAAATCCCGGAGCTCAGAAACAGTCCTTCAATATAATTCCTTCTGTAAAATTCAATCGTCAGAGAAGCGACTTCTTCCGGAGTAAACGTTGCGCGTACCACATCATTCTGTGCGCGATTAATACAGTATCTGCACTTGTAACAGCACTCATTGGTCATCAGAATTTTCAGAAGGGACACACATCTGCCGTCTGCCGCAAATGCATGGCAGATTCCGCCCTTTACGGCATTCCCGATTCCATGTCCGTTTCCTTTTCTCTCCACACCGCTCGATGTGCAGGCCACATCATATTTGGCTGCATCTCCAAGTATTTCCAGCTTCTGCTCCAGTGTCAGATTTTCTCCAATGATCATCGCTGCTCTCCCATTTTTACATGCTCTCTGTAAGGCCGCTTTAAGAACATATGTTCCGAATGTATGTTCTGATTATATAACATTTCACTCCAACGTTCAAGCAGGAAATAAAAAATGAGGCTCTCTGCACAACAAAAAAATCAGGCAAAACGCATGCCTGATTTCATTTCTGATGTTTAAGTTCACTCCCGCGCTGAATCGCTTTTTTTCCGAATTCACTGCGGATTTTATCTGTCATTGCATCAAGACGCTGCTCCTTTTCCGGAGAAATAGCTTTTTCCAGTGTCATTTTCCTCACCGGTAACGCCGTTTTCTGTTTCGATGGCAGATCAAACAGACTCATCTGACGATATTCCCCATGATCCAGGTTGGTCGCCGATATCCCGATCAGACGGATGTGACTGCCCTTCATAAAAAGTCCGTCTGCTCCCAGCATCATCTGATTCAGAAGTTCCACCGAGGTGTGGAATATCAGATCCGTCCTGTTTACGGATTCTTTCAGCGTGGTCTGTCTGGAATGCCTTTTAAAATCATCCGTTTTCACACTGACACCGACGGTCTGTGCATACACCCCATCCCTTCGAAGCCTTTCTGCAACTTTTTCAGAAAGCAATCGCAGGATCGGTGTTGCCTCCGCAACATAATTTTCTGTTGTAATGTCCTGCGTTGTTGTCGTTTCATTGGAATAGCCCTTGGCTTCTTCCGTTTCTCCGCTGACCTTTGAAGTGCTGATTCCGTTTGCGCTCTGAAAAATATATGTACCGCCCTTTTCGCCCAACATGGATTGCAGGGTTTCTTCCTTCATCTGCGCAGCATCTCCGATTGTCCTGATGCCAAGACTTTTAAGCCGTTGTGCAGTCGCCCTGCCGCAGCCGTACAGTTCTCCGATTTCAAGCGGCCACATTTTCTGCGGCACCTCCTCCGGATACAGTGTATGAATCCGGTCCGGCTTGGTGAAATCACTTGCCATCTTCGCCAACAGTTTATTTGTAGAAATTCCGACATTCACAGTAAAGCCAAGCGTATCACGGATCTCATCCTTGATTTTTTCCGCCAGACAGATCGGAAACGGCTGTGACGGTGTTGCCAGCTGTGCATACATGTTCTCTGTCCCTGTCAGATCCAGGAATGCCTCATCAATCGACACCTGCTCGACCACCGGTGCATATCTGTGCAGAATTTCAATGAATGCATGCGAATATTTCCGATAGGTTTCAAAATCACCCTCGACCAGTACAAGATTCGGACATTTCTGAAGTGCCTTGACCACAGGCTCCCCTGTTGTCACACCGTATTTTCTGGCCGGAATGGACTTCGCGGTAATAATTCCGTGCCGCGTTTTTCTGTCGCCGCCTACTGCAGACGGAATTGTACGCAGATCCACCGACAAAGGATCCTCCTGCAGACGTTTTACGGCAGTCCATGACAGAAATGCGGAGTTTACATCAATATGAAATATTAATCCTTGCTCCTCCATGCTTCCTCCCGTCATCAGATCTCCCTGCCTTACTGCGCAATGCCGAAATGCTCTTCAGAATTTTTTCCCGCATTTCGGACAGAATTCAAAGTCTTCATCTGTCGCATAACCGCAGTTACTGCACACCTTATGCGTACCGGCATCTGCCCCATATCCATAACTGCCCCGGTTTCCGCCTGTAAAATGCAGCTGTGACTCCGAAAGAACCGTTATCAGCCCTTTTTCAATCTGTCTGCCAAGTTCCGGATCAAGTTCGCAAGTAGCACCGCAGCAGCTCATCTTCGCATAATAATGTCTGCCCCATTTGAAGACCGGAATAAAAAAGAACATGAAATATGAATAAGTCATAAAAACCTGAATATGTCCATACTGTCCGCAGTTTCTGCAGACAATCAGCTGATCAAACTTCAGCTGCCTGCTGCCCTGCTCGATTCCCATGATCAGAAACATACTGCCCTCCTGAATTTATCCTTTTATCAATATCAGTATAAAAAATAAGCATGAACAATGCAATTCAAAGTTCTTCGCATCTGTTCACGCTTATCCTGACTTAAGCTTTCTCTGAAAAATGTGCTGCCGCCGTGCCCATCTTCTGTACTACTTCAAGTACGCCCATATACTTCCCGTTTTCATCGCGCACAGCCATGTAGCGAACCAGTGTCGGCTCACCGTTTTTGGGCATCCAGACATCCATGAAATCACGCCTTCCCTCGCGCAGATCTTCGATCAGCTGCTTCACCACAGGCTTTGCCTTGGGCGGATGGCAGTCAAAAACCTCTGTGCCCAGTGCCGATAACGGCCTCGGGAAAAGCTTCTCTCCTTCATTGAAATATCTGGTAATGTTCTGATCATCCACAAATGTAATCTCATACGGCATTGTATTGAGTACTGCACGCAGCTGCTCCGCACTCATCTGTCCCGTAGGAAAACTGACCGCAGCCTTGCCGCCCTGCTCCTGAACTTCAGAGCTTTTTTCTCCTGCGCCGCTTCTTTCTCCCGCTTCCTGCTCTGCCTGCATTTTCAACGCTTCTGCCTTCCTCCAGACCGGGACCTGTGCCATTTCTATTCCAAAATATCCGAATTCCGGCATATCACGCCAGATGCTGTACCACTCTGCATCTGTAAAATACTGCGCACCAAGCGGAAACAGAATGTTTTCTTCCTTGTAGATCATCTCACGCATCCGCTTCAGCACCGCAGTCAGACGATCCTGCATCTGCAGCGGATTCTCACTGACATTTCGCAGTTCTTCCCTGATTTCACCATCCACGCCCCACATGACATCTGACGGCCCTGAGATATCATATTTTCGCTTTAATAATGGGAAAAAGAGCTCGTCCTTCTTGCCATAATGGCCTGCCACCGCTTTTATCTGCTGCAGCAGTGCTTTCAATGCTTCATCATCCCTTCTCTCCGCCGCTTTTTCGATCTGCGTAAGCTGTGCTTCAATCCGGAGATTTTCCTGATGAAGAATCCAGAGCGGATGTCCCTCTTCCTGTGTCATCTCCTTCATCTGTGTCATCACATTCTGTTCGAACCCGGCCGGTGCGAACAGACCTGACAGCCTGTCCGGATGTACGGTCTTTTTGATCAGCCGTACACCGCTCTTATTTTCCTTTGTATCTGCAACCTGCTTCTGTTCCTGCTGTGCCTGATATGATGCCTGTACCGCTTCCTCTGCCCTCGCAATTTTCTCTGCCTGTGTTGCTCCATGAAACAATGCCGAATGCACATCACACAGATTCTGAACTTCGGATACCGGTGTCCCCGTACGAATCAGCTCCTGTTCGGCCTGTGCGATTTCAATTGCAGATACATCACTGAAATTGATCACGAAATCTTTTCTGACCTCTTCCAGGTCTTCCCCCTGCATCAGCCGGTAAACATAGCTCTTCAGCATGTCTTTTCTGGAAAGCGCATCCGGCACTGTCTGTCTCTCTCTCTTCTGCTCCTGCACTGCATCCCCGTCTTCAGACCACGCCACTTCAAAATCATGTGCCCGGAGCACATCCACAATATTCTTCATCGGAATATTCTTCATCGCCGCACCTCTGGGAATCGTCATGATTTTTCCCATCGTAGCCAGCGCAAGCGGCTTTGTTATATCTTTAAATCCAAGATCTGCCATAATGCCGGTCAGCTCCGGATACTCCGTGCAAAGTTCCTGTACGTTATGATTTAAATCAAGCGTTCTGCTCATCATGGTTACCTCCTGTGAATTCTGTTTCCGTTTTTCTTCCTCATCTGAACAGAATTTAACACAAACGGTATGCGAATGATGTTGCATTTGTTACAGTCTGGCAAGCCACCCCATAATCTCATCTGCTGCAAGCCGGTGATTACCGATCTGACAGTGCTGCTCTCCGCCTTCTGCCTCTGTAAACATTCTGGCGGTCACTGAATGCGCTGCTGTCAGTTCCTTCTGCAGTCTGTAAAACTGACATTTGGGGATATAGTGATCCTTCTCTCCTGCCAGCAGCAGACAATCCTGATGAATACGTCCCGCAACCTGACCCAGTCTGTGCCTGTTCATCTCCTGATAGAATTCATACGCAGACTTCGTACCTGTAATGTACATTCCCTGTGTAAATGCCCAGTCTGCAAGAAGGCTCTTTTTACGCGCAAATGCGATCAGAGAATTTACCGCGTCTGCTCTGCCCCGTGCAAAGCCATGGCGTACCATGAAGCGCAGCACGGGCGGCAGAATATGCGTCATAATCTCATATCCGTTGTCTGCCGCGTCATAGGCAATAACTCCCGAAATTCTCGGTTCAAACGCAGCCGCACGCATTGCAAGGTATCCGCCCCAGGATATGCCGATCATCGGACAATTCTGAAGACCATAATAATCCATGATACATTTTACCGGTTCTTCCCAGTTATAAATGAATTTCAGGCCATTCTTCAGGGTTCTGCCCTGTCCGTCCCCTTCAAATAAATACATCGTATATCCTGCAGGAATCAGATCCGTCAGTGCAGGTATGAATTCTTCTATAAAGGAGTCATACCCGCCGCAGATCAGGAGCGGCCTTCCACCGTCTGCCCCAAACCGCAGCGAATGCATCTGTGTTGCCTTATAGGGAACCTCATGTACTTCATAATCATACTGCAGTTCATCAAAAGCTCTGTAGAAGCAGTCCACTGCCCGTTCATACATCTGCTGTTTCTGCGGATGCTCTTCCTTTAAAAAGAATTCCGCCATCCGGAAATCAAATGCCGCATGCAGATATTTCTCCTGTATCAGCGCTTCCTGCGCCATCTGCTGCCAGGTGTCTGTCCATTCCGCCATCGTTCTGATCCCGCTCGTTCGTCTTGCGATTTCCTCGTGATCACACGCTGCGTCCCCATAAGTCAGAACCCTGTTGATCTGAAAATTGAACTGTGCAACAGCATTAATCCGTTCATACATGTTTCCCTCCGTTTCGAAACTGTATCACCCCGTCAGTATAATATATGCCCTTATCCGCAATATTCTTTCAGCACATGCTCAAGTGCATTCAGACTGTCATGACAATGCGTCAGTTTCGCACTGCATCTCCTTGCTTCCATGGATGCCGTGATCAACATCTTATGAGATACCGAATTGGTAAACACAATGACCAGGTCCGGACTGCCGATTTTTCTGCGAAGTTCTCCGTGCATCTGATTAAACACCTTGGCTCTGCATCCATATTGCCTGCAGGTATCCAGATATCTGCGCTCCATGCATTTATTTCCGCCCACCATCACAATACTCATGTTCTGTCCTCCGTCCGTGAGATACAGGAATGAAACGAATATTGTGCGCACTGTAGCCTGCAGCACAGATCGGAGCAGCCAGCTGCTCCTGATCCAGTTCTTCCTTCATTCTGATCTGCGCGGAATTATTATTTAAACTCACCTCTGCCCATATTCCATCCATCTCATTCAGTGCATTTTCAACTCTGGCTGCACAGTTCTCACAGTGCATGCCCTCAATCGTCACTAAAGCCTGATACGGATAATGTTTTTTATTCCGGTCCTTTACTCTGATACGTTTAATGCTGTCTGTTCCTGCACAGCATCCGGATGCCATCCGCCTGGCGGTGCCTCTTATTCCGAATATGCACAGCATCAGAATAATCAATAGTACAATTGTATTTGCCACCTGTTCATCCTCCATGTGACACGTTTCCTGTCATTTTCCATCTTCTGTTTCCGATATTGCATTTCTGCGAAACGAAATTCCCGGAACTGCAAGTGAAGCTGCAACTGCAGCTTCGTGGCTTTGCTGCGGTGTCATCGGCAGCCGCCTTTGTTCAAACAGTTCCATCAGAAAGATCACGTTCTCATATATATTTCTGGCACTCAAAAAACCCTCATCTGTCAGATACACTTTTCCATACCGCTGTTTTATCAGAAGATTTTTTTCCATCAGGCACGTCAGCATGGCAGAAACGGTCGGCTTTCTGACGTTTAACTGTTCTGCAATACTGGCTGACGATACATCCGGTGTCACAAGCGAAATTTCATATATGGTCAGCAGATAACGAAGATGTGCTTCTCTCAGTTCTTCCATTTGCTCTCCTCGCATGCGTTCAGACTGCAGACGCTTCCTTTCCTGCCGTGGAACGGACCGTTCTGCGAGAAGGATCTTTCCGGAACAGGAAATACAGAATTACCAGAAGAACCAGTACCGCTGCAACCGTTGCCGGGCCGAATGTCACGACGCCTGTCAGAAGTCCGCCCAGCTGATATACCATCAGTGCAATGCCATAAGACATGATGTTCTGAAATGCAATGGCAAACCAGAAAAACTTCCGGGAACCCATTTCCTTTGCTGTTGTGGAAATAGCCGCAAGGCAGGGTGAATCAAACAGATTGAAATACAGGAAAGACAATGCAGCAATACCGGTCGGAAAGAATGCAGCAAACGCTGAATGCATACTGCCGGCATAGCCATCAATATCACCAAGACCTGAAAGCACACCCATCGTGGATACAATACTCTCCTTTGCCACAAATCCGCTCAGTGATGATGCAACTGCCTGCCATGTTCCGAATCCAAGCGGTGCAAAAATCCATGCAATGGCGCCGCCGATCAATGCCAGAAAGCTGCTCTGCGTATCTACCAGTCCCAATGCACCTTCTGAAACGCCAAAGCTGCCAAGAAACCACATGACAACGCAGCACAGGAACAGAATGGTTCCTGCTTTTTTCAGGAATGCAGATACCCTCTCCCATACATGCAGCAGTACACCCTTTATGGACGGAATGTGATACTGCGGAAGCTCCATGACAAACGGAGCAGGATCTCCGGAAAAAAGCTGTGTTTTCTTGAGAATAATGCACGAGACAATAACCAGAATAATTGCCGAGAAATACATCATCGGTGCTGCCCACCATGCACCGCCCATCATAAAGCCAGCAATAACTGCGATCACGGGAAGTTTGGCCCCGCACGGAATGAACGTGGTCGTAATCATGGTCATGCGGCGATCCTTTTCATTTTCAATGGTTCTGGTCGCCATGATGCCCGGTACCCCACATCCGGAAGAGATCAGGAAGGGAATAAAGCTTTTTCCGGAAAGACCGAACTTACGGAAAATACGATCCATGATAAATGCAACTCTTGCCATATACCCGCAGTCTTCAAGCAATGATAAAAACAGGAAAACAATTGCCATCTGCGGAGCAAAACCGATCGGGGCCGCAAGACCTCCGATAATCCCGTCCACAACAAGTGAAATGACCCAGTCCGCCGCCCCGGCATGTTCAAGCGCCTTCTGCACAGCCGGCTGAATCCATGCCCCAAACAGCGTGTCATTTGTAAAATCCGTTACAACGGTGCCGATACTGGTGACTGAAATATAATAAACAAGAAACATAATCAGTGCGAAAATGGGAAGCGCCAGAATCCGGTTCGTAACTACTCTGTCAATTTTATCTGAAATGGAGGCTGAACCCGCAACACGTTTCTTATCAACGGCCACGGATACAATTCTGCTGATATAGGCATATCGCTGATTGGTAATAATGCTTTCTGCATCATCATCCATTTCTCTTTCACAGTCCCGGATATGTTGTTCAAGATGTCCTTTCAATGCCGCATCCGGGTGTATACTCTCCATAACCCTGCTGTCTCTTTCAAACAGCTTGATCGCATACCAGCGAAGGCTCTGCCTGTCCACAAGATCTGATACGGATTCCTCTATGTGTGCAATGGCATGCTCTGCACAACCGTCAAACACATGCGGACGTTCACCGATTTTACGGTTTTCTGCAAGTTCAATGGCTCTTTCGGCAACCTTCATGCTGCCTTCTCCTTTTAAGGCACTCATTTCGATAACTTCACAGCCAAGCTCCTCACTGAGTTTTTTCAGATTGATCCGGTCGCCGTTTTTTCTTACCAGATCAATCATATTCAAAGCAATAACCATCGGAATGTTCAGTTCCAGCAGCTGTGTTGTCAGATAAAGATTTCGTTCGATATTGGTTCCGTCAATAATATTGATTACGGCATCCGGTTTTTCATTTACCAGATAGGTACGCGTGACCACTTCTTCCAATGAATAGGGGGAAAGGGAATAGATTCCCGGAAGATCCTGAATAACAACATTCTTATGTTCTTTGAGTCTTCCATCTTTTTTTTCAACTGTAACACCTGGCCAGTTACCAACATATTGATTACTTCCCGTCAGGTCATTGAACAGTGTTGTCTTACCACAGTTCGGATTTCCTGCCAATGCAATTTTAAGTTCACTCATAATTCTGTTTCCTCCATATTAAGTTAGTTTTGTCTAACTCTTAGTGATAAAAAATCATTCAACATCAATCAGCTGCGCATCAGCTTTACGAACAGACAGTTCATATCCTCTGACTGTCAGTTCGATCGGATCTCCAAGTGGTGCCACCTTACGGACATAAATATCCACTCCCCTGGTAATTCCCATATCCATGATTCTCCTGCGTACAGGACCTTCTCCGTTCACTTTGCTCACAATAACCCTTTCTCCTACTGCCGCGTTTCTTAATGTTTTCATTGACTTCCTCTTTTTCCTTTCCGTTGAATTTATATCATGATACGGGTTGCCATGCTTTTATCCAGCGCAATTCTGCTGTCTCTGACCTGCAGGATCAGGTTCCCTGCGATTTCATTCACAACAGTCACGTCTGTATCCACCACAAACCCCAGTTCTGCCAGATGCTGTCTGACATCATCCTGTCCTGTAATCTTTCTGATCGTTCCCCGTTCTCCCGCTCTTAACATTGAAAGTGGCATCATCTATGACCTCCTTTTATTTAAAAGTTAGTTTTGGCTAACTTTCATTCTTTTAAAAAGAGATGTTTTCGCATCTCCTGGTCAGTTAGTATTTGCTAACCATTGGTTAGTTTAGTATAACATTTTCCTTTTGTCAATGTCTTCCATGACAATTCTTATTTTTTTATAAAAAAAGCGTTCTGCAAAAGCTGCAGTCTTGCCATTCAGGTTAGTTTATGCTAATTTTGAATAAAACAGCAACATAAAGCCTCAGGAGGTAGTACACATGGAAATTCATGAATCTGCAGAAGATTATCTGGAAAAGATTCTGATGCTGAATAATAAATACGGGCAGGTTCGTTCTATTGATATTGTAAATGATCTCGGCTATTCAAAACCCAGCATCAGCGTTGCCATGAAAAAACTGCGTGAGAACGGCTATATCCATATGGATGCCGGCAATAATATAGAACTGACAGATATCGGTATGAAAATCGCAAAGCGCATTTACACACGTCACCAGACACTGACAAAGCTGCTTGTAAAAATCGGCGTCAGCCAGCGGACTGCAGAAAAAGACGCCTGTAAGATCGAGCATGATCTCAGTGACGAGACCTTCAGGAAGATACAGGCGTTTCTGAAAAATATGGATTAAACTGATCCGGAAGATCGGGATCCTTCAGAATTTGTCCTGTAGTCTTCCGATGGCATCCATTGCAAGTCTTGATCTCTCACATTCCTCTGTAGTCAGGCTGATCTGCCAGCACAGGGAACTGCCTTTCATGTGCTCTGCCGCATAGGACAGACCGTTGGTACGCTCATCCAGGAACGGTCGGTCGATCTGATTGGGATCGCCAAGGAGAATAATCTTGGTATCTTTGCCCGCACGGGTAATAATTCCCTTGGCCTGTGCCGGTGTCATATTCTGTGCTTCATCAATGATCAGATAGGTCTTCAGTATGGATCTGCCACGGATAAAGTTCAGTGCCTCTGCCTGAATAATGCCGCGGTCAAATATTTCTTCCGTCTTTCCTTCCAGTTCATTTTCATCTTTGTAACGTTCTTCCTCATTGGAATCAATGAGTTGTTCCAGATTATCAATCACCGGACGCATCAGCGGTGATATCTTTTCCTGCTCATCTCCCGGGAGAAATCCGATGTCATCATCAAACTGTGAATTCGGCCTGCAAACGAGAATTCTCCTGTACTCGCCGGTCGGACGGTTCACCATTTTCTCAAGACCGACTGCCAGTGAATAAAATGTCTTCGCCGTTCCAGCCATACCTTTTACAATGACAAGCGGCGCAACATCTGCAGGCTGCATCAGCGCCTCCTGCAGGAAATACTGCCCTGCATTCTTGGGTTTTACGCCGTATGGCTGACTCTTTTCATACTCAAGTTTCCGGATGACGCCATTTTCCACACGCCCCATCTGTGTCTTCTTCAGTGACTGATCCGCCTGCAGAATAACAAACTCATTTTCAAATAAAACAGGTGTATGGCGCTTTCCCTTTGCATCTGCGCAATACACCTGATCTGCCGGTATTCCCTTCTTTTTAAAATCACGGAAAAGATTCTCCGGAGCAAAAACTGTAATTCTGCCGGAGTACTGTTCTGTATGCTCTGCTACCTGCTCTGTGGTAAAATCTTCTGCTTTGATGCCAAGAAGCTGTGCCTTGATGCGCATCAGTATATCCTTGGTAACAAGAATGACCTGTTCCTTTTTACTTTCAGAAAGGCCTTTACAGACTTTCAGAATTCTGTTGTCGGATTTGTACTCTGCAAGATCCTGCGGCAACTGTACATCCTTGAAATTCTTCTCGATCCGGAGACTTCCGCCATTATCCATGGCCACACCCTTTGTCAGATCGCCTTGTTCTCTGATCTGTTCAATCATGCGGATGGCTTCGCGCACATTCGCGCCCCGCTCACCTTCATCCTTCTTGTGCGTATCCAGCTCTTCAAGTACGACCAGCGGAAGAACCACCTCATTGTCCTCAAAACACTTGAGTGCATATGGTGCCTGAATGAGAACATTGGTGTCTACAACGTAGATTTTCTTCATCGGCATTACCTCCCGGCAACAGAACTTTATTTAGTTTTTATATGTTCTCAGTATACCACATGTGGTAGTAATTGACAGCAAAATATTCTTTGCATACCTTTTACCGGAATTACATGTTTCCCGCTTCCAGAAAATTTTTCAGAATTACGATTCCATCCGGTGTCATAATGGATTCCGGATGGAACTGAAGCCCGTAAACCGGATATTTTCTATGCTGCACAGCCATGACTTCTCCATCATCTGCTCTGGAAACAATCTGAAGACAATCCGGCAGTGTTTTTTCCTGCAGAGAAAGGGAATGATACCTTGCAACCGGAATCTGATCCGGAAGACCGTCAAACAGTCTGCAGCTGTGATCCAGCACCGCCATTGACTGTTTCCCGTGCATCAGCTGTGCGGCATGTCCGACCGTTCCTCCACAGGCTTCGCAGATTGCCTGATGTCCAAGACAGACACCCAGAATCGGAATCTTACCGCCAAGTGACTTCACCACATCCTCACATACCCCGGCATCTGATGGCTTTCCGGGACCCGGAGACAGAATGATTGCCTGAGGATGCATCTGCCCGATTTCCGCTGCTGTCTTTACATCATTCCGGATCGTTACGATGTCCGGCTGTATTGTTCCCGCGAGCTGGTACAGATTATAGGTAAAGCTGTCATAATTATCAATCAAGAGAATCATTTTTCTACCTCCTTATCGCTGCCCATTTCCTGCGCCTTTTGCAGTGCCTGCACAACTGCTTTCGCCTTATTGATACATTCCTGATACTCGTTTTCCGGGATACTGTCTGCCACAATACCTGCACCTGATCTGACGAACACCTTACCTCCCTTTTTAAATGCAAGCCGGATAGCAATACAGGTATCCAGATTGCCCGTAAAATCCACATATCCTATTGCTCCGCCATAAATGCCACGTTTATTGTCTTCCAGCTGATCGATCAACTGACAGGCACGGATCTTCGGTGCCCCCGACAATGTCCCCGCCGGCAGCACACTGTCTACTGCATCCACCGCGCTGTAACGCTCCTGCAGCGTTCCTCTGATGGCAGAACCGATATGCATGACATGGGAGTACCGTTCCACTGCCATATATTTTTCTACTTCCACACTGCCAAATTCACATAACTTTCCAAGATCATTTCTGCCAAGGTCCACCAGCATATTATGTTCTGCCCGTTCCTTTTCATCAGACAGGAGTTCTTTTTCCAGCGCCTGATCTTCTGCATCGTTTTGTCCTCTTGGTCTTGTTCCCGCCAGCGGAAATGTCCTGATTCTGCGGTTTTCCACCTTTACCAGTGTTTCCGGAGAAGCACCTGCAATTTCAATCTCACCGGAAAAATAGAACATATACGGAGACGGATTTGTCGTTCGAAGAACACGGTAAGTATCCAGAAGACTTCCCTCAAATGGAGCCTCCATTGGATTGGACAACACCAGCTGAAAAATATCGCCTTCATGAATATAATGTCTGACCTGCTCCACCTTCCTGCAGTACTCCTCTTTTGAAAAAAGTGTTTTCATCTCTCCGGTCATTCTGCCGGGCTGCACATTCTTCGCCTTTCCCTTACGGATCAACTGTTCCATTTCATCCAGCTTCAATACAGCGCTGTGATATGATGTCTCAAGAGAATCTGTATGTACATTTGCAATCAGAATAATCTTCTGCCTGAGATTGTCATAGGCAATCAGGTGCTCAAACAGCATCAGATCCATATCCTGGAAGTCATTCTCATCTCTCGAACTGAAATGAAGCGATGGTTCTCCGTACTGCATATATTCATAGGAGAAATATCCGACCAGCCCTCCTGTAAAAGATGGCATATCCGGCAGCTGCGGCGCCCGGTTATCCTTCACCAGCTGTCTGATATAGTCTCCCGGATGATCTGTCTGCATCCGGATTCTGCCGCCTGCACCAATGGTCAGCATATGATTTCTGCAGGTCAGTTCCATGGTCGGTGCATAACCCAGAAATGAATATCTTCCCCATTGCCTGTTATCCTCCACACTTTCCAGCAGAAAGCAGTGATCACTGACATTCTGCAATGCCCGCAGCGTTTCCACCGGAGTTCTGAGATCCGCCAGTATTTCTCTTTTGACGGGGATCAGTTTATAATCCCCGGATGCTGCAATTTCCTGTACCTGTTCAAATGTTGTCTGATTCATGATGTCCTCCCACATAAAACGCCCCTGACAGAAAAGAGGCCGGTTCTCCAATAAGAACTGTACCTTTCCTGTCAGGGGCGATAATATGCTCTATCGTGGTGCCACCCTGATTCGCAGAAAACATTCTTTCTGCGCACTCTGCGAGATACTGACATATCTCCGGCAACTTACGTATGCCTTACGTCATGAGCTACTGAGCTTTTGACAATCTGCCATCAGCTGTTTACCATGCCCTCAGCGGCCCATTTGCGAATCGGCGTTCTGCCCGGCTCTCACCTGCCCGGACTCTCTGGAAGTGCCCCTTTCGTTTCATCCCCGCTTCAACGGTTTACTCTGTCAAAGTTATTGAATTCCTTTAATCAAACCACTTTCAGCAGATTAAGTCAATGATCTTTTTTACTTTTTTCAGAACATTATTCAATTTTCAGTTGATTTCAGTCTGCAGATGATTCATCATTAGAACAGTCTCCGCAAATCAGAATATTGAAATTATGTCCATACCTGAAAGGCAGTTTCATGGAATACAATTCGCTTTCCGATGCTTTAAAAAAGCAGTTCGGTACAAAAGTATACAAGCTCTCGCTGCAGACCGGCTGCACCTGCCCGAACCGCGACGGAACACTTGGCACCGGAGGCTGCACTTTCTGCTCTGAAGGTGGCTCCGGCGACTTTGCCGCCGCACCTGCGGACATCCGAACCCAGATTGCAGAAGCCAGAGAAAAGGTAGATGCAAAATTCCCCTCCAAAATCCCTGTTTCCGAAAGAAAATATATTGCCTATTTCCAGTCCTACACCAACACTTACGGAGATCCTGACCGTCTTCGCCGGATTTTTACAGATGCCATACAGTGCCCGGAAATCGTTGCCTTATCCATTGGTACCAGACCGGACTGTCTGCCACCTGAGATGATCTCCATGCTTTCTCTCCTCAATCAGATCAAACCGGTATGGGTAGAACTTGGTCTGCAGACGATTCATGAGAAAACTGCGCTCGCTATCCACAGAGGCTATCCGCTTTCCGTATTTGAAGATGCCTTCTGTCGCCTTAAAGCTGCGGGTCTCACCGTTGTCGTCCACGTAATTCTGGGACTTCCCGGAGAATCAGATGTCGATATGCTGGATACCGTTCGCTATCTGTCTGCACTTACGCCGGTACCTGATGGCATAAAACTCCAGCTTCTGCACATTTTAAAGGGAACGGAGCTTGCCAGAAAATATCTGGAAAGTCCGTTCCCTGTCATGACTCTTGATGAATACTGCTGCCTAGTTGTCCGCTGTTTAAAGCTGCTTCCTCCTGAAACTGTTGTTCACCGGATCACCGGTGATGGTCCGAAAAAGCTGCTGATTGCACCGCTGTGGAGCGCAGATAAAAAGAAAGTTCTGAACACTATGCAACGTTATATCCGAAATGCATAAAACTGTACTTCCGTTTTCAGAATCAAAAGCTGCCACTGCTGCCACCATGTGAAGAACCGGAAGAAGAAGTGTGTACGCTGCTGCCACCGGACGAATCACTGTCCTTTGGTCTCGGTGTTCTGGTCACCAGATGTCTTAAGAACCGGTCTTCCTTTACACTCATTTTTATGGTGTTTTTATTCTCATAACCTTCAGCGCTGTCATCAAAATGCACGGTCTTAAGGTCTGAAACCATGATCCAGATCGGAACCGCTGCCGTCGCACATCCGATCATAATACATACCAGGACAGCCAATACTGTAACATCCCTTCGCGGCATGTTCCCGACATCGTAAGGATCTCCCACCTGATCCTGCTTCAGGAATTTGTCGCACAATGTTGCAAACTGTGTAAATGCATCGCTGTAATCTCCATCGGACAGCTTTGATACCACCCGATCGGTAATATATTTCTGTCCGGCATCCGTAAATGTACTGATGGCAGTACCATATGTGGAAATCGCCCACTTCTGGTCTCCCATACTGATGGCAAACAAAATTCCACCATCTGATTTACCATAGCCGAAATCATTCTGATCCGAAGTATCATCTGCGAACGCCGTAATATTGGACTGGTCATAGGAATTTACCGTCACAACCGCAATTTCACAGTCATACTGCCTGCTGATCTCCTGCATCTGTACCTGCAGTGTTTCCTTCTCCGCATCCGTCAGCAGTCCTGCATCATCCACAACATATGCCCCTGCTGTTCCTGCCGCCTGCGCATGCTTTCCCATAGAAGGCAGCACCATCAGCAGCATCCAGATCATCAGCATCAGAATGCCGGTTTTTACTATTTTTTTATTCATTTTCATTTCGTTCTCTCCCAGGCATCAGAATCTGAAAATCCATTCCAGTAACAGCGCTATTCCTGAAAAGGCTGCTGCAAACATCAGATAATACTTTACTGCTGTTACCTTGCATACCGGAAGATTTCCGACAAACTTACCGGTCTGCCCGTTCATTGCAAAAAGATAATGCTGATCTTTCCATGTTGTAGACAAAAGCCAAACCGGATAAAGCGCATATTTTGCCTCCAGATGATCAGATGTCACCTGACTGTTTACTGTTCTGACCGAATCATAGCCACTGACCGTCTCCCTGACAATATCCTCTGCTCCTTTTCGGATTCTCTCAAGTGCACGCTGCTCTGACTCTTTTTCATCCACATCATACTTATTTGCCAGAAAGCCTGCCAGATAACCGCCATCATATGGTTTGAAATCTTTTGCCAGAAAAGGCTCTATGGATTCCGTCAGATCATTCGGCATTTTCTCAGAGCCATCTACCGGCACCTGTGAAAAAGTCATCGTACCTCTTCTGACCACATCATAATAACTGGTGTCTGTATAATTATAATTACTGTCACTCCAGAATTTCCGGTTGGTTCCCTCATAGTCTGCATCCACACTGACATCAGCATCATACAGCCAGAATGGAATATAAACACCCTTGATCTCATCAATATGATTTTCTTTTGAAAAAACCTTTGGCAAAAGCCACTTGTTCTTCACATAGGAACGATATTTTGTTTTTGCATCCTCTTTACCCATCTGAAATGGAATGACATAATCCGGCTTTCTTCCTTCTTCAAAAATTTCCTTAAACACAACATGATTCCCGCAGAACGGGCAGGTTGTTGCTCCTGTCTGCTGATCTGCAATAATCTCTCCTCCGCATGACTCGCAGATATAGACTGACTGTTTCTGATCAAATCCCGCCTGCTGCGCATGCTCATCTGTCATCTTATTTTCAGAGGCTTTCCCTGCGACCTTTTTATATTCTTCAAGTGACATTACCGTGTCACAATAAGGGCACTTCAGCTTCTGCTCTTTTGTATCAAATTCCATTGCCCCGCCACATGCGGGGCATTTATATTCCTGCGTTGCCATTATGAAGTGAGCTCTCCCGTCTTTATTTGATACAAGTGTGTCTGCTTATGCATTTCTTGGTTTTCCACAGTTGGAACAGAAATTTCCGGTATTGACCGTACCGCAGCTGCAGGTCCAGGAAGCCGGCTTCGGTCTGGATTTTCCACAGTTGGAGCAGAAATTTCCGGTATTGACCATGCCGCATTCACAGGTCCAGGAAGCCGACTGAGCCGATGCCTTTGTCTGATCAGGCCGGGTCTGCTGTGCCATGCTCTGCTGCATCATCGCCTGCTGCGCTGCAAGCTGTTGCTGCATCATTGCCTGCTGGTTGCTCATCTGTCTGTTCTCCTGCTCCATCTGAAACAGCTGCTGTGTATTGATTCCGCCTGCTGCACTTGCTGCATTCATATTGGAAAAAGCAAACATCGGCCCGGTCGCCGTATTGGCTGCTGCGCTCTTCATTGCCTCTGCCTGTGCCGCCGTAAGCGCCGCCGCTGCCATTCCCGGGTTTCTGAGAACTGCACCTTTCTGCAGCTCCTTAATCATTGCTTCATCTTCCTCGGAAGCAGTTGCCGAACTGATTCCGAATGCACTGATCACAATTCCATATGTCTTCTGCCATTTTCCTGAAAGAATTTCATTCAATGCATCTGCCATTTCCATTGCATGAACCGGAAGTGAACTGTACCTGATTCCCATTTCCGAAAGCTTGCCAAATGCCGGCTGCAGCGCAGTCAACAGCTCCGTCTTGAGCTGCGAATCTATCTGTTCACGTCTGTAATCTGTTTCCACATTTCCGCATACATTTGCATAGAACAGAATCGGATTTACAATTTTGTAGGAATACTCCCCATGACAGCGAATGGAAATGTCCACATCGAGTCCGATATTCTGATCTACCACACGAAATGGAACAGGCTCCGGTGTACCATATTTATTGCTGATAATATCCTTGATATTTACAAAATAGATGCGTTGATCCGTAGCCGTATCTCCGCCAAATCCGACCCGCATGCCAAACTGTCCGAAACTGTCTTCAATTCCCTTGCCCAGACCGCCATAGAATATAGATGGCTGTGACGATGTATCATACAGAAATTCTCCTGTTTCCGCACAGATATCGACTACCTTTCCCTGATCCACGATCAGCGCACACTGTCCTTCATTGATGGCGATAATGGAACCGTTGGAGATCACATTGTCACTTCCCTTTGTATTACTGTTCCCCTTGCCGCTTCTTTTACTGCCCTTCACAACAAGTACATCCGGATCCATTGCATTACAATAGAAATATTCTCTCCATTCATCTGCCAGTACACTTTTTGCTGATGATACAGCTGCTCTGATAATTCCCATTTCCTTCCCCTTTTCTGTGTGAATTTTTAAATTTATTTTACTGTATGATTCATATGCTGAACACAGCAGCATCCGCAAAATAGTGCCGGATAATGCCTGTAATTGATAAAATAAGATCAGTCAGGCTGTCTCTGCCCTTCAGATTTCATAATCCATGCAGACACGACTCTTCGTATATGGACGTACCTTGCCGTCTGCCACTGCAACATGTGCCGGATGAACCGCATAACCTTTCAGTGCCGCCTCATCTGTCAGTGTTGCATCCAGCATGACATCTGCATTGGATGAAGCCAGAAACTGCGTCTGTACATGTATCTCCATAAGCCCTGGGACTTTTCCCTTAAGGTTTTCAAGTCCCGTCTTGATCTCCTGCCTGACTTCTGCCTTCTGCTCCTGCGTCAGCTCATCCTTCAACTGCCATAAAATAATATGCTTTACCATAATCCATCCTCCCTTAATGTGAACCCCATCCTTCTCAGAGGCCACAAAGTTCAATTCGGAACCCCATCATTCTCAGAGGTTGCTTTGTTCAACCCGGAACCCCATCATTCTCAGAGGTTGCTTTGTTCAATCCGGAACCCCATCATTCTCAGAGGTTGCTTGCAACCTCTTTTAAATGCAGGTGCCACTGCACCTGCATTTAATGATACCATACCCCTCCCGTTCTGTGGCAATTAATCCACTTTCAGTTCATAAACTGTACCCATTTCCTTCCTGTTTTTTTTCATTTTCCTTTAGAATTGCTTTAGAAATTGTACACAGTTCTGACATAAAACTCCTGTAATATAAATAACATCAGAAGCGAGAAAGCTTCTGAATCCCCAACAAAACTTTTTTCATACCGGGTCGTTCAGTTCCCCGCTGAACGACCCCTCCTCCCAAAAAATTACAGTACTCGGCAAAAAAAGCTGTGAAAAATGAAATTCATTTTTCACAGCTTTTTTAATACTTCATTGCATTTTCTTTCATTTACTGTACTGTATCTGCCCCGGCAGTTGCCTGTGCTACAGGCGCCGTTACTGCAGTGCTGCCTGTGATAGCATCAGGCGCCGGCACAGGAGTCGCTGCAGATGCACTTGTACCGGAAACTGCTGATGCATCCGCTCCTGCAGAAGCATCATCCTTTCCTTTCCGGTCAAATGCTCTTGCCTGATCCTGCGTCATTCCTCCATGTACGACTACTGCTTCACCTTTTTCCACAGCAGCAAAGATTTCTCCTGCTTTTTTTGATGGAAGGTTTATACAGCCATGTGAACCGCCATTGACATAAATTGTGCCACCAAAACTGCTTCTCCAGGATGCATCATGAAGCCCGATATTTCCATTAAAAGGCATCCAGAACTTTACAGGTGAACTGTAATTTTCTCCAACCAATGTGGCATCTTTTTCCTTATAGGTAATAGAATAGGTTCCATCCGGCGTTCCGTGTCCGACTACCGCCTTACCGGATACACAGTCTGTACTGACAACCTGTTTTCCGTCTTTATATACATACACATGCTGTGCATCAAGATCTACTTCCACGTAGCTGTTTCCATAATCAGGAGTTCCATATACTGCAGCTGTTGCATAATACACCGGTGTCATTGCTCCGCTCTTCTGCGCGGTAAGTGCCTGGATAATTGCCTTTGTTGTTGAATCGCGATCCATCCACCAGCCGTAATCACCACCGTTTACCGTGATATCCTTACCTGATGCTGTATGAAAACTTCTGCTGCTGCCAAATGTATCATATTTTTGTGCAAGCGTCTTCACATACGCTTTGACCTGATCTTCATTCAGTTTCACATCTGTTCCGCTGACTGTCAGCCAATCCTTGATCAGATCTCCGTTCAGCACTTCCGTCTGATCTCCGAATGCAAACGTAATCGTGGTTCCGACAAACTGATTCAGACCGGCCACTGTCTTTTTAAGATTTTCATCATCCTTACGCACTGCAGGAGCCTGATAGCATCCCGCATCTTCCAGCGACAGTTCTTCTTCCATTCCGCCGACTGCCGATGTAATTGCCTTTACCGTCTGCTCACGGTTCAGCGTTGTTCCTTCCACTTCCGGAACAATCTGATAACTGCCGTTCTGATACGCATATGTTGCATCTGCAGGAGCTGTCACATTAGATGCATCCCAGAATGCAAGACCACTTATCTTCTGTGAAAGTTCATCTTCCGAATAATCCGCAACTGAATCATTCTGGTATGTTCTGGTAACAAAAAGACTTACCGGCCAGGCAAATGCATTCGCACTTTTCTGCAACTGTTCAATTTTACCATCAAATACAGGCTGGAGAGAAATCTCCTTCGCTGATATGGTCGCCTTCAGATCGTTTCTTCCCGTAATCGTTATCTGATAATTCTCAGCTTCACTGCTGAGCTGTTTTTCAATTTCCTTTTCTGTTTTCATTGAAACATTCTGATCATTCAACATCGTATGAAACTGAAAATGATTCATAAAGAACAACGAAAAACCGATATAAATGACCGCAAGTACTGCAATCGCCACTACTCCCGCTAAACCCAATGTCTTTTTCATGCTACCAGATCAATCTCCCGTCCCTGATGTCAGATTACTTCCAATTTTTTCAGGGTAACAGAGTTTATATTACTATTAATTTTGTAAAAGACAACAGCATTTGTTGACAAAAAAGCGAACACAAAAATAATTATTCCCGTTAATTTGCATGCATGGCAACATTTCTTCCTAAAATTCGGGGGTTATTCTCTTCTCATGTTCTATCCTTTTTATCCATTTTCATGTCATCCCCCTTACGGATTTTCTGCCTCATACTGAACAATGCCCAGATCAGACTGATGCCTACTGCAATGGCAAATGCATACTGCAATGTCATATTCCCATATTCTCCTGCCTTTTCCCAGTTGCGCTGCACTGCATAGCTCATTGTGTAATACAGTGTGCTTCCCGGAATCAGCGGTATTACTGCTGAAATAAAAAACAGCGTAACCGGCGCCTTCCTGATTCTGGCAAGAAGCTCTGAATACAGCGCAGCGAACGCAGATGCAATCAGGCAGGCAAAAAAGATATTGTAATGAAGATGCGCAAGCAGATAAATCCCCCAGCTCAGGCACCCGCCAAGTGATGCAGGAATAATCAGCTGTCTGCGCAGCCGGAACAGAATCGTAAATCCGACAGAGCCGGCAAATGCCATTACCAGCTGCAGGATTATCTCACTGACTGTCATCTCACTGCACCTCCCAGAATCCACATGGAAATCATAAAGCCACAGGCAAGAGAACCTGCCCAGAGAAGACTCTCAATCAGTCGCATGGCGCCGGAAATCGTATCTCCTACCAGGACATCACGTATTGCATTTGTCATTGCAATACCGGGAATCAGCAACATGATATCACCGATCATGATCTTATCAGAATGAAGCCCCGGAACCGCTCCTGCCAGAAGTGTGATCCCAAGACCAATCAGAAACGCGGTCAGCAGATTGAACACCATGGTATTCGGGCAGATTCTGCGCATATATTTCTGCAGAAAACAGATTGCCACTGCAAAACCTGCAGCAATAATTCCATCCCATACTGTTCCTCCGAAAAAGATGGCGAAACTGAAAGTTCCCAGCATACTGCCCGTAAAAAGAGGCCAGTCAGAAACCGGTTCATTCCGGATTTCATCAATTTTCTGCTGAAACTCTGCAACGCTGTACTGCTCTCTGCAGCAGGTTCTGCTCAGATGATTGAGCTGTTCAAGCCTTGTAAAATCATTGCCTGCACAGTCAAGAATTCTACGCGTCTGTGTCACTTCAAGTTCCTCCGGAAACGCCATGGTAATGACGATACTGGAGGTAATGACAAATACATTCATCTTCCTTGCGCCGTAAGCCATTCCCAGCCTGATCAGCGTATCCTCCACCCGGTTGATTTCTGCGCCGGATATCAGCATTGTCTCTCCCAGATCAAGAAGTGCATGCAGCAGATGATTCATTTCCCTATCTGTCAGTTCCATCTTCATTTTCCGGACAAGCGTTCTTTTCTGCCTCTTCGCTGTCTTTTCCTTCCGTATGATCACGGTCAAATGCCTTAATGTATACAAAATTACTGTTATCACGCTTCATGCAGTAATCCGGGTTCAGAACAGCCTCCACAAAGGCTTTCCCGCCTTCCTCCTGCGGAACTACCTTCATCTTCAGTTTCTGCTCCGCCTCCTGCAGCGTCATATCATCCAGAAAGACCTGTTCTCCCATTCGCAGCATATTGGACGGGATCTGCAGTACATCTCCCAGATCCTCTCCTGCCTCCCTGCGCTCCAGAATCTGTTTTACCAGATCCTGCCCTGTGATCAGCCCTGATACCGTAATCGTTTCTCCGAAAAAGTCATTTCTGATTGCATATATATTAATTTTAATCTGCGGAAATGCCCCCATCATTTTCTGTGCAGCATCACGGATTACCGGATATGCCAGTCTTCCGCTTGCAAGCGTAAGCGTTCTGCAGAACGTATCCTTTTTCTGCGGATATTCGGGATCTTCCACTGCTTCCTCCAGTGTCTCCTGAAATTCCGTCATGAACAAACGCATCATGCCGACACCGTTTTCCAGCTGAATATAGCCATCATACCGTTCTTCTTCGGGAAGCTCACGTCCTGCCGTAATATACCATTCATCACTTGCATGAATAAAATGGAGACCGTATTTTTCATAGCAGGACTGCTGATAACTTTCGATCAGATCTATAACTGCGCCTGCTTCCTCTTTGTCAAAAAGCTCAATCGGATACAATCCCTTTCTGAATTTCGTAATACCGGCAGGAACCACCGATACGCTTCGCATAAACGGCAGATACTGCATCAGATCGTTGATGGTGCGTCTTAGCTCTTCGCCGTCATTTACATTTTTTACGCAGACAATCTGCCCATTCATTTCCACATGACCGTCATAAAGCTTTTTCAGATATTTCAGTTTCTCACCTGCAAAACGATTATTCAGCATTTTGCAGCGCAGTTCAGGATTTGTTGTCTGTACCGAAATGTTGATCGGTGCCAGCTGCATTCTGATAATGCGGTCTACGGCTTTATCATCCATATTGGTCAGTGTGATATAATTGCCCTGCAAAAAAGAAAGCCTTGAATCATCATCCTTGAAATAAAGTGTCTCCCTCATTCCCGGAGGCATCTGGTCAATAAAACAGAAGATACATTTATTGCTGCAGGAACGATAATCACTCATCAGTGCATTATCAAATTCCATGCCCAGATCATCGTCATAGTCCTTCTCAATTTCCAGTTCCCATTCTTCCCCTGATGGCTTGCGAATCAGCACATCCACATTCTCGTCCTTGATCAGATATCGGTAGTCAAAGACATCTTCCACTTCCTCTCCATTAATGGACAGTAAAACATCTCCGGGTTCAATCTCCATTTCCTGTGCTATGGAGCCATCATATACAGTTTTTATCACATGTTCATTTTTATTCACGAAATTTCACCTTTATCATTTCAGTTTTTCCAGGAACATCAGCAGAAAGCTGACCGCCAGAAGGCCACTGGAAATCCATATTGCATGAAAGCCGAAGCATTCCGACAGCACACCGCCGATTCCCGCTCCAAGTGCAAAAAACAGAATAACACCAAAATAGTACATTGCCTGCCTGAGCTGATCACGGTTCTTTTCCCTTGCATACAGTGACAATGCTGCTGTCCCGCTGCGAAGATTCCCAATGCACATTGTACTGGCATAGGAATACCCCTTCACCTTACGGAAACTCTGCACCTGCATTGCACAGGAAAAAGATACCAGAATTGTCGCCAGCGTATTACAGTTTCCAGGAATAAAGCCTACCAATACCAGAATCAGGATCTCTGCCAGCAAAATTCCCTGTCTCCAATGAAGCTTCTGTGCAAACTTATATCTGCCCTGAACAGTTTCCGCTACAAAAACGCCTCCTGCAAATGCCAATATCGGCAGCAGATAACGAAGTCCCTGTGCCCACTGTCCTTTCATGAAATGCTGACTCATCAGCACCACATTGCCGGTCTGCGCATTGGAGAAAACTTCATTTCTGGTAAAATAAGTGTAGGCATCCTGAAATCCACCGGACAGTGCCAGAAATATACTGTTGATAAATGCTTCCGACATCTGTTTGCCGGAAAAAATCCTGATTAATTTTGTACCTGCTGATTCTTTCATTGCTCTTTTACTTCCCGTCTTTTTCCTTTGATCTTACGGCTCATTATATTCTATTTTTGCTTTACTGTCATCCGTGCCATAACGTTTCACCTGACGATTCCGTGCTTTCTGATATAATCCGCCCACTCCTGATAGCCTTGGGCATAAAGATGAAATCCGTCAAAGGTAAGTTCATCCTTCAGATATCCGTTCTTATCCGTAAACAACGGATTGACATCCAGATAAAAGATTCGGGTTCCGTCTGCAAGGGAAGCCATCGCCACATTTTTGGCATTCAGACTGATATTATTGTAGACACCCTTCATATCACTTTTGGAGGCTGCCATATGAAGATTGCCCATCAGATATATGATGGCCTGCGGCTGTGCTTTTTCAAGCATGGCAAGCATTTTTTTCATATCAGATACATACAGATCCGTAGTTCCGTAGCCGAGATCATTCATGCCAACCATCAGATAAATCTTCCCATACTTTTTTCCGGAAATAGCACTCTGAAGATCAACTGTTTTCCCTGTCTTCTGATTTACCGCCTTGCCATCCTTCACCCACTGATATGCAGAAAAACCATTATCACAGAAGAAATCTGCCTTATCCTTCCAACCGGAATAATCATGAAGCCCGAGTGTTCTGGAATCCCCGATAAACAAAGCATCAGAGAAATAGTCCGCCTTTACTTCACTGTAGGGATACTCTGTGGTCAACGCAGTCTTGCCGGCATCCTTATAATATCTGGAACTGACCTTTACCGGTGTATAAGAAACAAACTTCGTTACACCAATAATCTGCCCTGCAGAATCGCCCTCTCCTGCAATATCTGCATCTGAGGAAGCCACTCCTGCTGCCAGTGCCGTACTGCTGTCAGCAGACACTGTTTTTTTTGCTGTCCCGGTATTCTTTTCTCCTGACACTTCCCCTGTGGTATCTTTCTCCTGCTTTGAAGGTTTTACTGATGCGGATGCATCCGCTGATACGGCATCCGGCTCCGGTACTTCCTCTGCCATTGCCGTGAGATCACTCCAGCATGGCGATGTCAGATGATCTGCAAGATATTTTCCTACCGGTACAGGAGTTGTCAGCGCAGTCTTTGCCGCACCCATAATCCCCGCCACCGTAAATATACAGATGGTTCCCATCAGAAGCGGGCATCTGTGCCACATCCTTCTGATTCCCCTTTTTAATTCTTCCTTATCTCTGCTTTTATCAGCCATTCAACTTAAGCCTCAATTCATTATTCATAACATTATTTCTCTGAAACCGCCGGAAATCAGAAACGGAAATACAGAAACGGATTACTGCTTCCGTTTGCAATTTCATATACAGAAAATACAAATGCCGCAAATAAGGTAAGCAGCATCCACCAGTGCTTCCTGTACTTCTGATACAGCATCATCGGTATTGCCGTTGAAAAAAGGACACAGAATCCCAGAAGCAATCCGTACTGCCGCAGATACCGAAAGAGCTGATCTGCCCCCGTCAGAACTCCTGCCGGCGGCATCCCGATCATACAACGAAGATAAGACAAAAGATCCGTAAAATCCGTAATGGCAAAAATCACCCATGTCACCGGAATCAGCAGAATCATATACAGATGACCGAGCACAGCGTTCTTTTCAAGATATTTTCCATAAAAAGCCTTTTCCAGTGAAATCAGCACAAAGAATGTCAGACCCCACAATACGAAATTCCAGCTGGCGCCATGCCAGAGTCCCGTCAATGCCCATACAATCAGGATGTTCCGGAATGTCCTTTCCCGACTGCATCTGCTGCCGCCCATTGGGATATATACATATTCTCTGAACCAGCGTCCCAGCGTGATATGCCATCTGCGCCAGAAACCGGTCATTGTTCTGGCAAGATAAGGATCATGGAAATTCTCCGGAAAATAGAATCCCAACATTTCTCCAAGTCCCATTGCCATCAGCGAATAGCCCCAGAAATCAAAATAGATCTGAAACGAATAGGCAAAAGCACCAAGCCATGCCATCGGCGCTGACAAAGCATCCATTCCCGCCATACAGATGGTTGACCAGAGTGTTCCGATTTTATTCGCCAGGAGCACTTTCAATGCCAGCCCGAAAATGAACAGTTTGAACCCATCCTCCGCTTTTTCTGCCGAACAGATCCTGTGCTCCATTTCTGATGCCACTTCATCATATTTCAGAATCGGTCCTGCCACCAGCTGTGGAAACATGATAATATAGGTGGCAAAAGTCAGAAATGAAATCTGCCTTGTCTCCTGACCGTTTTGAAGTGCCATATAACTGTCTGCCTGGAGCGATACAATCTGAAACGTATAGAAACTGATGCCGAGTGGCAATACCAGTTTCAGTACCGGCATCAGCGGATGCCCGAAAATCGTTGTCAGTGTCTCCGCCGCAAAATCCCAGTATTTGAATACAAACAGAAGTGCGAAATTAAAAAGCAGCATCAGAATCAGAAAGAGCTTCCGGCTACCCGCCCCACTCTTTCTGATCAGAAGATAAAAAACATAATTCAGACAGACCGAACCCAGCATGATAAATACAAACCGCGGTTCCCCCGCTGCATAGAACACGATACTTCCTGCAAAAAGCACAATATTCCGGTATCTCTCCGGTGTCAGGAAATAAATCAACATAAAAATAATCAGAAAGCGAAAAATAAAAATCAGACTCGAAAAAAGCATTATGACATCCTTACTTCAATATTTACTTATGTTACAGAACTTTCTCATTGCACGACCTGCTGACCTATCGTAATCAGTCTCTGATTCCCTGTATATTCCTGCAGTCTGTGTGAAATAGACAGCACCGTTCTGCCGGCGCCTGCACGTTCAAGTGCTTCCAGTACACGTTTCTCCGTATCACTGTCAAGATCCGCCGTAATTTCATCCAGCAACAGGATCTGCGGCTGTGCTGCAACCGCCCTTGCAATCGAGAGCAGCTGATACTGCCCCTGTGAAAACGTTGCATCTGCGATCTGCGTATCATATCCTTTCGGCAATGCGGTAATCACTTCATGAAGTCCTGTCAGTTCTGCCGCCTTCTGAATCTGCACGCCGGTAATCTCCGGATCATATAGCGAAATCTGCTCTGCAACACTTCCGTTTACCGGACTGAACTTCTGCTCCACATAGCCAAAAAGCTTTCTTTTACTGCCATCCGGAATTTCCAGAGCTTTGGTTCCGAAAACACTTATGTTCCCTGCTTCCGGCACATAGAGTCCCAGCAGAAGTCTGAACACTGTACTCTTACCGGCACCCGTCCTGCCGACGAAGGTCACATGCTCTCCCTTCGCCACTGTAAAATCAAGATGTTCAAATACAGGCTGATCCGTTCCATAGCGGAAAGTCACATCAGAAAAACGGATCCCATCTTCCGGATTCTGTCCGCCTGCGTCTTCTTTCCCATCTTCTGCTTTTTTTCCGGCTTCCGGGCGCTCTTCTTCTCTCAGAAATTCATTCATGCGCTTCACACCTGCCACCGCTGACTGAATACTCTGAATCTCCATACCGATACTCTCAAGCGGATCAAATACTCTGCTGACATAGGAAATCATGGCAACCGCAGTTCCGACGGACACGCCGAAAAATTCACGCATTCCTCCGCCCATGGCCGCGCATATCATCATGACCGCCGTCACACAGGAACCGGTAAAAATAATAATCGGAGAATATACAGAATCGTACAGATTGGTTTTATCCGTTGCACGGTAACTTTCCTGTATATATTCGTCATATCTGCGCTCCATGTATTTCTGCCGGAACAATGTGTGAATCATGCGGATATTCTGAATGGTCTCCGGCACATGATTATTCACCTTCGCCACAGCTACCCTGTTTTCCATCTGTGCGTCCAGCATTTTCTTCTGAAAAGCTCTGGTCATAAGGAACAGGAGCGGCGTCACAATCAACAGCAGAATTCCCAGTCCTCTGCTCAGCCAGAATATTACCGCAAGAATACTGACGATCTTGCAGGCATCCGCAAACATACCGATGATACCATCCGTAAAAAGAGTATCAATGGTATCCACATCATTTACGAACCTGGATGTGATCTTGCCTGCTTCATTTGCCGTATAATATGCTGCCGGAAGGCGGCGCAGTTTATCACACATCTCACTTCGAAGGCCGTGTGTAACCTTCTGCCCGAAAACAGTAATCATGACATTCTGTCCGGATTCCATTACTCCGGAAACCGCAATCAGTGCAAAATATTCGATTGCCATCAGAAGTGAAACGCCCTGACCTGCCGTAAGACAGTTTACAATTTTCTCAAGTACAAGCGGCGGGAAAAGCGCAGATACCACAGCACCGATAATCAGTACCAACATCAGAAACGTCATCGCTCCGGATCCACGGATAATTTTCCCAAGTACAGTTTTCAGTCCATATTTATTCTGCATCTTCTGTACCTCCTGCCATCTGCATCCGATACAGCTGCGCATAATCATCGCTTTTTTTCAGCATTTCCTCATGCGGTGCATACAATGTGTGCCCGTTTTCCATAAACAGTACCCGATCAGTCTGCGGAAACAGCCACAGCCTGTGCGAAATCAGAAGCACAGTCTTCCCTTCCGCAATTTTTTTCAGATTACGGAAGATTTCTGCTTCCGTCTTTCTGTCCACTGCAGAAAATGGATCATCCAGTACCAGAATCTGTCCTTCATGATACAGTGTTCTGGCAAGTGCCACACGAGCCTGCTGCCCGCCCGACAGACGAACGCCTCCGTTCCCGACGTGTGTCTTTACCTTTTGCGGCATCTGCTGCAGATCTTCCTCCATACATACCGCTTTCAGAAAACCGTCTGTCTCTTTTTCCTCTCCCAGACGGATATTTTCTTCGATCGTATCGCTCATCAGTTCCGGCTGATGTCCCATATAGGACACCAGTCTGCTGCGTTCATACTCACTCAGAGATGAAAGTTCTCTGTCTCCGACCATGATACTGCCTTCATAGGGGATCTCTCCGATGAGCACCTTGCCCAGTGTGGACTTTCCGCATGCCACAGGTCCCGTGATCCCGATGATCTGTCCCGGCTCTGCACAGAAACTGACATCAGAAAAAATCTGTGTACCATCCGGCTTTCCAACCTGCAGATGAGAAACAGAAAGTGCCTCCTGCGCTTTGAAATCAATTTCTGAATCTGTACTTTTTTCCACATATTCCTTCATCAGCGGACGGATTCTCTTCCATGATACCTTCGCTTTCTGCACTGCATTAAAGAGCTTTGCTGCCTTTGACGACTTCAGTGCCATTTTGGCAAAACAGCTCATAAAGGTCGTAAATGCAGCAATATTCCAGCTTGTCCAGCCCTGCCCCGCTACATTGCGGGCGCCGAAGAAAATAATCAGCACCACTCCGCACATGGAAATAATATTATACAGAGGCTGCATGGTACTTTCCCAGAGATTCGCTCTGACCGCCCGTTTTTCATAATCTTTCAGCCTGATTTCATATGCCTCATCCCGCTGTGTTTCACAACCATAAACCCTGTAGGTAATCTCATTGGAAACACGATCCATTGTCGCCTGATTCAGAAGTCCGGCACTTTTACGGTAAGCTGCGCTGTAGGAAGTCACCACGTTTTTAAGTCTACCGGCAATAAAATACGCGGCCAGCGTAAAGCCGCAGGACATAAAGGCCAGACGATAATCATAGCCAAAGAGCATCACAAGATAAGCTACCAGCACAACTCCGGTATCAAAGACCTCCGTCGTGAATTTCCGCATGCCCTCGACACAGGCATCCACATCTCCTACGGCCTTGGTCATGATGCTTCCCAGGTTTTCCTGCTCCAGCTGTGCTCTGCTCATATTAACCAGACTGTTGTATAGCATATGCCGCATATTCCGACTCGTATCATTAGCAAACCTGCGCACATAAAAACGCTTCAGGCAGCGCATCAGCTGTACCAGAAAAATCACTGCCAGATAAGTTCCTGCAAGCATCAGCATATCCTGTAATGTTCTGCGGCCTTTCATAATATCATAAAGGCACTGTGCCAGCTGGCCTTCAAAATAAGGGCCTGCTGTCATCCCCACGTTATAAATAATTCCGGATACTGTGACAATCGCAAGCGGCCCTGTTTCCAGCCTGAAATACGACAAAATATGATCCGGATGCTCTACCCTCGTAATTTCTCTTTTCATACTGATTTCCATTTCCTTTGGAAAATAACTTTTCCTGCCACACATATCTTTTCTTATTGTATCAGATTTTACAGTCTATTTTCTTAATATTCCTTAAATGTCTGTCCTGCATATCCATATTGCGTTTTAAAGTGATATACTTATGCGTTGTTATAACAATTTGAATGAAAAGAGGATTTTCTGTCATGAATAACAAATATGTTTCACATTACCTCGACTGGAAAAATGCCGGCTGGTTTCTGATCGTTGCCTTCATCGGACTGATCATTGTGCTGCTGCTCATTTTTCTGGATGCCAGACATGCACAGCGTCTGAGTGATCAGGATGAAGACCTCAGACATTCACTTCCAGCGGATGTCCATCGAAAAAAAAAGGGAAAAATCATTAACCTTGAAACCTGTCGGGTAGTGGAAAGTTTTTATGAACTGGTATTTTCCAGTACCTCTATTCTGTTCTTTCTCTCTGCCTATTACCTGATTGAACGCTTTATGAAAATCAGGGAATACCGCGTCATATGGAACCGTTATGATGATATTCTCCTGATGGTCTTCATATTCATGTCCGTCTTTCTGAATACTCTGCTGGACCACTGTTTTGTTCCTCTGCGTACTGTAAAATCAAGTCAGAAAGCATCCATCAGACTTGTCAGCACCATCTACATGATTCTGATTTTCCTGTATATCCGCTTTGTTTATCAGGATACAAATTATAACGAACTGATCATCTATTTTGTCGGACTTGTCATTGGTCGTTTCATTTATTTTGATTTTACCTGGAAGGACTTTTCAAAAACCATGGTCAGCCTCTGGGAAAATATGCCTCTCCTGATCCTCATCATCATCTATTCCGGGCTGATGTGCTGGGTGGGCTTTACCACAAAATTTCTGCTCAAATCTAACGGTGTTATTGTCAGCATCCTGATCGCCCATCTGTTTATGGATATTTCCATCTTTATCGTCCATGCGGTTCTCAAACATAACAGGGAAGATGTACTGATAAAAAAAGCTGAAAAAAAAGCAGCACAAAAAAAGAAACAGATCCGATAATCTGTCACCTTACATTTTCGAATACTTCCACTATAATTAAATCAGAAAAGGGGGTATTCATATGATACGTTTCAATTCAGACATGAATCTCGCAGATGAATTTGTAAACCACTGGAATCAGAAAGTAAAATCGGTACGTACTGCAAGCTTTGTCATCAGCATTCTGATGATACTTCTCGGCATTCTGTGCTTTATTTTTCCGATGGAAACCATGACCGTGATTGAAGTGCTGGCCTGCATCATACTGATTGTTCTCGGAGTCTACCAGATTATCGACTATGCAAGGTCTCCGCTGTGGTTCCGGTCAGCCGGGAACCTTGTCAGCGGTATTCTGAATATCATTCTCGGCATCATGCTGCTGTTCTCTCCACGAGGCGTTACCACTTCCACTTTTGCATTTCTCTTCGGATGGATTCTGCTGCTGATGGGCATTGAAAAAATTTCTTTCGGTAACAAACTGAATTTCTTTGCGGTTACCGGATATGGATGGCTGACAGGAAGCGGCATTTTCAATATCATTGCCGCTTTGCTGTTTATCTTCCTGCCGCTTGCATCCATGCTGGCCATGAATTTCATTCTGGCCGCCTACCTTCTGGTCGGCGGTATCACGCTTCTCGTGGAAGCATTCTCCATAAAGACCCTGAATGTAAAAAAAGATGATAATATTATTGATATGTAAAGAGATCATTCAAGGCTTCTGACATGGTCGGGTGGGTGAAGATCTGATTTTTTAACACCCCTGCACCTGCCCCCATGTCCATAGCCAGCTTTATGATGTTGATCATCTCATAGGACTCTTCGCATAAAAGTGCCGCGCCAAGAATCTTCCCGGATTCAGGATCAATCATGGCCTTCAGCAGTCCGTCTGTTTTCCTGAGTACCTGTGCCTTCGGAATTGCCGCTACAGGCAGTTTCAACGTCTTATAAGAAATCCCCTGCTTCAAAAGATCTTTCTCACTGGCACCTACTCTGGAAAGCGGTGTATCCATAAATACAGAATACGGAACATTCTGCCTTGATGGAATCCGATATTCCTTCAGATCCTGCGCTGACGCAATAACCTGCCCCGCCACCACGCGGTAATCATCCAGCGAAGTATAGGTAAACTGAAGTCCTCCTGTCACATCTCCCATTGCCCAGATCCCTGGCACTGTCGTTCTGAGTGCATCATCCACCTTTACTGCACCGCGCTCCGTAAGTTCTACACCGGCTCTCTCCGGATGAAGTCCTCCTGTCATCGGCTTTCTGCCGGTTGCAATAAGAATGGCATCCCCTTCAACAATCAGCTGCCTGCCGCCCTGATCACAGATGACTTTTCCATCTGCAATCTCCTGTACCTTCACGCCGGTACGGAAGTTAATCCCCCGCTTTTCAAGAATGTCTCTGATCGCCGCTGCAATATCATCATCCTCTCTGGGAAGGAATACATCACCATCCTGCAGAACCGTAACTTCCGATCCGAAATTACGGTACATGGATGCAAATTCCATTCCGATATACCCTGCGCCGATCAGAATCAGATGCTTTGGCAGTTCTTCCAGATCCATCATGGTTTCAGAGAAGAACACCTTCGGATTATCCTTTATTCCGGGGATTCCCGGGATTACCGGTTCCGCGCCGGTATTGATAAAAATCTGTTCTGCTTCCAGCACGATCTGCTCTCCGTCTCCGTTTACCCGTACCTCTTTTACCGAAAGGAATTCCGCCTCGCCGTCATAAACCGTCACACCTTCCAGCTGTGCAAGCTTATCATAATTCTTCTGTCTGAGCATGGAAGTCACGCGGTTCTTCTCTGCAACTGCCTTTGCATACAGTTCTCTCTTCTGTGTAAAAGGCAGCTCTGCAGGAACCGCCGCCGCACTGTGAACCAGTGACTTTGACGGAATACACCCGACATTAATGCAGGTTCCTCCATACATCTTCTTTGACTTCTCTATCAGTGCAACCCTTTTTCCCTGCTTTGCCAATGCTCCTGTCAGCGTCTTTGCACCCTTACCGAATCCGATTACAATTGCATCATAGTTCATGTTCATGCGATCCTCATTTCTGCGCGCCACGGGCGGCTGTTATTTTCTCTGTGCCTTTTTCTGAACCAGCTTCCGATCAATGAAAGCAATGGTAATCTTCGCAAGATAATCCCGGCAGCTCTTATTCATCCCGCCATAGATTTCATCCATTGCATCCGCCATTCCGGATGCAATCATGCAATCCATATCCACACTACCGGAACGCCAGGAAGCAGATACCACCTGTTCCTCCAGCGCATCCAGAATCTGCAGCAGTGTGATTTCTCCTGCATCCGGAAGTGACTCATATCCGCTTCCCTTTCCTTCCGTAGATACTGTCAGTCCGCTCTTTTTAAGTATTCCCATGACTTTCCTGACACGGGCCGGATTGGTACAGATATTCTGCGCAAGGGTATCGCTTGATATCGTCCGGCCGGTATGATGATACAGATATACCAGGCCATGTACCGCAAGCGAAAATTCTGCCGTCATTTACTTTGCCTCCTGTTCTGCCAGCAGCTGATCAATGATGGCTGCCCAGTCTGCTTTACTCTTTGCTCCCATGTATTCCTGTCCGACCTGATTTCCTTTGCTGTCCACGAAATATGTCGTCGGCACTGCATAGATATTGTAAAGCCCACGACTTAGCAGATCTTCAGACGGCAGAATGTGTGTATAATCAGCACCGGTCTGTGACGCCAGTTCAGCAGCAGTATTGATCTGTGCCTGATCCGGTTTTCCGTAGGTATCAATTGTATCAATCGGAATGCCGATGATCTGTACTCCTTTGTCTGCGTATTCCTGGCTGAGTTCCCCCAGCTCCGGCATTTCATTCAGGCACGGTCCGCAATAGGTCGCCCAGATATTAACCATGGTGATCGTATCCTTTGCAAATATGGTTTCATCCACCGGATTTCCGGAAAGATCAGTCGCATCAAAGGATGTAAACAATCCTGCCTGTGCACTGTCTCCAGCTGTAGCCGTTTCCGGTGTTTCTTCCTCAGGAAGGCTGACTTCTTCATCTGCCGCTGCAGCCGAAACATCCGTCCCGCCCTTCGTGCCCTGATCTGCTGTGCCTGCCGCTCCACATGCAGTAAGTGCAAGACTTCCGATCATCAGCAGTATTAATGTTCCTTTTGCAAATGTTTTCTTTCTCATCATTTTTTCCTTTCCGTGGTGAGTATTTTTCCTGTTAATGTAACTCTATCAGTTACAGTTATCTCTGTCAAGTATTCTTTTTTCAGATTCATTTTTAATCCGTAACATTTGCAACATACTACGCTGAGGAAACAGGTTACACTGATTCCATCAACAGACATGAGGCAATATCATGAACACCAGATGATGTGAAAGGGGTTTATTCCATTTATGAAAAGAAGAATTATTGAAATCAATACAGAAAAATGCAATGGCTGCGGTGCCTGCGCAGCAGCATGTCACGAAGGTGCCATTGCCATGGTGGACGGCAAGGCGAAACTGATGCGGGACGATTACTGTGATGGCCTTGGTGACTGTCTTCCGACCTGCCCTGCAAACGCAATCACATTCACAGAAAGAGAAGCTGCTGAATATAATCAGGAAGCTGTTCTGCGTGCAAAGGCACTGAAAGAAGAAATGCCGCATACCGGCTGCCCGGGAAGCGCCGCACACACCATCTCCCATTCCTGCCCCGGAAGTGCTTTCAAAGTTCTGACGCCTTCCACAGCGGCTCCGGCAGCCGCAATGACCGGTACAGTTTCCGAGCTGTCCACCTGGCCGGTACAGATCCAGCTTGCGCCTGTAAACGCGCCTTATTTTGACGGTGCAAAGCTCCTCATTGCTGCAGACTGCACCGCTTATGCAAGATCTGACTTCCACGCAAGATTCATCCGGGGCCACGTCACCCTGATCGGCTGCCCGAAGCTTGATGATGCAGACTATGCAGACAAGCTGACTGAGATTCTTGCAAATAACGATATTAAAAGTGTCACTGTTGTGCGTATGGAAGTTCCCTGCTGCGGAGGGATTGAATATGCGGTCAGGACCGCGCTGCAAAGAAGCGGCAAAATGATTCCGTGGCAGGTTGTTACCCTCTCCACTGACGGAGAGATACTGGACTGAACATTTTGATCCACAATTCAGAAGGAGGCAGATCATGAAAGTATCCATTGACAGAACCGGGTGTATCGGATGCGGTATGTGCGCTGCAACATGCCCCGAAGTATTCCGCATTGCAGAGGATGGTGCTGCTGAAGTCATCGCAGATCCGTCCGCAGCAAATGAAGCTGCAGTAAAAGATGCAGAAGGCGGATGTCCCGTATCCGTAATCAAATCCGAAAACTGAATTTCAATAAAAAATGCCTTAACGGCACGAAAGGAAAATTAAAAAGATGAGCGATATGTTTTGTTTTCAATGTGAACAGACAGCCGGATGCACCGGCTGTACAGGTAAGGCAGGTGTCTGCGGAAAGACTGCAGATGTGGCAAGACTTCAGGATCAGCTGACCGGTGCACTTGTCGGTCTGGCACGCTCCGTTGCCGGCGGAAATGTCCCAACTGCAGATACGGATAAGGCTATGATCTCCGGCCTGTTCACCACCATCACCAATGTGAACTTTAACAGCAGTACCATTCAGGCTATGATTGACGAAGTGCATGCCCAGAAGGACATGCTGAGTCCCGGCTGTACCGCATGCGGTTCCCCCTGCGGGCAGAATGACGATTATGACATGGATGAAGTCTGGAATGCGAACGAAGACATCCGTTCCCTCAAGTCCCTGATTCTGTTCGGCCTGCGCGGCATGGCTGCCTATGCTTATCATGCCATGGTACTCGGCTATACAGACGCTGATGTGAATGAGTTCTTCTATCGTGCAATGTTCGCTATCGGTTATGAGGACACCATGGAGGCACTGCTTCCAATGGTATTAAAGACAGGCGAAGTCAACCTCAAGTGCATGGCACTCCTTGACAAAGCCAATACACAGACCTACGGAACACCGACTCCTGTAACCGTTCCGCTCACCATTGAAAAGGGTCCCTTCATCGTCATCAGCGGGCATGATCTGTATGACCTTAAGGCTCTTCTTGAACAGACGGAGGGCAAGGGCATCAATATCTATACCCATGGCGAAATGCTCCCTGCTCATGCCTATCCGGAACTGAAAAAATATGCACATCTGAAAGGAAACTTCGGTACCGCATGGCAGAATCAGCAAAAGGAATTTGATTCCATTCCTGCTCCCGTTCTGTTTACCACGAACTGCCTGATGCCTCCGAAGGCTTCCTACATTGACCGTGTCTATACCACAGAGGTTGTCTCCTATCCCGGTCTTGTACACATTGGAGAAGATAAAGACTTTACTCCTGTTATCGAAAAGGCACTGGAACTTGGCGGATACAGCGAAGATAAGGCGCTGACGGGAATCAACGGCGGACACGAAGTCACCACCGGTTTCGGTCACGGAACGGTTCTGTCTGTTGCGGATCAGGTAGTCGCTGAAGTCAAAAAAGGCGAAATCAGTCACTTCTTCCTGGTGGGCGGTTGTGATGGTGCAAAGCCCGGTCGTAACTACTATACGGAATTTGTAAAGCAGACACCTTCCGATTCCATTATTCTGACACTTGCCTGCGGCAAATACCGCTTTAACGATCTGGACCTTGGAACTGTTGCCGGTCTTCCGCGCATCATGGATATGGGACAGTGTAATGATGCCTTCAGTGCCATTCAGGTTGCCGTTGCACTTGCAGATGCATTCGGATGCAGCGTCAATGAACTCCCGCTTTCCTTTGTTCTGTCCTGGTACGAGCAGAAGGCAGTCTGCATCCTGCTGACCCTTTTGCACCTCGGTATCCAGAACATTCTTCTGGGGCCTTCACTTCCGGCATTCATTTCACCGAATGTCCTGAATTATCTCGTAGAGCATTATCACATTGCTCCGATCAGCACTCCTGAAGCAGACCTTCAGAAGCTTCTGAAAAAAGACTGAATCAGACAATAAAAAACGGCTTCTCCGAAGAAATACCGGAGGAGCCGTTTTCATTCTTTATTCCGACTGCAGAATCTCCCTGATTCTGCCTTTCAGTTTTTCATATATTTCCATTGTTTCCTCATGATGTAACCTGATATATCCAATGTCCCCCGCTTTCGCCGCATTTTCCAGTGCAAGCGACATTTCAGAAAGCTTTGCTGCACCGATGGTTCTGGACGTACTCTTGAGTGAGTGAACGCCTACCTGATAATTTTTCCAGTCCTCCTGCGCAAATGCATTCTGAATCTGCTGTTCTCTGTCCGGATGCACGTATTCTCCGAGAATCTCCAGGTACAGATCCCGGTCATCCACACAGTATGCAATTCCTGCTTCCGTATTCAGAAATTCATCCAGCGCCGCAATCTGATCCGTACCCTCGCTGTTCTGTGCTTCTCCCGGCTGAAATGAATGCTCCTGGTTATTGTCCTCACCTGTGTTTTCCTCTTCCGCATTTTTATCCCAGGAAACCATCTCTTCCGGCAGATACTTCACACATACATCACGAAGCGCCGCTTCGGTTACCGGCTTTGCCAGATAACTGCAGAAACCTTCCTGCAGATAGGCCTCCTTCGCGCCCAGAATTGCATTGGCTGTCAGCATGACCACCGGCGTCGTCTCATTCTGATTCTCAGACATCTGTTTCATTCTGCGGAACGTCTCTTCTCCATCCATTCCGGGCATCATATGATCCATAAAAATCAGCTGATATTTTCTTTTTGCTGTCAGTATAAGACATTCCGGACCGCTCGCTGCCAGATCCACCTGCATTCCGGTCTCATCCAGCAGTGCCGCAAGCACTTTCAGGTTCATCGGCACATCATCTACAATCAGAATATGTGCCATTGGCGCATGGAACCAGGTTGTTTTATGGTTTTTCCTTTCCATCCCGTTTTCAAGGACTGCGCCGAGATCTCCCATTTTGCTGTTTCCGAGAATTCTCTGCGGAATCTGCACACTGAACTCAGAACCTTCACCATAAACACTTCGCACTTCGATTTTTCCGCCCATCAGTTCCACAAGGAACTTCACAATGGACAGACCAAGGCCGGTCCCTTCAATTCTGAAATTCGCCTTTTCATCAAAGCGCCTGTAGGATTCAAACAGATGGGGAATATCCTCCTGCCGGATTCCGATTCCGGTATCACTGACTGTAATTATCAGTATCAGATGTCTGGAATCCACTTCCTGATAATCAATTCCCAGCGTTACCTCTCCCCGGAGTGTGTACTTTACTGCATTGGTCAGCAGATTGATCATGATCTGCCGGATCCGTATTTCATCACCATACAGCTGATCCGGCATACGCGGATTATTTACCACCCGGAAGCGAAGTCCCTTTTCTGCAGCTTTGATCATGATCATATTACAACAGTCATTCACCAGCGATGTCATATGATAACCCGCCTGCTGCAGTTCAATTTCACCGTTCCCGATTTTGGAAAAATCCAGAATATCATCAATAATACTCAGCAGTGACTGGCACGCATTTTCTATATCTGATGCATAGCCCGTAATCTCCTGATCTCTGCTTTTCCGCAGAATCATCATATCCATTCCCAGTACAGCATTGGCCGGTGTCCGGATAGAATGAGACATCTCTGCCAGAAACAGATCCTTCTCCTCGTTCCGGATCAGTTCCTGACGCTCTCTTGCTGTTACCGTACGCAGCCACCTGCGGAAGCTGAATATTCCGATCCCGCTGAAAATCAGCGCCCCCATGACGATTCCGATGTTGTCACTGGCCGCATGCGTCACGTATCCGGCACAGATTTCATAAAAATCACCTGCAAAAAGTGCTGTAAATCCCCAGAGAGCATCCTTCTGAAGCGGGTTCAGTTCTTCTTTTGACCTTCTGTACAGCATGGCAGCAATGCAGCCTCCCAGCTGAATCAGGTAGATGATTTTTATCGGTTTGAAAAGATGGCGGGCATCCATGCTCCTTGTCGCAATCAGAATTCCGACAACCGGAAGCATGATCAGATTCAGTCTTTCCCAGAAAAAAGTCATGACCGCGCATCTGCCCTCCAGCACTTCTCCTGCATAAAGCATCAGCGGTATCTGCAGAAAGATCAGACTCATAATGCTGATGTTCTGCGCGCGATAGAGATCGGACAGATAAATCTGTCTGATCTCAGAAGAGAAAAAGAAATACATACCGCAGAAAATCATATATGCACCGATACAGTGAAACGGCCTGCTTCCCTTGTCCCACGTCAGCAGCGAATACCCCAGCATGAACAGTCCAAGCAGAAACATCAGAATTCCGAATAGCACCGGATAAAAATGCAACATCAGAAGATGATAGACAATCGTCGTTCTGTCTCCCAGAAAAACCGGTCTGACAGATTCAGCCGTTTTTCCCTTTGCGGCAGTCATCTCAATCGTCAGTAATTTCCCTGAATCTGCTCTGGAAAGCGTAATCTGATACCATCCGTCAGCTGCATACTGCCCATGCTCATTCCTTCCGATTCCGATGTATTCTCCCTTTATCTGATCTCCGATACGGATCTTCAGATTCTGCTCCCTTGAATAAACCAGAAGAGACATATGCGCTGAAAGTTCTGCCGGTAATGTCGTTTTCATTGTCAGTTCACTGCCCTGGCTCTGCACCTGTGCAAAAGAAAGCTGCTGCCAGCTGTCTCCGGCAAAACTGTTCATAGAATGCGGATATATGGAATTAATGACAGCGATGCCAAATGGCATCAGCAATATCAGAAAATAAATTTTCAGCAGAACCTTATGAATCCATTCAGGTCCAAACCTCTTCAGATGCTCCATATCTACTCCTGTTATATCTTCGGTTTAATCTTATCCTGCGGAATAAGTCTGAACAGGATTTCCAGTAACTGATCCTGATTCACCGGCTTTTGCAGATATCCCGAAAAGCCTTTGCTGATATAATACTTCTGCTCATCCTGTGCCCCGGCGGAAAGCATGACTACCGGTGTTGCAATTTTCCTGCGCTGCGCAATCCTCTGCAATGCAGCAAACGTCTCTTCCCCATCCATGCCGGGCATCATATGATCCAGCAGAATAACGTCATACTGCTTTCCTGAAGCCTTCTGCAGCGCTTCATAACCATCCGCTGCCAGTTCTGTTTTTATTTCCGAGTGGCTCAAAAATCCCTGAATGATTTTCAGATTGATCGGTTCATCATCGACAATCAGAAGCCCGGCTTCTGGTGCTGTCCACTGTTTATTGGCAGGATCCGCATTTTCATAAAATGTCCCCAGCAGGCCGCTCACTGCATATTCCTGAATAATCCTGACCACGAACTGGGAGCCTTTTCCTTCAAGGCTATGTACACTTACCGTTCCATTCATTGCCTTTGCAAAATATCCGGCCACGGTAAGTCCAAGTCCGATTCCCTCTGCAACATGACTTTCCGATCTGCTGAACGATTCAAAAATCTTCTTCTGCACATTTTCGGACATTCCCTCTCCGGTATCTTCAATCCGGAAAATCAGTTCCACATGGCTTCCTCTTCTGCTGCCGGTAACATACATCCTGATGAATCCTTTTTTCGTATAATGAACCGCATTCTGAAGAATATTCCACAGAATGATTCTGACCTTATTCCGGTCTCCCGTGAGCACTGCCGGAAGATTCGGATCTGTTTCAATTTTCAATATCACATTCTGAGACCGGATTGACTGTTTCGTATGCGCATACAGCTCCTGCAACAGGTTCATCAGATCATAGTCAGAGTTCAGAAGTTCCAGCTTCCCGGACTCTATTCCGGAATAATTCAGAATATTATTGATCAGGGTCAGAAGATTGTTTCCTGATTCTCTGATATCCTTTGCATATCCCAGAATTTCTGCGTCATCCGTTTTCCTGAGAATCATTTCATTGATTCCCAGAACCGCACTGATCGGTGTTCTGATCTCATGAGACATATTGGCCAGAAAGACGCTTTTGGCTTCTGCCTGCTGAAGTGAACGTTCTTTGGCATTCTCCTGCAGATTCCGCTGCTGTATAATCCATTGCATGGAAAAAAGTGCATGCAGCAGTACTCCTGCTGCCAGAATTCTGCAGTCTTCCTTATCCGAATCCACATAATAAAGCAAGATCTCGCCGATTCCGGCTGCTGCCATGGACATGTATGCATAAATCATCCATTTCATTTCCCGCATCAGTTGTCCGTCTGTCACTGCAATATACCAGACCGTGCCGACTACATATACAACCGACATTGCCAGCATGAGATAGGTCAGTACAATTACCTTCATGTAGTCAATATGAAAAACAATCGCCATTGTACATTCCAGCAGAATCATCAGAATACAGCTGCCGCACAGTATATCTGACAGTCTTCCGAAACGATGTTTTTCCACTGTATCGACTTCCAGTATTGAGGTAACCGGCACCAGCATAATAGAAAAAAACTCAAGAAATCTTGACCAGTTAAGATCGCAGAACAGTATCTGATTCATGCCCGCCTGCAGCACAAAAAACACTCCCAGCATCAGCATATAAAGTCCCTGATACTGAAGTGCCTGTCCAATCAGTCCTTTTGTTCCGGAAAAAGCTCTGTATCCGACAATTACCGTGCCGATGACAATCAGCAGCGCGCCACTGAGGATAATCAGAAGGCGATGTGCCAGCAACGAATAAATAATATCCATCCGGTCTCCCAGAAGAACCGGATGAAGCACGCCTTTTCTGGAAGAAAGCGGACTTTCATAACTGATGGTCAGTTTCTGTCCTGCCCAGCTTTCATCTGCTGAAATCAGCAGAATCTGCGTCACAGGAACATCCGTACGGAGAATTCCTGCTGCGCCGTTATATGATCTGACTTTATTCTGTCCTACATAAACCTGAATGTACTGAAAAGAAGAATAGACCGCCAATGAAGAACCGTCATCGATCTGCTCCGGAAGTTTTCTGGAAATGGTTACCCTCTGCACTCCCGGAATACTTCTGTTCTGCGGAAGACTGATCTGCTCCGATGCTCCGCCATCTTCGCTGTATGACCAGCCATCAGACAATTCAGTCACTTTCCCGGAATCAAACCCGAGTGAAGTGCCTGTCTGTCCCTTGCCAAAAGCAATATAAAGGAACACAACTGCCACCGCAATCAGATATGTCCCGACAATATGATTTCTCTTTTTCACCGTTTCCCGCCTGTCTGCATGAACACAAATCTGCATTTTCATTATAGACTTCTCCTTCGCATCAGAAAAGTCTATAATAGTCCTTATATAATTATGTTCTGTGGAGGCCACATTCTGATGAAACGACAGCGTTCTGCAAGTTTACATGATTTTTCAAAACTGATCTTCAGTCTGTTGCTTATTTCCGTACTGACACTGAGCGGATGTTCCGGCAACAGTCTTTCTTCTGCTGCTTCCAGAACGATCGTTGCATCTCCTGTCGCAACATCAGTCAGCCTGCAGAGCATTCCTTCCTATTCGGGAAACGCTTCCATTGCAATTGATGACAATATTCCCTCATTTACAAAACAGGAACTTGCTTCCGCTGCAGAGTCTTTCGAATCCTACAGTCCGCTGGACACACTTGGCAGATGCCAGACCGCAACCGCCTCCGTCAGCAAGGATACCATGCCGACAGCAGAACGCGGATCCATCGGCTCTGTCAAACCCTCCGGCTGGCATACCGTCAAATATGCCGGAATTGACGGTAACTATCTGTATAACCGCTGCCATCTTCTGGCTTATGAACTGACGGCAGAGAATGCCAACGAGCAGAATCTGATCACAGGAACAAGATATCTGAATATCAACGGTATGCTTCCCTACGAAAACGAAATTGCTTCCTATGTCAATGCTACAGGAAATCATGTTCTATACCGTGTAACTCCGGTCTTTAACGGATCTGATCTTGTCGCGCAGGGTGTACATATGGAAGCACGTTCCATTGAAGACAGCGGTCAGGGCATCAGTTTTAATATATACTGCTATAATGTGCAGCCGGGTATCACCATAAATTACGCAGACGGTTCCAGCACGGGTCCTGAATTCACGGGCTCGGATTCTGCCGCTCCGGCATCTGCTTCCTCCGGCAACGCCTCAATACAGCTGCAGAAAGAAACCTCCTATATTCTCAACACAAATACAAAGAAATTTCATCTGCCGACCTGCTCTTCTGTTTCCAGGATAAGTGATAAGAACCGAAAGGAATTTACCGGCAGCCGTGACACGCTGATCGGCGAAGGCTATTCTCCCTGCAAAATCTGCCATCCGTAAGCAGACTACTGATTCCTGCCGAGAATATTTCCACTCTCCTGATAATTTTTCACATATTCTTTTCCAGGTTCAAAAGAAATCATGCTGATCCCGTCATTCTGATTCGTAATCACATTCTGCTGCAATGTCAGACCGTTTACTTTGGAAACAGTAATCTCCGCCCCGTCTCCGTCCGGCGCCTTAAGACCGTTATCAGAAAGCGTATTGCCTATGACAGATGAATCAAATACCGTTCCCGTCGTATCTGTATCATAACCGCCAATGGTAATTCCCTTTTCCAGATTGCCATACACCAGATTATTCACAACCTGCACGTTTCCGGTGGAATGTGCATCACTGTCCGGAAGCTGTTCAGCGCCCACTTCAATTCCGCCGCTGCAGCCTGTCACCACATTGCTGTGAAACGTGATATGCTGTGCCCCGTCTGCATAAATTCCATAGCATGTGATCCCTGATGCGGCAATACAGTCAGCCACATAATTCCCATAGGCCAGACAGTTCCGGCAAAAAGCGACCTCCGGTGCATTGCAGTCATCATAATAATTTCCTGCGAAATCGATTCCGATATTGCCGGTATTTACAACGCTGTTACACAGCACATTCACATTTTCAGTATTTTCATCAAAAGAAACGGCTTCCGACCAGCCGGTCGCACAATCATGAATCCGGTTATCATAAATCAGGATATTACCGGCAGCACCATCTCTGGTCGTTTCGGTATTGTAGCATAAGATCGCATTGGCCGTATGATCCTCTTGCGCCGGATCATCCACACAGATACCCGTAATCTCACAACCGGTAATCAGAATATGATTTGCAGAATGCTCCATGATCATTCCGATTGCTTCCTCCGGCCCGCTGTAATTCTGCAGTGTCAGATTTTTAATCCACAGAAAAGATGTTCCGCTCATCTCAACTGCTCTGATGTCCTCTCCTGTAAAGTATGATCCGTCAATCACGGCCTTTTCTCCCGGATATCCCGCAATCTGAATATAGGCACCCTCATTTCCATGCAGCCCGCTCAGTTCTATTGTATCCTCCGGCGAATACACACCGCCTCTTAAATACAGCAGATCTCCGGCCTGCAGTTGACTGATACTCTCCTCAATGGTCGCGAACGGATGCGCCTTCGATCCATCTGCCGTATCCGCATCAGCTTTGGGATCTGCATACCAGGTTCTTCCTGTATGCAGTTCCGATTCTGCTTCTGCTCCCTTTCCCGATACAATCCGGTCTGTCAGACTGCAGAATCCGCTGTCTCCGCACAGAAGTGTTCTGTCCATTTTATCTGCAGAAAGAGGTGAATTCTGCGTAACCGGAATATTGCTGCCTGCAGCTGCCTGCGTTGTGCCGCACCCTGCCAGCAGCACTCCTGCCGCCATGATCAGAAACGCCGCACCTGCCATTACCGTCTTTTTCACCACACTCATCCTGCTCTCCTGTTTATCAGTCTTTCTGTGTCTGTCTCGTCAGATCCTTCACCCACTTATATCTGCGAAAATGAAAAAGCACCCACGGAATCTTCCCCACCTCATCCAGACATGTACATGCATATACCAGAAGCGGTGACCAGTGAAAATAAAATGCGCCTGCAAACGCAAGCGGAATGGCAACGCCCCACATCATGACCGCCAGCGAATACATATCGAACATCGTATCCCCGCCGCTGCCGAATATTCCATTGATAATAACGGTATTGACACACCTGCCGATCATGTAAACCGCCATAATCACCATCATCCATGTCAGATACTGTCTCGCCTGCTCCGTCAGAATCATAAACTTCACAACCGGTCCTGTCACCAGAAGCACCACTGCAGTTGACAATACGCCCAGCACAAAGCTCATGACCGCAAGACGCTGCCCGTATTCCCTGCCTTTTGACAGATTACCGGCGCCCAGCTCATTTCCGACCACAATTCCACCCGCAGACGCAATACCGTTGCACAGGCAGCACACAAGATCGCGGACAACAGCCGCTACAGAATTGGCAGCTGCAGCATCACTTCCCATATGCCCGATAATCGCAGTGTATGATGTAAATCCGACGCCCCAGAACAGACTGGCCCCGAGAATCGGAAGCGCACATTTCCGGAAATCTTTCGATAACAGCCTGTTCCTGCGGAACAGACGCTTCAGATCCGGATGTATGAATCCATGCTGATATGATGAGCAGACTGCCCAGACAAGTTCGATAATTCTGGCGATCAGCGTTGCAAGCGCCGCTCCGCGTGCTCCCATCGCCGGTGCGCCCAGAAGCCCGAAGATAAAGACTGCATTCAGCCCGATATTCATCAGTACCGTAGCCGTGCTGATCAGCGCTGTACGCGATGCATGCTCCGTGATCTTCATAATGGTAAGATAGCACTGTGAAATACCGGTCAGCAGATAAGACACCCCTGCAATCTGCAGATATCCGACACCGATCCGGATCAGATCAGGGTCATTGGTGAAAATCGTCATCAGCAGCTCCGGGAAAAAGCAGCAGGCAATTGCAAACAGAATGGATGCGCCGCCACACAGCTTCAGACTCATGCAGAACAGATCATTCACCGTTGTCTTATCTCCCCTGCCCCAGTACTGTGCACCAAGAATCGTCACCGTCGCCGTCGCCGCCCCGATGATCATATTCTGTATAAACTGCACCTGCGTCGCAAGTGAAACAGCAGCCATGGAATCCTGCTCCACCCGCCCCAGCATGATTGCATCTCCTGCCGCCACCGAAGCCAGCATCAGACTCTGCAGTGCAATCGGCAATGCCAGTCGTGTCAGCCTTCTGTTAAATTCTTTGTCTTTAAATATCCCCTGCACCATCTGTGTCTTCTCCTGTAAATTCTATCTCATAAACCTTCGCTGCATGATCCAGCGGATCGGCCTGTTCATAGTCAAAAGCGATTACCGCTCCGCTGCCGGTGCCCTTTACCTTAAGCTTCTGCGGCTGTTCCGCCACATATGACAGAAGATCTGCTGAGAACTGTTCGATGTGTATTGTTTTCGGCAGTCCCGTAAGCATGCATATCTGCTGTCTGTATTCTCTGTTCTGTGGCTGCTGCGCTGCAAATTCCGGCCTTGTCTTCAGATTTTCCCGAAGATAGAGGTCAAAGAGCAGTACCTGATCAAGACGCGCTTCAAACCTGTCCGCAGCATCTCCTTCCGGCCGCCCTTTTCCTCTTTCCGCCCATGCTCTGATACAGCTTCGAAGCGTCAGATATCTGCTGATCCTCGTATGGCTGCAGGCAAACAGATCCTGGCTGTCATAGTAGTCTGCCAGCACTGCATACATTTCAAATGCACTCTCAAAATTCCGGCTCCAGAAGCGCATTGTATTATCATACATCCTGCTGTTGTAATACAGTTCCACCATCTGTTCGATTTTCTTCAGATAGATAACGTCATCAAAGGAAATCCAGTTCGTATAGAGGACTTCATATGGAGGCCTGTCCTGATAAACAATTCCGAAATTCCGCGCCTGCAGATACATATCTGAGCCCTTCAGCACTTTGAGAAATCCCAGCTGCAGCTGATCCGGCTGCATACGGTATACTTCATCAAAAGAATTCCTGAAGCTCGCAATATCTTCATACGGCAGGCCCGCAATGAGATCCAGATGCTGATGCACATTATGCTGTTCATGAATCAGCGCGACATTTTTCTTCAGTCGTTCAAGATTCATCGTTCTGTGAATTGCCCTGATGGTCTCCGGATTTACTGTCTGTACACCGATTTCCAGCTGTACCAGTCCCGGCCGCATTCTGCGCAGAAGTCCGATTTCTTCTTCATTCATCAGATCCCCTGCAATTTCAAAGTGGAAATTGGTGATCCCGTTATCATGCTCCGTCAGGAAACGGAATATCGCTGTTGTCCGCTCATGTGAACAGTTGAATGTACGATCCACGAATTTGACCTGCTTCACTCTGTGCTGAATGAAGAACGTCAGATCCTCATATACCTTCGCAAGACTGCGGAACCTTACCTGTCTGCTGACAGAGGACAGGCAGTAGCTGCAGCCATACGGGCAGCCTCTGCTGCTTTCATAATACAGGATCTTGTTTTCAAAGCTGCGCATATCCACGCCGGCATAAAAAAAGGGCAGATCGTCCATATCACACGGTTCTGCCGGTGGATTCCGCAGGATCATATCATTATGCCGGTAACAGATGCCGCAGATACCGGAAATCCCCCGGATTCCGTCATCTGTTGTTTTCCTGCAGAGTTCTGTAAAGGCTTTCTCGCCCTCTCCATATATTACAAGATCCGTTGCCGGATTCTCTTCAAGTACTTTTTCCGCGTCATAGGTGGCCTCCGGTCCGCCCAGCCAGATCTGCACACGGGGCAGTACTTTCTTCAGTTCCGTCTGCAACATCCTGATATATTCAATATTCCACAGGTAACAGGAAAAGGCGATCACATCAGGATGCAGCATATATATTCCCCGGATGATCTCATCCGGCTGCTGGTTGATCGTATATTCGGCGATCCGGAGCCTGCATCTTCCGCTTTCATTTTCCTGATCTGCAGCTTCCTGCTGCAGCTGCCTTTCGCAATAGGCCTTCAGCCCGTATACTGCAGGGTTGGAATGAATGTACTTTGTATTTACTGCCGTCAGTAATATTTTCACTTAAGATCCGTTATTCCTCTTTCCTTCATCATCTATCTGATTTCCTGCTGTCTTCCCATAAGCTGCAACAGCGTTTCCCTGATTACATCGGGTTCAACAGGTTTGCTGATATGCGCATTCATACCGCATTCATGTGCCTTCTGAATATCTTCTGTAAACGCATTTGCCGTCATGGCAACAATGATTATTTGATCCGCATCCGGTCTGTCCGCCTTACGAATTCCCACTGCGGCATCATACCCGTTCATGACCGGCATCATGATATCCATCAGAATCAGATCATAATATCCCGGTGCCGAAGCAAGGAATTTTTCTTCCGCTTCCTTCCCGTTATCAGCTCTGAACACTTCTGCACCTGCATTTTTCAGGATATACTCCACAACCTCATAATTAATGGGCTGATCTTCTGCAACAAGAACTTTTTTCCCTGTCAGGTACTGGTCCGTTCCTGCAACTGTTTTCTTCTTCAGCCGGAGTGTCTGATACGCTTCGAACAGCGTTGTCCGGAAAATGGGACGGTAAAGAACCGCATCCGCGCCGGCATTCAGGATCTGCTCCTCATCCTCCAGCATCTGCATACTGCTGCCATACAGAATATCTGTCTCGGGATATTGCGCACGCGCCCTGTGAATCACCTCCGGTACCTTTTCTTCACTGACAACCAGAATCGCATCATAACGCTGCGTTTTCTTCCAGGTATCCGCGAGTACATCTGCGCTGCTGACCACATCACAGGGGCAGCCGATGATTTTAGGATAATTTTCTCTGATCATGTCGCAGAATTCCTCTCCGTCTGCAATGAACAGAACCTTTTTATCCCGTACATTTTCAAACTGCCGGAGCATCTTATCTTCCTCTGCCAGTTTCAGCGGTATCAATGCCGTAAAGGTAGAGCCCTTCCCTTTTTCACTGGTCAGTTCCACCTTCCCATGCATGGCTTCCACAATATTCCGTACAATTGTCAGTCCCAGCCCTGTTCCTTCAACCGGATTTACTGTCGACATGATCTCACGCACAAACGGTTTGAAAATTTCCTGCTGGCGCTCCTTTTCGATCCCGATTCCGTTATCGATACAGGCCATCCGGAGTAAAACTACATTCGGGTCATCTGTCTTTTCCTCATCAATTTTCAATGTGATCGTTCCGCCGGATGGTGTATATTTTACGGCATTACTGATAAAGTTGACAAGAACCTGCTTGATCCGCTGTGCATCTCCGATGTAAAATTCATCCTCCACCGTATCCGCCCTGACCGTAAAGGTCTGTTTCTTCGCCTTTGAGATGGGCCACGACATCTTTTCAATCTCAGTCAGCAGATCCGGCAGGATGAATTCATTCTGCGCGATCTGGATTTTCCCTCTTTCAATCATGGACAGATCCAGTACATCATTTACCAGCGACAGCAGATGCCTTGAAGATGCCTGCACAATACCCAGATTATCCAGTGCCTGCTTCTTATTATCAATATTATCCATCGCCATACCGGTCATTCCGATAATCGCATTCAGCGGTGTACGGATATCGTGCGACATTGAGGACAGAAATTCCGACTTCGCCTGATTGGCTTTCTCCGCCTCCTGCCTGGACTTCTCGTTTTCCAGTATTGCTCTTGTCAGTTCCTCGTTTTTCTGATTCAGCATATCTGCCTGATTGATGTAGCGCACAACATATATGATGAACAGTGACAGCGTGATTGCCGGGTACATCAGCAGATATTCCCGCACAAATATCTGCAGGATAACTGAAAACAGCGGCAGGATTCCATACATGGCCAGTGCTGCAGCTTCTTTCCCGATGATCTTCGTCCGGGCAAAAATATAGATCAGTTCAAGCAGCATGATGCTCAGAATCAGGATCTGGTTCACCATATAAAACGGTCCCCGGACATGATACCCGTTCACCGTACCGAAATACATGCCATTGAAAATGGAAACAATATCCATCAGCATTGCCGCTCCGCATACTGCCCGAAGCGCATACAGAAGCTTTCTGCTGTCCGTTATCTTTTCTCTGACAATACAGAATATGTATTCGCCGAAGAGTTCTGTCAGAAATGCACCCAGTGCATAGCAGATTCCGGTCAGGACCACATTAAGTATCTTGTATTTCACTGCCCCGTCAATGATTACCGTAACGGTGAATGCCATGATAATCCCTGCGTTCGTTGTGAGCATTCTGCACATAATACGGGATTTTGCGTCTGCCGTTTTCTTCTGTGTGGACAGGAAATTACAGATCAGCAGGATGACGGTGATCAGGAGACAGTATATTTCGATAATGATATTCGCATGTGACATGGCACCTCCGATTATCACGCACCAGATAATATCTGACATGAATGAAATTCTGATTTTATTTTATCATCCTTTTGAAGTGTATTTCAAGTTGATCTGCAATTTCTGATTTTTTTCGTTACGGCCTTGACTTTTTGTTTAGATTTGATACAATTTAATTGTTTAAAATACATTTTGCAGGAGGCAAAAAATGAGCATATATGAATATTCCGTTACCACACCCACAGGTGAAATTCTCTCTCTTGAGCAATATCAGGGGAAGGTACTTCTGATCGTCAATACGGCTACCGGCTGCGGTTTTACTCCGCAATACAAGGATCTGGAAGCCATGTATGAAGCTTATCATACAGATGGTCTGGAGATCCTGGACATCCCCTGCAATCAGTTTGCCGGGCAGACGCCAGGCACAGATGATGAAATTCATGAGTTCTGCACGCTGCATTACAATACCCAGTTCCCGCAGATGAAAAAGGCCGATGTCAACGGTCAGAATGCGCTCCCGCTCTATAAATATCTCAAAGGTCAGAAAGGGTTCGAGGGCTTCGGAAAAGGACCGAAAGCACTGGCCATGAGTGCCATGCTGGGAAAAATCGACAGAAACTATAAAACAAATCCGGACATCAAGTGGAATTTCACCAAATTTCTCGTTGACCGCTCCGGCAATGTCATCGCCCGCTTTGAGCCGACCGCATCCATGAAGGACGTGGAAAAAAGTATTGCACAGCTGCTATGAATGTATCTGTTTAAACTGCGGGAATACAGAAAATAATCACATTCTCCGCGCAATCTCTTTCATATGTCTGCCATCTGTTCCGCAGCATCCGCCAAAGATTTTAATGTGATTATTTTCCCGAAGTTTAATCATCTCCTCCGCAAGTATCACCGGATCAGATGTTTTCAGATCTTCTGCATGATCCAGTTCAGCGTAGGACAGCGGTGAAGTATTGGCCTGAATTCCCCAGAATCTTCTGTAAACCGTATCATTGCAGTTAAACGGCTGCATTAACGCCGGTCTCACTATCACCGGATGCACACAGTTCGTCATATAACACACCGGCATATCATCCGTCATTTTATCAATGTATTCTATTGCATCCGATATTCTTGTTCCATCAATCAGGCAGCCATCGCTTTGAATTGTAAAGCTGATGATATATGGTACTTTGTACTTCTGAACTGCCAGTGCTATTCCTGCTGCCTCTTCCACATCCGGGATCAGTGCTGCATACAGGAAATCAACACCCGCTTCTGCAAACAGCTTTACTTCCCAGTCATGAAACTGTTCCGCCTCTTTCAGTTGTAACGCATTCTGTCCTGTATAGGCATCTCCATGACATCCCAATAATCCGCCCACGAACATTTCAGCCTTCTGATTTTCCTGCACGGATCTCAGAAACCTGACATTATCGCGGATAATCGAGTCATCAAACTGCGTTTTTTCAATACTTTCTCTGTTTACCCGGCGGGTCGGTGTTGTTGCCAGAAACGGCAGATGATATGCCAGCGCAATCTCCGCATATTCTGACCACAGCTGATCCAATGCCCGTCTTCCCTCTTCAGAATAAACCAGGCTTGCCATAACTACGTTGTCATCGAATGTAAGATGATATTCCCGTTTCAACCGTTCGCCTAAAGCACCCTCCATGAGGATACTCTCTCTGCCGTTAATACAGTCTGTAAAATTCATAGCATCTCCTCCGGCACGTAATGTTCCCTGTGTTTTCTCTCCTGTTAACCGTCGAGTTCCCGTATCATGGTATCATAGCACAGATAATCTCCATTATCTGTCGTAATAATTTCAAACGATTTATCTTTATATCCTCTCGTAAGATACAGCTTTTTGGCTGCAAATGATGCATCAATTACGACTTCTGAATACCTTTCCGAAATCATTTTCTCGGCAAAATCCAGCAGCTTCCCTCCATAGCCTTTTCTTTGCCGGCCCGGTAATACAAACAGTCTGTTGATCGCATTATCTTTAACTGTTACTGTACCGACAACTCCGGCTGCTTCATCCACACACACAAATACCCGTCTGCTTTTTATGTCTTCCAAAATGTTCTGCAGATTATGATGCTGAAGAAAAAAATCCACTGCTCCTGCCGGATAATATCTGGGATAAATCTTTCTGATCGTCTCATCAACCATGGATCTGATGCGTTCCGCCTCAGAAATATCTGCTTCTCTGATTCTCACTTTTTTCTCCTTCGTGTGCCGGATTCCGGTTCACAACCGGTTTTTATATTACTGTATCGCTTTTTACTGTTTCTGCGCAAGTTCTGTAAAGGCGCGGGCAAGCGGCGTGAACTCGGAATTTCTGAGATGAATGACGAAAAGTTCACTGTCATGCCCGGCACCTTCAATATTCATAAAATGAAGTTTGCGATCATCCATCAGAAACAGGTCTGATTCAGGACAGATCGCGCAGCCGATATTCATTGCAACCAGAGGCCAGATGCTGGCGATCTGGTTATACTCCACCAGTACATTGGCCTTCGGCTCCATGCCGTCAAACCAGGTCAGGATCTCGTCGCGCAGGCCCGGCCTTGATGGCAGAAGCAGCGGTTCCCCGGCCAGTTCTTCCACCGTCACTGCGTCGCGGTCTGCAAGTCTGTGACCTGTTCCCGTAAAGGCAATCAGCTTCTGTCTTCCCACATAGTTCGAAACAAAATCAGACTGATCATAAGGACTTCTGACGAAAGCAACGTCAATCAGCCCTGACCGCAGTCTGTTACAGATGTCTGCACTGTTACCGCAATACACTTCAAAACGTGCTTTCGGATACATCTGTCTCATATGGCTGATAATCCCCGGAAGGATCTCTCCTGCAGCCGACTCGGTCGTTCCAAGACGAAGTTTTCCCGACAATGCTTCATCCTGCATTTTGCAAAGATGCGCTTTTGTATGATCAGCGATTCTCAGTATATTGTTCGCCTGCTCGAGAAAATATCTCCCCTCTTCTGTCAGTGCAAATTTTCTTTTGCCTCTGATAAACAGCGTTACGCCGAGTTCTTCCTCAAGTTCTTTCATGGCTCTGCTCAGCGGCGGCTGCGTCATATGAAGTGCTTCGGCAGCATAGGTGATATTCTGTTTTTCAGCGACAGTTACAAAGTATACCAGTTTATTGAGATCCATAGTGTTACCATACCTTTTAAGTATTCTTTTCATCCATTATAAGAATTTCACAAATAGAAATCAATCGTGTATGATACATATGGTTTGGTCAGAAATTGAGAATACGAGGAGAAAAATCATGACATATATTGAATTTACAGAAATTGCAATGCTTGTACTTTTTGGTGTTTCATGGCCCTTTAACATTGCCAAATCATACAAATCCAGAACAGCAAAGGGCAAAAGTGTAATCTTTGAATTCATTGTAATTATCGGCTATCTCTTCGGTCTTTCCGGAAAATTTGTCGCATTCGCACAGACCGGAAATCTGGCACTCTCCGTATGGTTCTACCTCGCTGATATTGCCATGGTTTCCATCGACATAGTGCTTTACCGCAGAAACATCCGTCTCGACGCCGAACGTGATGAAGAAAACGAAAGCCGTTCCGATGAAGTTGCATAAAAGCATTACCTGACAACTTTCCCGGCTGTCCTTGCGGATATTTCCTCATTGATTTCGCTCAGTTCTTTTTTGCCCTCTATGTAATCTTCATAAACCGAAACTCCTCCGCAGGCGCCACACAGATCACAGGTGCCGCAGTTTCCAAGTGATGATGCGACTATAGCTGCACGTTCATCTCTTGTGGTATCTTTGATCAACAGTGATTTCATGTATCAACACCTCCCTTTGTCTGTTTTTTGCATCCACAAAACGTTAGACAATGAAGCAATACCGCCTGCTGGATTTCCAGAAGGTGTTTTTTGAATTCATAACCGACAAAATAGTCAGACTCAATAACCTCAGCAGACACTTCCTCTCCTCTGTAAAAAGGCGGACAGGGATTCAGCAGCGCCCCGGGATTTGCCTCTCTCATGACTTCAGAAGTAATCTGATAATCCCTGAAATCCGCCAGTTCCTGAGGTGCAACAGAATCTGTACATATGATATCTTTTCCTTTTATTGCTTCCTGCAAGGAGTGGCTCACTGTCACTCCGCTCATCTCATACCCGGCGGGGCAGCACTGCGTCAGCTCGAACCCTAAGACCCTTGAAGCCTCTTTCCATGCAAATCCTATATTCCCACATGCACCGCAAAACAGATATCTGTCTTTACTCATATCTTTTCTGCATTTTGACAATGCATACAGATCGGAAAGAATTTCGCAGGGATGATTATCGTCAGTCATGGCATTGATCACAGGGATTGACAGATTCCCCGCCATCTCATCAATTTTGCCGATATCTCTGTGTCTTACGATAATCGCATCTGCCCAATTTTCAAGATAACCGCAAACATCCTTCAAATCTTCTTTCTTATCAAGTGCTTCGGTGGGAAAAAGAACAGATTGCCCGCCAAGATCAGCAATCCCCTTTTCAAATGTCATGCGCGTTCTGATGCTTGCAGCAGGGAAAAACAATACAATACTTTTCCCGCCAAGCAAATTGCTTTTTTCTATGCATAAATGATCAGCTGTTTCGAATATTTCCTGAATATCGTCCCTGCTCAGGTCCGTCAGTCTTATCAGATCCTTCATGTTATTCTCCTGAAGCAATTGCCTTCACTCCTCTATGAACTCTTCCGTCAATGCCCGGCGTATCTGTCAGTCGCCCGGCATAATTCTTCCACCGTATGCTGAATAAAATTCAGATACTCTGCCCTTGAAAAAACGACCGGTTCAAAATTCGCCTCTGTCTCAGGTAAATAGCCCATAACTTCTACTTTTCTTGCGATGCAGCCTTTCGGCATATAATCCAGATAATCCGGGTATTCCTTCAAAGGCAGTATTTCTGAAATATAGCTGCTCTCCGGATGTTCATTCAGATACTCGGCTTCCATGCAGTATAATTCATGCATTATTTTATTTTTGGGCATGATCAGTTTATAATTATCCCAGTTTTCTTCTGCGCCATTCACCAGGTCTGTGTAAACAGGGTGCTTCTTTATTCTGCTCCAGGCATCTTTCACTCTTTTCTCATCCCTTATAAATGTCTGAAATCCAACATCTGTCAGTAAATGACAATAATACCCCAGTAAAAAAGGATGATAATCTGCAGCAGAATAATCATTCCAATGCGGCTGCATATATTCTGTCACAAAACGTTCTGTATCTGCAGCAGTTTTGCTCTCGCTCATCATCCAGTGTGTCACTTTTCTGGAAGGCGTAAAGCTTTTCCAGTCTGCACTTTCAACATTACAATCCGGCGCAATATTACCAACGCAAAATCCCCTTCTGTCAAGTTCAGGGATCTTTTCCATTACTTTATCCGCAATGATCAGATGTGTAACCCAAGTAGCCATGTCCGGTACTTTCCCTTCCCGTTTTTCAGTTCACCTTTTGATCTTCTCAAAGCTTCTTCATCATCCAGTCAGCATCGGCGTATGTTCCATCTGCATACTTCATATTTTGCGGAAACTGACCGTATTTTATGAATCCCAATTTCTGATAAAGTGAAACTGCGCCCGTATTATCGGCTATCACTTCAAGTTCTGCCTGTTCATACCCGGCTTTCTTCGCCACATCCAGAACAGTCTGCAGCATCCGGCTTCCAATTCCGATCCCGCAGTATTCCTGATATAATGCAATTGCAACCTCACAGCGATGCGCATATCTTTTATATGGTCCGATACGCATCAGCGAGCAATTACCAATATGCTTTCCATCAATTGTTGCAATAAGCATCAGTTCTCTTTCGTCTGATATTCTGCCTTTAATAAACTCATTCTCCTGTTCAGGTGTCAGTGTAACCTCATCAGGCTCCCTGATCAGAAACGGTGTCTCACCCGTAGTGACTTTCAGGTACCTGATCAGGTCATCTGCGTCTGAAAGCTCCGCATTTCTGAGAACAATCGTGCGTCCCAGTCTATCCTTAATTTCTTCAGGTTCAAATCTCATTGTTGCCGCTCCTTTTATTTGTTTTCGAATTTCCTGATTCTCACAATACATGATAATACGGGCAGATATCCTCGTAGGATCCGTCTTTCATACGGAAGCCCCCGGGGATGACCCCCAAAGGTTGAAATCCTGATCGCTCGTATAAATGTCTCGCATGTATATTTGAAGCAACGACAGCATTAAACTGGAGCACCCGGAATCCATGCTTTTTCCCCTGAATCAGGCAATCTTTAACCAGCTGTTCTCCAATATGGAGACCTCTTGCAGATTTATCAACAGCATAGCTTGCATTGCATATATGACCGCACCGCCCCACATTATTCGGATGCAGAATATACAAACCATATACATGCCCGCTCTCATCTTTTGCCACAGCACAGTATGACTGAGATGCGAAGAAAACTTCAGCCGCATCATCTGTCAGCATTTCCTCCTGTGGGAAAGCTATTCCCTCTTCTACCACATCATTCCAGATCCGGCACATTGCAGGAACCTCTTCCTCACAATATTGATCAATTACCACATTCATCCTGAGCCTCCGTTTTCATCCACGCCACTGATTTTTGAAGTGCTTCGATCGTCTTTGTTTCCAGAACACATCTTGCATTACATTTTTCTGCTAATGCCAACCGGGATTTCAGGTCTGTTTCGCCATCTCCTAATGCCAGATGATTCTTTGGCGGATTCTCTTTCCCATCATGAATATGAAAATGAATCAATCGATCTTCATGCGCCATGATATACGGCAGATCCACTTCTTTTGTTGCTTTCGAGTGACCGATATCCCATGTCAGTGCGAAGACAGAACTCGTAAGCAGCCTGTCAATCACTCTTTTCTCAAAGTCAAAGAAACCGTCCGTGTTTTCTATAACGATTCGAATATCTGCGTCGCCGATCCATTCTTCACACAATTCTCTGAACTCATCAAAATACTGTTCATATAGCTGGTAATTTCTCTCATACATTCTGACTTTTTTATCCGGTAAGGTAATATAAATGCCATGATTCATATGCATGTTGAGAGTCATCGGCTGACTTTCATCTCCATATTTCTGTATCAGAGGCTGAAAGCACTTTGCTGCCTCTACCGTCCTTCTGACCGTCTCTAAATATGCAGTTCTGACCAGCGGATTATAATCAGCCACGTTTAAATTCTCATCGAGATGTATGGTATAGTATATCTCATTGTCATGAGCGATCTGTTCAAAATACGGTACATTTTCAATCTGATCAATCTGGTACTCCGGGAAATTCATATTAAGCTCTATGAAGTTCAATCCAAGTTTCCTGCATAACGAAACATTTTCTTCCAGTGATGTATTTTCTATTAAAGTCGGCATTCCAAGCTGCATCGTTCTGTCTCTCCTCGTATTGTCATCAATTGTGTTAATTACGGGAAATCCGAATTTATGCATCTTTACTCTCAAACGGTTTATTCCAGGATCCTATCTCAATTATATTTCCTTCAGGGTCAGCAATAAAACAGGTTCTCTGTCCCCAGGGCTCTGTTGTAGGCTCAAGTACAGGAGTTGCCCCTTTATCTACTGCATTTTTAAACTCAGCATCTACTTCATTGAAAGTATCAACATAAAGAGCCATTTCTGTATGACCGTTCAACCCATTCACATATTCATATGTTCTGCCTGTCATATTCTCGAAATCCTTTCGCCCATAAAGCAGAAACAATGTGCCATCCTTAACCAGGTATACATTTGATGTATCTTCATTCTCTTTTATTTCAAAGCCAAGCACGTCTCTGTAAAACCTGATCATATTGCCCATATCATTTACAAACAGTCCGAATCCATCCAGTCTCATAAAGACATCCCTCCATCATCTATTCTATCGGCTTTTCTTTGACATTCCGGCAAACCAGCATGCGTTACAGCCTTTTTATTTCCAATGCAGAATAATTACCATATTGCTTAAACCCAAATTTCTCATAAAAAGGAATTGTGGCAGGGTCTGAAGGCATAATCTTTATATACAAAAAGTCCTTATATCCATCTAATACCCGTTCCATCAGTTCAGCGCCTATATGTGCTCCCTGATATTTTGGATTGACCAGTAAGTAGTGTAAAAAGGCAACCGTTTCACCATCATCAAGGGAACGAACCAAGCCGATCAGTTTTTCTCCATCCCAGGCACTGATTACCGCAGAAGAATTTCTGAGTCCCCTGACTATTTTCTCAGGATATTTACCAGAAGTCCAGTTAACCGATAAAAACAGGTCACGGATCTGTTCCACATCAAATTCCTTACTGGTTTTATATCTGATCATTCTGCCCTCCCGATTTTTATCTTATTTTCTTCATTAACACCCCGGCAGATCGAGAGTTATATGTCCGAAACGTCTGTCATCAGTGAAGCTGCATAGCAATTTGATTGTCTTTATTACAGGTTAACGCAACACGGTCAGAATCTCCAAACGTTTTTTTACGGATATAATCCAACACTTTCTGCAATGCTGCCTGGCCGTATCCCTTGCCCTGCTCAGACGTATCAATCATCATATGCCTGCCAGCAATACCAGTGAATTCCCTGTCCATATCCCAGTTTTTCATAAAAAGGATCTCCGCCTCCGGTCATATGGGTTGCCCCGAGAGGCTTTAGTATATGATAATGCCTGGATAATGCTGCGGCGGCAAGACCCCGATGACGGTATTCGGGGATCGTGCAAAGCGGTTCCATATATGCAAGTTTATTTTCAGGAACCCACCACATTCCGGAGTAACAGACATATTTTCCTTTGTCATCCGCAATTATTACGTCATAGCCGTATGTGGCATGCGGTGAAGGTGCCATCATAGCCCTCAGTATGCCCTTGTAGCCCTTTTCAGGCGTCCAGTCCATTGAATCATCCTGTCTGTCCCAGTTTTCAAAAGGCTTCTCTTTCCCATGATCAAAACCATACCAGCAGCATTCAGCCAGTTTCACCGGATCAGCTTCTGACGGATTTACAAAATAAAATCCTTCCGGAAGCGGGTAATTCAGTTCGTTATGGTAGTCGAACTCTCTGCTTTCATAATCATACGCCAAAGAAAAGCCCCGCCTTTTGACTTCTTCTATCAGGAATTCCTGTCCGTTAAAAAGCATTAACTGCTGTTTTCCCTCAAAGTTCGGCATACAGTTTATAGCATAATCAACCAGTTCCCCCGCCAGGAACTCATATCCCGGTCTGACCTTAAAATATATGTCAGTAACCGGAGATTCATTGAAGACAAAAGCTACAACCCTGTCTTCATCAAACCATATGCGATTCAAAAACTGGTAGCTCGTATCCATCCATGAAGAAGAAATCGCATATTCAAAAAAAGGTGCCGCCACACCGTTTCTGTGTTCTCTGTCATAGATTTCCACAAAGAAATCCCAGATCAGATTTATATCCGTTAAAATCCGAAACTGTCTTGTTGTAATCTTCATACGAAAGCTCCTCTGCAAATTTCAATTTTCCTGCCTGTCCGGCAAATAGAAAATTATTCTAAGTCTGCTTTTGATATTTCAATAGATGGATAGTGTTCTGTCACAGTTAAATCTGTATCATATGGCACACTATAGACCATATAATAATTATCCGGATTATTTTTTATTAATTCTCGCAGCACTTTTTCTGTCTGTATTTTATCTGTAGATGCATAAACAACTGCAACAACACCTGTGTTACCTTCTTCACTTGCTTCAACATTTCCACATAAAATCAATTTTAAAGGCGCTTCTCCTTCTAAACCCATTTTAATATACTGTTCATATTCCAAGCTGTTGAAATCCTCCTACTTTGAAAACTGATGCCGGCTTCCCTCCTGAATCGTAAGTTCCACCTGAACGCCTTCTGCATTTGTGATTTCATATAACTGCTCTGCCATTGAAAGACAATCTTCGTCACATGAACCGCAAAGTATCATTAACTCAATATTTTTTTGTTTCATTGCTTTCACCAGTTCTCCTTCATGGACTTTGTAAAACCAATGTGTTACAAAGTACTTCAGAATACATAATGGTGCGCAGGAGCATATCACATCCTGCGGAAAAACCTCCGCAGACAATCTTTTCGTAGCCTTCAGACTGAACTTTTTCCAATGCATGAGCTACCGGCAAATAGGATAACATATCATAGTTCCAGCGAAACGTCCCGTATCCGTCCGGTACAGCACTTTAAACCTTTTCCAGTTGCCACCCGATATTGTCATGTAATATCGGTTCCCAGTCAGCTCTTGCAATCTGTCCGTTTTGGGTATTTCCATGGACAGCGATAAACAGTTTATCCGCTTTCCTGTCTTCCCAGGAAAAGACTGCCTTTGCTCCTGACATAGCTTCTGCATGGCAATGATCAGAAATGGATTTCAATGAAATGAACTTATCGTTGCTTCCAAGCAAAGAAAGATCATCATCTTCCAGCACTTCCGATCGATACCACCAGCCCTTCTCAAGAATCGCTATTGTAAGCCACTCCAATGCCTTTTCCGTAAATTGGCGCCGCCAGCCAGACATGCCAGAAAATAAAGCGTCTGTGGTCCGCAAACCTCCACTGCAAAATGCTTTTTATAAATCCATATCCAGATATCTTCTGTAAGTACTGAACCCCACAGCCTCATAAAAAGCCAATGCATCCGTATTAAACTCCCACATATTCAATTCCAGCTTATCAAAGCCTTCCTTCTGAGCATATTGCTTCACAAAAGCGATTAACTGTGTTGCCACGCCCTTCCTCCGGTCGTTTTCATCCACGCAGAATTCGTCTATATCTAAATATCTTCTGGCAAGCATAAACGGATTCTCAGGCTTATCAATTGCGTTAATTATGGCAAATCCAACAATCCTGTCATCTTTAACCTGTTTTCTCAACGCATTGACCTGTTCCAGTTCTTCTTTTTTCGCAAATCTGACCATAACTTTTCTCCCTGTTTCCTCATGTTATGTCCGCACATATTTTCCGCCCAGAAAACCAAATAATTATCTTACAGAATATCCCTGCAACTTCCCCTTTTCAATACCTCACATAGTATAATTTCTTCTCTCCATATATCACTCATAATCCGTTTAAACTAAAAAAGCCTGTAAGTGTCAGAATCTCTTTCAAACACTTACAGGCTTATCTGCCAAGTCTATGGATGGATCGTCGGTTATAATAACATTATTCAATCCTTCAGATCTTTTATCTTCTTTGCCGGAATGCCTCCCACGACGCAGTTATCCGGAACATTCTTTGACACAACCGCTCCTGCCGCAATCACAACATTATTTCCAATTTTAACACCTGGTAATATCGTGACATTTCCGCCAATCCAGACATCATTGCCGATGCTGACCGGCTTACAGATCCCGATCCGTTCCCGGCGGCCCTCCTTATCCAAAGGATGTCCCACCGTCGTAATAAGGGTGTTGGGGCCGATCAGACAGGAATCTCCAATGTGTACCGCAGCAACATCCAGTATGGTGACGTTGTAATTTGTCAGAAAATCATCTCCGACAAAAATATTCTTTCCATAATCGCAGTGGAAACCCTGCTGCATGTTAATGTTCTTTCCATGTGAGCCAAGCAGTTCATCAAGTATCTTCAGCTGGGTATCGTAATCCAGAGGATCTGCAGCATTGAATTTTCTGCAGTTTATAACTGCCTTTTCTTTTCTTGCAGCTACTTCTTTGTCAAGAAAATGATATGGAAGACCGGCATCCAGTTTTTCAAGTTCTGTCACCTATAACACCTCTTTTCAGATAATAAACCATGGACTTCACCACTTTTCTGCTTCTCTCAAAATCTTTCCGCTCCGCCCGGAATCCACATGCGCATTTTTTCCCGGAGGTTGATTACTTTGTCACTGTCTGTCCGGAATGTACCGTCACCATTTGCATGCAGGGTCGGCAAAAATTCTTTTTCCTTATTTACCCAAAGTCTGTCGCATTCAAGTATGACAAGCTTGTCCTGTTCCAGCATACCTTTCTCCTTTTCGTCATTTCATTCAAGGATCTCATATGCTGACTCAATCTCAGCAATATACATCACAGAAAAATCCTTATCAGGGAATGATTCCTCTGCCACTTTGCCATCAAGAAAATTTTTCTCTTCCAGCTGCTGCCTGAAAAACGGTCTGCATACAAGAACATACTTTCCTTCTGTAAAGGTCGGCTGTCCATCAACAGCGGTAAGTGTAAGCCCGGCATTTTGGATCTTATCAGGTTCATCTGCTCCTGAATGAGTACCCAGATAACCAAGTGCATTCCTGATTTTTGAGTCAAGAAAATTGAAAAAAGTTAACGTAAACCGTCCGCTTCTGTCGATAAATTTCTTCGTATACCGCTGCGGACGGATATAAACGGTTGCCACCTTTTTATTGCAGACATTACCGAATCCGCCCCATGCAGCCGTCAGTGTATTTGTCACTCCCTCATCAGATGCGCTGACAAGAAACCAGTTCTCCTCAAACATCATCATCGGATTAACGTACCTTGCGATTTCTCCTGCTTCCATTTTCCTTGTTTTCATATTTTTCCTTTCTGCCTGATGCAGCATTACTTCTTCAGTTCTTCTTTCCTGATACCTGTCTCGCTCATCCTGAGATCAGCGCAGCCTACAGCAGCAATCAGCCTATCCAGCGCACCTGATCCGAACAGAACTCTCGTCGGCATATCAAAGAAAAAATTTTGATACATAAAAAACCTCCTGTAAGAATAAAAGTCATTTCTATTAACGCCTACTTTATTCTACCGGAGGTTCTATTTGGATTCAGTGGTAAATGTAATGTTTTACAGTGACATATCTTTAGATTTTTGTATTCTTACCTTCTTTTTTTATTCTGCTTATTCCACTTTGATATTTGTTTTTTCAGCTCGTAATTATTTTTGTTTTCTTTATGAAGACTCTTATACAGTTCATATCGTTCCTGTGTTAAGATTCCTTCTTCTATCGCTTTTCTGATTGCGCATCCCGGTTCTGATTCATGCCTGCAGTCACTGAAACGGCACCTGGTGCTTAACTCTGCTATGTCATCAAAAGTGTTGTCTATACCGTCCTGCGCCTGATCCATTCCAAGTTCTCTCATACCGGGTGTGTCTATGACTGTCACCTGATGATCGAGTACAAACAGTTTGCGGCTTGTTGTCGTATGACGTCCTTTTGAATCAGATTCACGAATTCCGGACGTCCTCATGATGTCTTTTCCCGCCAGTGTGTTCACAAGGGTCGATTTCCCGGCACCTGATGAACCAACAAGAGCTATCGTCACCCCCGGCGTCAGGTATTCCTTAAGCGCATCCATCCCGGTGCCGTGTATCGCTGATACTGCATGAACTCTGACTTTATCCGATAATTCTCTTACCCTGTCTGCAAACCCGTCCGGGCCATCACACAAATCTGACTTTGTGAGTATCACGACCGGTATGGCATCCGTTTGCAGAACCGTAGAAACATATCTGGCAATCCGGTTAAAGCTGAAATCATGATTCAGGGAAGTCACAATAAAAACATAGTCGCAATTTGCAACCATATACTGATCTCCTGAAGCATTCCAGTAATCAAATCTCTTTATCACACTTTTTCGTTCGCAGACAGTCTGAATCACTGAATCTCCCGCCGGATTATACAGGAATGTCACATAGTCTCCGACGATAGGCCTGATGTTTTCCGTGCCGCTCTTAAAAAAGCTTCCCTTAAGCTTTGCTGGAATTTCTTTTTCCCAATATCGTATGGTATAACATTCCCGGTTAACCTCACATATACGTCCGAGCTTTTCCTCATGAATCCACTGGCAGGAAAGCCTGAGTTTTTTATATGGCGGAAATTCTCTGTCCAGAAGTTCCAGCTTCTCCTTATCATCGCACGCAGCAAGTTCCTCAGGCTCTATGAACCTGCCATGTACTGCATCAAAGCTGTCATTCAGCTTATATGCCATCAAAGCCGGATAGTTCCTGTCTTCTGCATCTGTAATTTTAAAATGATCACCTGTTGTAAATCCGTATCGTGGATAGTAGTCAGGCTCTCCAAATATGACCACGCCGCTGTATCCGGCCTTTTTTGCAAGCGTCAGTGTTTCTTCCAGAAGCAGCTTTCCTATATGCATACTGCTGACCGTAGGTTCTATACAAAGCGGTCCAAAGGAAAGAACTTCGTGTACTTTGTCGCCGTCTGCAACTTTTGCTTTGAAATACATGATTGTCCCGGCTATTCTTCCGTCAAGCTCCGCTACCCTTGACAGTTCCGGAACATATACCCGGCTTTCTCTCAAAATGTGTACCAGAAGGTGCTCATTGCACCCCGGGCCATGAAGATTCCAGAACGCCCGCCTGGTCATGAATTCTGTACTGTGGTAGTCTTCTTTTGTTTCTTTTCTGATGATAATATTATTTATATCTGTACTGTTCGTCACTGTTTTTTCCTCTTTCATTCTTAAACTTCATACTTCCGAAATATCCTTGCGGGTTATTTTTTGAATGCAGGTATGTCTGCAATCTTCTCCTGAAAAAGCAGACTGCCGCAGCGATCGATATGCTTAAAACTGAAAGAGATTACCTGAGAAAACAGGCATAAAGAAAGCCGCAACAGACTGCCACGGCTTAATAAACATAACTATAGATAATACAATTACGATATTATCTGTTATCGGTACCGAGGTAATCTGACTTTTTTAAATTATTCACAATAGCTGTTCTTCCCATCATCATTACCTCTCTTTCTTTTGTTATTTTTTACAGAATATCACATCCGCAATAAAATTCAAGCGTTTTTTCATTGTCGGATCCGACACCCCTGCCTCTGCTGCATCCCACGTGATTAATTATTACACTTCGGTACCATTCTCGGCCTTCCATACATTCCTGTCACTTCACATTCATATCGTTCATTCGGTTTGAAAATAAACGGTATTTCGAATCGGCGTTTCTCATGACAGCTACGGGCACGTCCATGCCACCATGTATCCTTTTCTTCAAGTGAATATTCGATGCAATGATTCCCTGGTAATAAATATATCGTCCTGTATGTGATAAACGCGTTCCGGGATTGCTCTACGGGTATCTGATCTATCGACAGGATTCTGTATTCCAGCACTTTTCCTTGAACTCTTTTTCGTGAAAATTCAATTCTACATGCGTCTGGATTCTGTGCGCGCCAGTATTTTACCTTATGCCTTTGAATCAAAAAAAGCACTGCTCCGATAGCAAATACAAGTAGCAGCATTAATCCTATCCCCTGCAGCAGGTCATTTTTAAAAAAGGTGTCGCCCCATATGACTCCGCCAACAGAGAAATACTGGAAGAATACTCCAGAGAACACGCTCTCGACGGTGAGATATGACTTGAAAAGAGGGAACACGGAAAAAAGATCTATCTTTTCACAGACAATAACTGCACCTATCAGTTCTATGAACACAGAGGTTTTGCGCGTGTACGTGAAAAACAGATATCACTTGAATTCAGTGACCTTGGAACAGTTCCTCTCTCATGTTATCTATACAGTAAGACATGTGAATAAGAATCCTGTGTTTACAGAATGGAGATTATTTTTTGCCATGGGAATCGGCATGGTATATACAAAGCATCTGCTCCACCAGTTTGCAATACCGTTTGACTTAAATCAGTACTTTTGTTACTCTAGGCAAGACGGGAAGAGAGACTATGCGAAAAAAAATTATGCTTTTCAATTTATTATTCTGTTGTACATTCATTTCTGCATGTAACAATCGGTCAAATACCGGTAATGATACTTTATCCAAAAATACTGACGACTCACAGATGGTTTCAACAAGCCAAACCGGTGAATCAGATATACAGAATGTCGATTATCAAAAATACAACGGCTACTGGTCTGCAAACGGACAAAGTGATGAAGATATTAAGAAGAATGGTGGTACTGAATTCCATATTGAAATAGTAAATGGCAACGAGTTGAACGGGTATCTCTTTTCACAAGAGGGAACCAGTGAACGATTTGCAGAAATAGATGATATAAAAGGAACAGTTACAGATGGGGAATGCTCCTGTTCATTTACTGATGACGGATGGGGAAACAGTGGAACTCTTTTTATTCACCTGAACAATGACAAAGTTACAATTGAGGTTAAAGATTTTGTAATGGGTGAAGATAATGCCATTGGCTACGGAATCGACGGTTCCTATAATCTTATCCCTATGTCAGATTCTGTCACAGACACCGAAACGGAAACTGATTCCGGCGAAAGTACTTCGCTGGATACAGCTTTACAAAAATACAATAGCAATTGGCAGGAAAGTCAGGTTCTTGAAGAACTCAAAAAAAGAAATGCATATACAGACAGCTGCTCTTTTTATCCTGAATATCTTCAATATATGGAAAATGTACGAGAAGTCCGCGATATTTCCATGTATACTGAATCACTCTATGATACAGATAAAAAATATTATCAGATATCAGACTTTGACAATGTCCCTCCCCTGATTATTTATCTTGCAAAAAATGAAATATATGCCCGCCATGGATATATATTTAAAGATACTGATTTAAACAACTATTTTCTAAGCCAGCTTTGGTATTTACCAGAGGTTGATTCCAATGCGTTTGATACGTCCGTGTTCAATGAATACGAAACCGCAAATCTTCAGTTACTGGCTCAATTAGATACTTATAAATAAAAAAGACTGCAAACCAGATATTGTATTATTCTTTATCCGTTAACTGCTGAATCTCCTTTTTTCCATCAAAAAACAGAATGATCTGTTCATCAAATTGCTCTTTTCCGGAAATAATAACTTCCACATGCCCATCATTCCATGTGACTTTCCAACAATAACGATTTATCATTCCCCCATCATTCCGTAACTCAAATGATGTTTTTGATATTGTATCTTTACCTTCCTTTAAAATTAACTGTCCTGTTGCTGAACCAAAAGGCCACTCAGGTTCTCCAACAGCCAGAAGTGACAATTCATACTTTCCATCAGAAGAAGCAGACGTATCACATATTGTCTTTTTATAATTCGTTACATAATAAAAACTGCTCCAGATTACTGCTATCGCTATAATAATTACTGTTATAATACCCAATATCCACTTTGTGTTTTTTTTCATATAAAACCTCTATAATAATTTATTCTTTTTCATGCCGCCCCTTTATTACAGCAATTTCTTTAGTTCTTCTATATCAGGTAATGCACGGCGCAAACGTTCCGGCATATCAGCAGCGGTCTTATAAGTCGCAACACCAATTGGTTTGCTGTAATCTCTGACTGCATACTCTGCATATGCCTTATCTGCACTCTTGCATAAAACAAGTCCTACACTCGGATTCTCATTGGGTTTCTTCACGAAATCATCCAGCACCTGCCTATCTTTATAAAAATATGTACGCCTTTCCACCACGTTTTTTAACTGAGGATTGAGTAGCTCTATAACATATCTTGCGATGAGCTCCAATAAAATATTAACATTATTTATATGCAGATAGTTCTTATCATAATCATATTGCATATTGCGTTCACCATGTGTCCCTGACGCTCCATGCACTGTGAAATTTCTTCCAGCCAAATATATGATTTCACCAGGCGATTGCCATCGTCTCAACCCTCATTCATGGATTTCTCAGTGACCATAATAGATTATTCTTTGCTCTTCTGTTCCATCTGCTTTATGCTATTCAGGTAGTCCTGCTCCACACTGCTCAATGTCTTCGCTTTGTATTTTTTATACTCCGTCTGTACCTTGTCCATTGCCTTGTCATGGCTGACCGTTCCATTTCCAATCAGCAGCTTTTCCCCTGTGGAGGTCAAAATGCCATCGAGATGTCTGGCCCAGTCCTCCATCGTCATCGGAATCTCACGCTCTGCCTGTCGCTCGGCAAAATCAAGATATCCGGAAACAAGCTGGCCCATCGCACGAAGCTCTTTTTCATTCAGATAGTTCTTTGCAGTCTTCGCTTCACGGAGCGTCGGCTGATCTCCCGAAAAAGTCATCAGTCCCATAAAATCCTTTTCTGCGTCAGCGCGATGATAGATCACCTCCGCAGCAGTCTCACCGGAAACGGCATAATGGATCTTGTTCTGTACGCGCCTGAAAAATTGTATGGAGACTTCCGCATTTGGATTGTAATCAACACTGGTCGCGTAGATTTCCAATACCTGACGATAGAATACCTTTTCAGAAGCCCGGATGTCACGGATTCTTTCCAGTAACTCCTTAAAGTATCCGCCGCCACCCAGCTCTTTCAGGCGGTCATCATCCATCGCGAACCCTTTTTTGATGTATTCCTTTAAGATGTTTGCTGCCCATATACGGAACTGCACACCACGCTGGGATTTGACACGATAGCCAACAGAAATAATCACATCAAGATTGTAGTAGTCAACTTGATATGTTTTTCCATCCGCAGCAGTTGTTGCAAAATTTGCAACAACTGAATTTCTGACTAATTCTCCATCCTCAAAGATGTTTTTAATATGCTTGGATATGGTAGACTTATCCCGTTGAAACAGATCAGCCATCTGCTCCAGTGACAGCCACACCGCTTCGTTCTGCATAGTGACATCTATTTTTGTCAAACCGTCTTCGGTCTGGTAGATTATTATTTCTCCACGGTCATCCATGTTGTCATTCTCCCATTCTAATCTTTTCACAGCATTTTCTTTGTGCTGCAAGTATAACTAGCCTGATCCAAAAGGGCTTCATTCTTTTCTTCAGACTCCTCCCAGCATTCAATCTCTGCAATATTTTCTATAGGCAAAGTGTCAATAATAGATTTGGCTTCGTTTACATATTCATTTCTTCTCCAAACCTTTAAATCTCCGACGATATAGAATCTATACTTTGCTCTGGTGGCAGCAACATTAACAATATTGCTATTTACAAATCCCTTAACAGCATATCCATCTTCTACCTTTTCATCACAACCAAGAGCAAAGATTACCTCATTTGCCTCTTTTCCTTGAAATTTATGAACTGTTCCGATGTTATCATATAGCCATTCACCTAAGGACTTGCTAACACCTAAAGCTGATTTTTTATTCCGGTTTGCATATGATTCAATAGCTTTTCGTAATCCACGTACTACGCTTGTGAATATCGAAAATAATGCCATTTTTATCGTTCGTGGTAAGTGTTCAACCACCTATGATTCCTATTTGGTCGTACGCGAAAAGTCGCCGGCAAATCGTTAAGGAAAGAATCGAAGGTGATGCAAACGAAAAAGCAGCCTTAAACTTATCAATAACTGCCCTTTCGTTTGCATCAATTTCGATTTTCCCTGGTTGAACAAAGCGCGTCCGGTAGCCGCTATATATGGGGTTTCAATTCCTGCGCTTTTTGTTGTTTAAGTATATCACATCGGGTGAAAAAGCACATCCGCATGCAAAAGACCAGGCTGCAGGCAACACAAACAGACCTTCTTTCGGAAGGCTAAAAAAAAGCATTCAGTTACTGAACTTCAACATAGGATATAATGTTCTGGCCTTACATAATACCGGTCTGCCGGGAGTGGGATGATCTTTCCTCCGCAGGATGAACATTTACATACATCCCGGTTATAGAGCAGTTTGATGATTGCAGGGGCATCAAGGCCTTTCAGCCTGGAAATGTACTTCCTGCAGCCGAGCAGGTTACGGCATAAGGTTATCTTCCTGTTCTTATTGCGTGAGGACAGCAGGCCATAATGGCGTATACGTACAAAACGTTTCGGGGGAACATGCATAAGAAATCTATGTATGAATTCCTCTCCGGGCACGGTGACTTCTTTCCACTGTCCATTGTTCCTGTAATCCTTAACGGCAAATGTGACGGCAGCTTTGGAAATGCTTTTTATGCGGTAGTTGCTGATGGCAATCCTGTGTGTATATTTCCCAAGATATTTAATGACGGACTCCGCACCCTGGAATGGCTTTTTACAGTAAGGAATCCATTCCTTGTGATAGCAGGCGTTAAGCAGTTCCTTGAAAGCATAATGATTTTTGTATGGTTCTGCTGTACCATGGAACTCCAGCTTTTCTTCAGACCAAAGCCGTTTTAATTCGGCAAGATACTTCCCACGGAAGACTCTGGAAACAACCTTGACCGGCAGAAAAAAATCTTCACCATTGTCTTTCCAGCGGTTCCCCGCGTCAAGACCGCCGCCAAGCACGATTGCATGGATATGCGGATGAAAATTCATTGCGCTTCCCCATGTGTGCAGGATGCAGATGTAGCCTATATCAGCCCCAAGATACTTTTTATCGGAGGCGAGATTACATAGTGTATCCGAAGCCGCATGATACAGGACATTGTAAAGGAGCGACTGGTTGCTGTATATGACGGGTTCAATTCTTCAGGTACAGTGAATACCATATGAAAGTACGGGGCATCAAGGATATCTTCCCTGCGCGCATCGACCCATTTTTCCTTTGGGAACTCCTGGCACATGGGACAGCATCTGTCACGACAGGAATTATAATGCACAGAGATACAGCCGCAGTCCTGGCAGATGCTGACATTCACACCGAAAGCCCCTGTCTTGCAGTTCATGATGTGGTATGCCGCCTTTCTCTGCGGGACGGATAATTCATGCTTCTTTTCATAATCAGGATAGAATCTGTCAAATATATCCTGTACTGTGTATCTTTCCTTCATGTCTCACTTCCTTCCGTGGCATCGAAAGGACTATGGATGCCAAGAAGGGTCTTGTTGCTTACATGAAGGTAAACATCCGTAGAACGCGGGTCTGTATGTCCAAGAAGCGACTGGATATATCTGATATCCACTCCGCTTTCGAATAAATGGCTGGCAAAGCTGTGGCGGCATGCATGGGAAGATACATGGCGTGTTTTACCGGCTTTCTTTGCGCTCGCCTTGAAGAACTGGTTGACGCTTGCAATATCAAGATAACCCCCGGTCCATGAACTTGGGAAGAGGATCCCTTTAGGCCTGCCGCATTTGTACCAGTATTCCGTAATCAGGTCGAGATTCTTCCGGGAGAGGATCGTATATCTGTCTATGCGGCCTTTGGCTTCCCGGACATGGATCGTCATGTTCGTGCGTGAAATATCATCATAGTGGAGGTGAACCACCTCTGACACGCGCAGTCCCGAAGAATACATGGTGGCGATAACAGCCTTATGCTTAAGGTTCGATGTGGCATCAATAATGGCATTCATCTCTTTAGCCGTAAGGACCGTCGGAAGATTGCGTTCACGTTTCATTGCCGGAACTTCTTCGTCATCCCAGGGAACCTTAAGCACCCTTTTATAGAGAAACTTAATGGAAGCACGGTAGTGATTATGTGTTTCCGGCGACCTGCCTTCATGACGCTTCATTGTGAGGAATGCATCGGCATCCTCCAGTGTAAGATCCGTGGCAGGCTTTCCTGTGCAGCGCAGGAAATATCCGATATTGCTACAGTACAACTGAATCGTGCGTTCCCTGAGATTGCGTTTTTCTGCAGCCTGGCGGATGGATTCAAAAATTTCTTCGTACATGAAAAACCTCCTGAATGAAGTATTGTGTCATATGGTAACGGCTATCTGTCAGGAGGTGCACGGGCATCATAATAATGATTGCGGATGATGAAAAAGAATGATATCCTTTGCATAGGCAGTGGTTTTTTCTCCGTATTCTTATTGTTTGGTGTGGTAACTTTACAATAAAGAAAAACGGAGGATTTTTCCACTGCTTTATATTATTTCAATAAAGTAAAACTGCGCCACAGCCTTGGCAGGCCATCGCGCAGCGATTTTGTTCAATCGGGATTTTACGAGTCTATAGAATTTCAATTTTTCTTTGCACGTATCAAAAGAAAATCAGGTTTATGAAATAAATCTCTATAGCCTGGATATTGTGAAAGAATTGTTTCATCAGGTGTAGGTTCCACCATTTTTTCTATGCTAAATCCAGCATCTGCAAGCGTATTCACAATAGTCGAAAATGTCCTGTGGTATTTTTTTACATTGTCTACAAACCATTTTGACTCATTTTCTCTTTCAATACCATATTCGCAAAGATTCAGATAAAGTTTTTTCCCGTTTTCATCCTTTGTCCACCTCTCAAATCCATTCCTATAACATGTACTAAAGGGATGTTCCTGTGAAAACACGAGGACTCCTCCCTCCGTAAGAAGCCTATATATATCCACTATCAGAGGTTTAAATGCTTCTATATAGTGAAATGCCAGTGAACTGACAATTATATCGTAATGATCATTCAATGTTGATATGTCTTCCATCGGCATATGAATATAAGTTATCTTACTATCTGCATTTTCCTTTTGAGCTATTTCCAACATTTTTACGGAAATATCAATACCCGTAACAGAAGATGCGCCTAACTCCACCAGCCTTTTACAGTGCTCTCCAAAACCACATCCCAGGTCAAGTATTTTTTTCCCTTCAACACTGGGCAACATTTCAAAAAAATTAGGAATTTCAAAAAGAACATTTGCATTTACCTCTTGATCTCTGATTCCCTTATATCCAGAAAAAAACACTTCATTATCATATATATTTTGTTTTGGCATTTCATTTTTCTCCTACATAAACTCGAAATTCTACCAAACTAGTCATCTCCACAACTTCCAGTTTGTCTTCCTTGACATCTAATCCGCTCACTCAGCGGCAAAACATCTAATCCACAGCCTAAACCCTACGGAAAACATCTAATTCGCCAACTGAATGTCAATTCTCTCTGTCAAGGTGTTTTACTTGACAGCCTTGGACAAGTTCCCGCAGAGGATTCTGCGCCCCTCAGCTGCTTTCCAGTCAAACCCGCAAATGCCCTGATATCAAGGCTTTTTCGGCTTATTACTCCGCCACGCCTGATTCGCTACGTTGCCTTGCAACTACGCTCATCCGCGGCATTCGCCGCATTGATCCGAGTCCGAATTCTTCCGATTGCAAGCAAGCTTGCATCGTCAGATCCGTCCTCAGATCAGCGTGGCTCATTGCTAACGCGTGACATCAATACCACCGTCTCAACGTGGCTCGATTGCTCCATCTTGATGTCTCCTTATTGACCAGTTCTCGTGAACCGCCGATTTTCTGCCCGTTCGTTCATGGGAATTGTTCAACCGCTTTTTTCGGTTCGCGAAAACTTATCTACACACTTTTGTTCGTTCGCGGAAATTGCTCCACGGCTTGAACATACCTTATATAGGACATCCGGGCCTTGCGCCCACTGTCTCGACCTTAGCGTCGGATTGGTACAAGGGAATTGCTCCACGATTGCCATCGCCTCAACCCTTATTCATGGATTTCCCAGTGTCCATACCGTCTGCCACCAACACGGTCGATCTGTCCGCTCTCAATCAGTATTTTAAATGAACGTTTCACTGTACTGCGTGATATTCCAAGTTCCCCAGCCAGAGAATCGTATGTGCTGTCAGGAGCCTTTCTCAAAATGCTAATGATTTTTTCTTTCAAAGGTTCTTCTATAGGTTCTTTCAAAGGTTCAGCATGACCCTTTGGTGCTTTAGTATCTATCACTTTGGCGCTTTGGAGCGCTGCAAATTTAACCATGATATCCTCGCCATGAACGATATATTCCGGTAAATCCGATCCGAGATTTTTGCAGGCATCGCAAATTTTCTGAATGCCACGTCCCCAACTCTCAATATAACCAGCCCGGTAAAATACTCGTGCAATGTCCGGATTGAAAGGTTTTGATGAGTGCGGCTCCAAAAGCGTCTCCGCTGTCCAACCGAAAGGAAGCATGCTGCTGTTGCTGACATACATCACATCTTCCTCAATACGGATCTGGATCGGGTTGTTGTCCGCCCAGTTGCAATGAATCAACGCATTGTAGACTGCCTCGCGTACGGCATCACGAGCAAATGGATATGTCTCCACCCTCGTTTCTTTATGATAGGAAATGGCGGCCTTCAAATATTTCAGGTAAATCAAATCGATGATACGGTCTGCCATCAGAATCAGAGAGCCGTGTACCTCATCCTGATACAGGAGCTCACTGCCATCAAATTTCCCTATCTTTACATAACAGCCGCTGATGACCTTTTCCGCTTCCCGGTAAAAGCAAAGTGCCCCAGCTCTTTTTAATTTGCCATCCACCAACAGATTCAGCTTCTCCAGAAGCTCCGCGTTCGAAATTTCCAGATCTGTCTTCATCATCCGTCCGCTCCGCAAAGCTTCTCTGCGGAAAATCGAAAAGCTCTCATTATCCAGATCGTCAATCGCGATATCGGAAACAGGCGCAGCATCCCACTTCATGCCCGTCCTTGACATCAGGAAATTCGTCAGGGCATTCCCACGCAGCTGCTGCTTGGTGCTTCCACTGCGATAATGATATTCACCATCATAGTTGACCGGAAATGCCCACGGATTCACGACAATCTCAATATAGTTCAGGCCATCTTCCTCCAGCAAATTTACATCAGCAACAATGCCCAGCTTGTTCTGAATTTTATTTGGAATGTCCTCCAGCAGTTTCTTGGCATCTTTCACACCGACAACCGTGCCTTCATCATTTTTTCCTATATATATTTCCACCCTGGGCATTGGCAAAACCGCAGATCCATTTCAGATATTCATCCCGCCAGGACTCTTTATATTCTATATTTTGACTTTCGGCCATTTTGCATGCACCTCCTGTTCTCTTTCATTTGTCTGTAACGTCTTTTCTATCTTTCAACTGATTCATATTCAGTTTTCATTGGATGTAATCGGAGACGATGGTAATAGTGAAAGTGCAGATGTCACCTCTGCGAAGATGAATAGCACCGCTTTGGATATCAAAGAAGATTGTGTCATCGTTCCTTCCATAAGGGCAGGAATTAAAAATATTGTAGACATACCCTTGAAGTTCTATGGTTTCCAGATTCCGGAAGGTGA
>JAKVKH010000005.1 GCA_022486625.1 Butyrivibrio sp. | reverse complement strand
ATTCTCCTTCTACTGCTGTCAGAAGTGGGAATGAGAGTACAATACCGTATGAAGAAGTAAAGATCAACTGTGCAGGGGTAAACGCTACTGATATTCAGAACGGTGGAATTTACAAATTCATTTCAGGAATAGCTTGAGAGAGCTGGATTCTCGTTGATATCATTTGAGGTTTACAGTATAATTTAAAAGATGTCTGTATGCGTTTTGGAAACAGAAGCAATTTAACAAGTGCGATGCTCATGAAAAAATTGAGCCATATGAGATAGATTGACCAATTTATTTGAAATATATTCGAAATACACAGAGGAAAAAATGGGAATTTTAGATGAGATTGTAAAATCAAATAGAGCTCCAATATTATTCATTGGATCGGGAATTTCAAAGCGTTATTTATATAATTATCCATCATGGAAAGAATTGTTAGAAGGATCATTTGATAAATTTGAACCGGATTCATTTCAATATCAAAAACAGATTGATTTTTGCAAACGTAGTAATATGACAGAGTTTGAAACAAATGCTTATATGGGATCTTTTATTGAGGAACGGTTTAATGCTGCTTTTTTTGATCGTAAAATAATATTAAATATTGGAAACAAGAAGAATCCAAGTTGGGTAAGGAGAGGTATTTCTCCATATAAAATGTATTTAGCAGATTTTTTTAAAAAACAAAAATTATATAAGTCTGATATTATGTTAGAAGAACTCGAAAAGTTTAAAAAGCTTAATAATAAGATTTCCGCCGTAATAACAACGAATTATGATACTTTCCTGGAAAAATATGTGTTCCCAAACGATTTTACGGTATTTGTAAGACAGCACGATTTGTTTTCAGCAGATAGTTATAACATTGCTGAGATTTATAAGATACACGGAAGTGCAACTGATGCAGAATCAATAATTATCACAAAAAAAGATTATGATGGATTTAAAGAATCAAGAAAACTGATAATAGCGAAGATGCTTACATTGTTTGCCGAATCTCCAATAATATTTATGGGATATTCATTTACGGATGAGGATGTTAGGAATATTATAGAGGATTTCTTGAGCTGTTTGTCAGAGAAGCAATTAAAGGATATAAGGAAACATTTTGTTTTTGTCAGCTATAAAAAAGATGAAATGGATCTTATTGAAATTGAGAGGACAATAACAACTGAAAATGGTATTGAAATTCCATTCGTTGAGATACAAACAGACAATTACGGAAAAGTATATGATAAATTGGGAGAGATAATCCCAGGAATTTCTCCCATAAGAGTTCGAGAGACAAGACGAGTTGTAAAGAAAATTGTTGATCAAAATATGGCTTCGGGAAAAGCAGAATCCATAATTGTTGGAATTGATAATCTTGAGAATATTGATCTTTCTTCGAAACCGTTAGCAATAGCAATCGGTTATAAAGAGAATATTCTTAACAAATATGGATATGGATTGCTTGAGGATGATCAGATTCTTGAAGATATCGTATATGACAATAAAAAATTTGACGCTTACCAAATGTGTTTTGAAAGATTTAAGAGCATCCAAAATAATAGATTGTTACCGGTTTTTAAATATACAAAAGGACAAAATATTCCAGATGATAGTAAATTGGGACAATTTATGGAGAATAGAAATTCATTATCAAAAATTATAGCTAAGTATGTGGAAAAGTCATTGGGAAATGTAAGTAGAGTATCTTCTTATAAAGAAGTAAAACAGGAAATGGTGGAAGAAGCTGTTTGCCGGAAGGCATCAATGCATGTGCTACGTAATATAAATATTTTAAGTAATGATGAGTTGAGGGATGCGTGCAAATACTTGTTTGAGACATATCCGGAATTGGATTCTAATGCTAAGAGATGTATTATGTGTTTAGATTTTAGAGAAAACTATCAAGTGTAATAAAAAATGCTAATGAACCTTTCCTGGATTAACCAAGAACATCATTAGCATTTTTTGTGTTAATAAAGAACATTTAATGTTCTATGTTCTCTTTTTAAGAACTGAAAAGCATATAGCTTCTTTCAGCTGGGTATATTATAGAGGGATAATAAAAAGAAGTCAAGCAGAAATGCAGAACCAGAAATGTACCTGAAATGTACTTGAAATGAAAAGCAGATGCCAGAATTATATCGATGGGCAAGGCTTTTCAAGGCAAAGACATGGGAGGAACTGGCACAGAGGGTAACAGAATTGTTTGTGAGGATGGGGGATCGGGATAAAGGGATAAAGGAACGGATTTTCTGGTTAAATTGCACGAATCTTCTGAAAAAGAGAGGGAGAAATGCTATAATTATTATAAAATTCAGTCTTTACAGGAGAACGCCGGATGAAAAAGGTAATAACATACGGAACCTTTGATCTGTTTCATGAAGGGCATTATAAACTGCTAAAGCGTGCCAGGGAACTGGGGGATTACCTCATCGTTGGTGTTACAACTGAGCACTTTGATGAGGGCAGGGGCAAGATCAATGTGATTGATCCGATTATGGAGCGTATTGAAAATGTGCGGAAAACCGGTTTTGCGGATGAGATCATCATTGAAGATCATGAAGGACAGAAGATTGAAGATATCCAGAAGTACGGAATCGATATTTTCACGGTGGGATCTGACTGGACCGGATATTTTGACTATCTGAATGCGTTCTGTAAGGTGATCTATCTTGATCGCACGCCGAACGTTTCATCTACTATTCTCAGGAAAAATAAATTTCAGATTGTTCGAATCGGCGTGATTGGTACCGGGCGTATTGCACCCCGTTTCATTTCGGAGGCGAAGTATGTCAGCGGTATTATTGTGAACAGTGCCTATAATCCGGAAAAGGACAGTTTGGACAGATTTCACAGAAGATTTGAAATTGACTGCTACAGTGACCACTACGATGAGTTTCTGGAAAATGTGGATGCAGTCTATATTGCATCACCACATGAGACACATTATGAATATGCCAGAACTGCGCTTGAACATGGAAAGCATGTTCTGTGCGAAAAGCCGATGACGTTTACCAGAAGAGAAGCCGTTGAGCTATATGAGCTTGCACAGGAAAAAGATGTCGTGCTGATGGAAGGAATCAAAGCTGCCTACTGTCCGGGGTTCCAGCAGCTCATTAACATTGCCAAAAGCGGTAAAATCGGGGAAATCAGAGATGTGGAAGCCTGTTTTTCAAGGCTGGCAGATCCGGACTCAAGAGAAATTGCAGATGCAAAGTATGGCGGCGGATTTCTGGAATACGGAGGATACCCGCTTCTGCCGATCATTAAGCTCCTTGGAATAAATTATACAAAAGTGGATATCGACAGCATTCTTTCCGATACCGGAATTGATCTCTATACAAAGATCCAGATCCGTTACCCCGGGGCCATGGCAACTGCCAAGACCGGTGTAGGCGTAAAGTCGGAAGGACAGCTGATTGTCGCAGGAACCAAAGGTTACATTCTGGCAGAGTCACCATGGTGGCTGACCAGAAAATTTGAAATCCGGTATGAAAATCCAAGCATTATTGAAAAATATGAACCCAATTTCCAGGGAGATGGTCTTCGGTACGAAATCAGTGAGTTTGTATCCAAGATCAATAAATTCGGAATGCGCGGATACCGTCTGACAGCAGAAGAATCAATTGCGATGGCAGATATTGTGGAACGGTTTATGGAGAAAAGGAAAAAAGAGGCAAAGGCATAAGAATGATCAAAGCGGTATCACTGACAGAAGAGCTTACAACTGAATCGGCAGCGGCAGCAGGCTTTGAGTGGGCGGAGATGCGTTATATGGACATCCGGACCGCTGAAGACCATGCGGATATCGAAGGACTTCGGGACAGTCATGTAAAACCTCTTCAGATAATTGCTGTCAGAATAAGGACACAGGATCTTCAGGAGCTTGTGCAGGTGATTGAATGCTGCAGAAGACACGGCGTGTCCTGCCTTACGGTGGAAACCGAAAAAACCGCTGTATCTTCGGAACTGATCAGGATCTGGCTCAAAGAGGGACTTGCAGAAGCGGATGCTTCCGGAATTACCATCTGCATTGAGAACAGTTATCAGGTCCTTGAGGGGAAAGCGCTGCGTAATGAATTCTCTGAAATCCGGCAGCTGAAAAAGCTATTGGCGCAGCTGCGCGCGGATCAGCCGCAGGTGAGCTTCGGAATCGCATTAAATATAGGACATGCCGGGCTTCTGGCACAGAACGCTGCAGAGATGCTCAGGCAGGCAGCGGCAGACTGCAGAATGGTGTATGTAAATGATAATGATGGCAGAAAAGATTACCATCAGATGCCCTATACATTTACTGCGGGCAGGGGAGCACTGACTACAGACTGGTATGGAATTATCCGGGCGCTGCATGAGATCGGATATGAGGGACCGGTGATTGCGGATGTTACCGGACTTACTCAGGCAGCACCGGGGCAGATTCATATACCGATGCTGCGGCTTCTGATGTCTGTCCTGACCGGGTGGGAAGAGCAGCTGTCTCTGGAGAAACGTCTGTCACAGGATGGCAGAAAGAGGATTCTTTTTGGCTGCGGAATCCGGTTTGAAAATTATATGAAGGTCTGGGGACAGAAATATCCGCCGGCATTCATTGCAGATAATAACGCTGCACTCTGGAATACAGAAAAAGACGGAATAAAAATCTGCAGTCCGGAAGAAATTCTGCATATACCAAAGGAACAGCGTTTTGTTCTGATCTGTAACATGTATTACCGGGAGATCGGACAGCAGCTGCAGAAGATGGGAATATCCTATGAAATATATGATGATGCCTGGTGGGGAAGATTTCAGGCAAATTAACAGCTGATAAAGCCTGGGAGGCAGGAGCTACGGGGGATAAGCCATGTTGGAAGTTGGAGTACAGACAAAGGGAATCATAGAAGGAAGAGTAACAGAGCCAGGCTTTGCAATGATTGCAGAGGCTGGCTTTGACTGTGTTGATTTTAATCTGGATGTGTTTCTTCAGAATAATGAAATCTATATGGGCGAGCTGAATCATTTTTTTGACAAAGATGAAGCACAGCTTGAAAGCTTTTTTATCCCATATAAGCAGGCAATGGAAAAATACGGACTAAGGGCATCGCAGATGCACGCGCCATATCCGGTGATGGTATATGGGCGCACACAGCAGAACCGGTATATGCAGGAACAGGTGATTCCCAAAAGTCTGATGATTGCGCATATGATGGACATTCCTCATGTGGTGATTCATCCGTGGAAGCTGCAGTACCGTCTGGATGCGGAAACAGAGCAGCGTGAGAATCTTTCTTATTTCAGATCACTCATTCCGCTGGCAGAGCAGTATCATGTCATGATCTGCATGGAAAATCTGTATGAAAGCGTCGGCGGTCGTATTGTGGAAGGTGTCTGTGCAGACCCGGAGGAAGCAGTCAGAGAAATTGAAATCCTGAATGAATATGCCGGAAAAGAACTTTTTGGCTTCTGTCTGGATACCGGTCACATGAACCTGACCAGAAGAAATGCATATGAGATGATCAGCACACTGGGAGCACATCTGAAAATTCTGCATCTGCATGATAATGACGCACAGGGAGATCTGCACCAGATGCCGTACACCTTTCGGAGGAAGGACTTTGGAGAAGGCGTGAACTGGAATGATGTACTGGACGGGCTTGGAAAGGTGCATTACCGGGGCGTGCTCAGCTTTGAAACGTATCCCTGTGTGAACAGTTTTCCGGAGAATCTGTCGCTGGAGGTATTAAGGGTAATCTGTCAGACGGGCAGATATTTTGCACAGGTACTGGAAAAAGAAGATGCAGGATGGGAGACGCTGTGAAAAAAGTCAGAATCGGAGTCATCGGTACAGGAAGAATTGCAGAACGGTTTGTACAGGAAGTGATAAGCGGGAAAGCGAAGGATGCTGCAGTAATCAGCAGTGTCTGCAATCCGCACAGGGAAAGTGCAGACAGATTTGCAGGTAAGTATGCGCTGACGAATGTCACAGAGGATCCGGAAGAGCTGGCAGGGTGCTGTGATGCTGTCTATATTGCATCGCCGCATGAAACGCATGCAGAATATACGGAAAAAATGCTGAAAATGGGACTTTCTGTTCTGTGCGAAAAACCAATGGCATTTACTGCAGAACAGGCGGCCCGGCTGTATCAGCTGGCAAGGGAGCAGCACTGCACGCTGATGGAAGCGGTAAAAACTGCATACTGTCCGGGTTTTATGAATCTGATCGAAGTGGCACAAAGCGGCAGGATCGGACAGATCCGCGATGTGGAAGCCTGTTTCTCAAGGCTGACGCCTTCAAATGTGAGAGAACTGCGTGATCCGGAATATGGCGGCAGTTTTACGGAGCTTGGGAGTTATACACTGCTTCCGGTCTTGAGACTGCTGGGAACGGATTACCGGAAACTGGAATTTCATTTACTTCCCTGTGAGAACGGACTGGATGTCTATGCCAAGGCTGTGTTCGAATATCCGAATGCACAGGCACTGTGTAAGACGGGACTTGGTGTGAAAAGTGAGGGGCAGCTCCTGATTGCAGGCACTAAAGGGTATATTCTGGCGCAGTCGCCCTGGTGGCTGACGAAGAAGTTCGTCGTACGTTATGAAGATCCGCAGAAAATTGAGCAGTTTGCGTATCCATATGAAGGAACCGGACTTCAGTATGAAATTCAGGAATTCTGCAGAAGAATCGGGGAAGAGACAGCAGAAAACAAAGCAGCTGCGCAGGTGAATCCGGAAACGTGTATGGAAAAAGAAAGCATTGCGGCAGCAGGCGTGATGGAAGCTTTTCTGGAAAATCGCAGAAAAGAGCGCCTGGAGCAGAGTTTACCGGGGCAGGCAGAAGGAAAACATCTGCGTCCGGAACAGGTAAAGATCTGGGGACACAGAGGCTGCAGCATGCAGTATCCCGAAAATACGCTGGCAGCATTTCAGGCAGCAGCAGAGATTCCAGGAATTGCGGGAATCGAACTGGATATCCAGCTGACCCGTGATGGTGAGATTGTTGTCATCCATGATGAAAATATTCTGCGGGTCACAGGACATGACGCTGCAGTAAGAGATCTGACGTTTCAGGAAATCAGAGCGATTCCCATTAAGGGCGGAAGCGGACTTTCTGAAAAAATCCCAACAATGGAGGAAGTACTGCAGCTTCTGAAACCTTATTGTATGAAAAAAGGACTTCTGATCAATATTGAGCTGAAAACAGGCGTGGTGCGCTATGAGGGAATCGAAGAAAAGATTCTGAAGCTGGTTCACCGCTATGAAATGGAAAAATATATTGTATATTCCTCTTTTCTGATGGAATCCATCCGCATGATCCGGGAAATGGAGCCGAAGGCACAGACCGGAATGCTGGCATGCAGCCTGGAAGACTGCATCACAGGTGCCAGGGAGGCAGGAGCAGATGCGCTTCATCCGTGGATCGGCGGTCTGACGATGACACTGCCGGAAGATATGAAGGGCCTTGCAGTTCGTGCATGGAACGGCGAAGAGCCGTTTTATCAGGACGGACGGGTGCTGAAAGAGAAGAACCTTCGGAGCTATGCGGCGTCCGGGGTGACGGATATCATTACCAATGTGCCGGAGCTGTATCTGGAGTAATCGGGCAGGGGTTGCAGGAATGGGGAAGATGGCCGATATAAATATAAAGGATTGATAGAGGAAAAGTATGAACAAAGAGGAGCGCTATATTTTTTACAGAAAAATAAAGGCATTTGGAAATAGTATTTTATTTTATATGATGCGTGTTTTTCCGATACAAAATAATAAAATTGCAGTATGTACGTATGAAGGAAAAGGTGGATTTGGATGTAATCCCAAATATATAGTGGAAGAGATGCATCGAAGAAGCAATAAGTATAAGTTTATATGGTTTGTAAATGATATGAGCAAAACATTTCCAGAATATATTATAAAGAAAAAAAACAATACATGGAATCGTGCATATCATTTATCAACATCAAAAATCTGGATTGATAATTACCGTAAACCGTTGGGAACAAAGAAAAGAGAAAAGCAATTATATATTCAAACATGGCATGGTGCAGTTGGATTTAAAGCGATTGGAGAATGGAGAGGTGAGGGTTTTTCAAAAATAGCTTACATGGTCAGCAAAAATGATTCAGATATGATAGATTATGTAGTTACAAATTCAGAATGGTGCCTGGAGGCATATCCGAAAGGACTTGTATATTCGGGTAAATATTTAAATGTTGGGTGCCCTAGATGTGACATAATGGTAAACAACAGAGATGAACAGAGAATTATTATCAGAGAAAAATACAACTTATCTGCGACGTCAAAGATTGTTATGTTTGCGCCTACTTATAGAGAAAAGGGGCAAAAGACAAAACGTGGGGTATATATTGAACAGACAGATCTTGATTTTGAAAGAATGATGCAGACATTTACCGAAAAGTTTGGTGGCGAATGGTATTTATTTATGCGTCTTCACCCACAACTAGCAAGTCAGATTGATAAATATCCGCTGGATGGAATCAGGGAACATGTGATAGATGTCAGTAATGAAGATGACATGTGTGAAATACTTGCTGCAGTAGATGCGATTGTGACAGATTATTCCAGTGCAGCAATAGATGCCAGTTATGTGGGAATTCCTGCATTCTTGTATATTGATGATTTAGATACATTTGTGAAAGACAGGGGAGATATGTTTTTTAATATAAATCCTCCGGAACCAATTAGAAATAATAAGAAAATGGCACCTGGAGTTGATGTTATTTTGCCATATCCGGTGGCACGGAATAATGATGAAATGCATAAGAATATTATGGAGTTTAATATAGCAAACTATATGTATGAAATTAGTCATATGAATCAAGCTTTGAGTCTTGTTAATAAAGGAAATGCATCTAATAAGGTGGTGGATTTAATTCAAAGTATCATTTTTCATAAATTGCAAGGAGAAGATTAGTATATGAAATATGTTATATGGGGCACGGGATATTATGGAGAACAGGCAGTCAAATGTTTAAAGGAAGAGAATATAGTTGCATACATAGATTCAGATAAAAAAAAAATAGGAGGAGTGTTTCATTCAAAAAGGGTTATTACATATAAACAATATCTTGATTTCTATCAGAAGTATGCAATTGTTATAGCAATTCAATCGCCGCAAAGTATTAATGAAATAGTATTGAGATTAGACGAAAAAGATATAATACAGTACTTTATTTATATTGATAACCCTGGGGAACTAATATTGGAAGGGAAACTTGGAAAAATTCCATTTGATGAGATGTTATTGGAAAAATGCATAATCGAAAAAGAAATTAACTATGGAATTTTAGGAGCTAATCTATTTAGCATGCTTTTGTATGAATATTTGGATATGCATGGATATAAGAAAGTTTTCTTTATTACAGATATGAATCCAAAATTTGAAAATTATATAGAACGAGAAACAGAATATCGTTTTGCATACGAAAAAGAAATAAAAAGTGAACCCTATAAAATATTGATAACTGACAGAAAAATTGGGTTAAAGAAAAAAGAATATGGGGTCAATAAAAATGAAATTATATTTTATAGCTTTTCTTATTTAAAAAGGTATCAATATCCAAAGCTGAAAATATTAATGGAAAATTATTTTTCAATAAAAAGATGTTTTATTGTAGCAACAGGACCAAGTCTCAAAATATCAGATCTAGATGCGATTAATATTAATCATGAAATTTCATTTGGAATGAATCGTTCTTATTTGGCGTTTGAAAAAACAGAATGGAGACCTGATTTTTATGTTGTAACAGATGGGGAGGTAATGGAGCAGAATGCAAAGGAATTAATAAAGCTAGATGTTAGGTATAAGCTTTTTAGTGATGAAAGCCCTTTGTTTTGGTCAGAAAATAGGGGATTAATTGAGGAACAAAATAATATTTACAAATATCATGTAATAAGAGATGAGACAGTATGGGAAGAACCAGAAATATCAGATAATATTGAAAATGGAATATATTGGGGTGGGTCGGTTGTTTATGATTGTTTACAAATGGCATTTTCTTTAGGTTTTAGGGAGATATATCTGATCGGAACAGATTGCAATATTGAAGGAAGTGCTAGGAATGATAGTAATCATTTTATAAAAGGATACTATGGAACTAATATAAAGAATCATTCGGATTTTACGCATTTATTTGCTGCATATAGAAGAGCGCACAAGTATGCAGAGGAACATGGGATAAAAATATATAATGCAACCAGAGGTGGAATGCTAGAAGAATTTCCAAGGGTTGATTTTGATGAAGTTTGTAAGAAATGATTGGAGAAAAATGAGAATTGTCGCTTTCATACCTATAAAATTGAATAATGAAAGGCTTCCCGGAAAGAATATTATGAAATTGAATGGAAAGCCACTTTGTAACTATCTTTTTGAAACGTTAAACCAAATTAGAACGATAGATAAGAAATATGTATATTGTAGTAATCCAAAGATAAAAGAGTTTATTCCTAATGGATTAGAATATATGCAGCGTGACATATCGTTGGATCAGCCTGAAACAAAAGGTTTACAAATCATTGACCAATTTGTAAGAGAGGTTGATGCTGATATTTATGTACTTATTCATGTTACCCAGCCGTATATTAAAAGTGAAACAATTCAGAATGCATTAAACAAAGTGATTAGTGGAGAATTTGATTCAGCGTTTTCTGCCCGAGAGATAAAAGATTATATGTGGTATCAAGGAAAAACAGTAAATTATAATTTGCAGAATATCGTTCGAACACAGGATCTTGAGCCTATGTATATGGAAACAGGAGCTTTTTTCATTTTTCGTAAAGAAGTATATACAAAATTGGGACAACGTATTGGGAATAAACCATATATTGCGGTGGTTAATCAAATTGAAGCAATAGATATTGATACGCAAGAAGACTTTTGTTTTGCTGAAATTGCTGGTAAATATTTGGCAGAACATAAGATATAGAATCGAGGTGTTATGAGATGAAAAATGTTAGAATTTTAGATTGCACACTTCGTGACGGCGGAAGAATTATTAATTGTGAATTTTCAGATAAGGAGATTCGTGACATTACGTCAAGATTAAGTAATGCCAAGATAGATATCATAGAAGTTGGGTTTATCAGAGATAGAAAAAAGGTGAATTATACTGGTGGAAGTACTTTTTTTACGGACATGAAGCAAATAAGCCCATTTTTAGACAGAACCAGAAAAAATATAATGTATGTAGCATTCATCGATTATGGTATGTACGATTTTAATGTATTAAAGATGAAAGATAAGGGTTCAGTGGATGGTATTAGACTTGGATTTACAAAAAAAGATTATACGAATTCTAGAAATGACATAATTCAGTGTGCAAAAAGAATTATGGCATGTGGGTATAAATTATTTATACAAGGGGTGAATACTCTTAATTATTCAGATTTAGAATTACTGGAAATGTTGAACATGATTAATGAGATACATCCATATTGTTTTGGAATTGTTGATACTTATGGAGCGATGTATATTGATGATATAGATCGTATATATGGACTTGTAGGACATAATTTGAATGATGATATATGTATTGATTTTCATTCACATAATAATTATCAATTATCGTTTGCGCTTGCACAGGAAGTAATTAAATTAAGTAATGGAACGAGGCAGATAATAATTGATGGAACTCTTAACGGTATGGGCAAAGCGGCAGGAAATTTAAATACAGAATTGATTGTTGATTATCTTGTCAGAAAAATGAATTACAATTATGAATTTGATGAAATTTTAGACATAATTGATGACAATATATATAAGTATGCTCAAAAGCATAAATGGGGCTATTCTATTCCAGCAATGATGTCGGGGATATATAAAGCACATCCCAATAATGTAATTTATTTAACAGAAAAGTATAGGTTGAATACAAAAGATATAAAAAATCTTGTTTCAATGATAGATCCAGAGGTAAGGCAAAGATATGATTATGACAATATAGAAAAAATATATATTCAGTATATTGCGGAAAAAATAGATGATACGCATGCGCTTCAATGTCTGAGACAAAAGATGGGTGATAAAGAGGTGCTGGTTCTTGTACCGGGCAATACGTTGACTACTCAAAGGACAAAAATTAAAAATTATATTAGCTTGAAGAAGCCAGTGATTATTAGTGTGAATTATATATCTGAATATGCAGAAGTACTAGCTTTTTTTGGAAATTTAAAAAGGTATACAAATTTAACAGAGGAACGTAAGGGAAAGACTGTAATTATAACTTCTAATATACATTCAGACACGTCAAGTGATGTGGTAATAAATTATTATAGCGTTATAAACAGAGGATATAGGTATTTTGAAAATTCTACAATGATGTTAATTAACTTGTTAAAACGGATAGGAGTTAAAGAAATAACTTTGGCAGGCTTTGATGGATTTGAGCCGAAGAATGAGAGTAATTATATTGATGATTCCTTTCAAAATGACAGGCATGTAGATGATTATAATTTAATTAATTCTGAAACGATGAAGATGTTGTCCGATATTTCTAAAACGCTTGAAGGGAATTGTTTGATTAATTTTCTTACACCTAGCAAATTTGAAGCGGCAATAAGGAAAGTGAATTAATTATGAATAAAATAAATTATTTGATTATGGATGTCGATGGGACGCTTACAGATGGAAAGATTTATATAGGAAATGAGGGAGAAATATTTAAAGTATTTAGCATAAAAGACGGATATGGTATCCATAATATATTGCCACAAGAGAAAATCATACCAATAGTTATTACTGGAAGAGCAAGTGATATTTTGAAAATCAGATGTAATGAGTTGGGAATAAAAAACATTTATCAAGGTGCTGTTCACAAAATTGAAAACTTGGAAATGTGTAGGAGAAATTTGGGATTAAACTTAAAAGAAGTAGCGTATATTGGGGATGATTTGAATGATTTTGAATGTATGCAAGTCGTAAAGCGAGCAGGCGGGGTGGTTGGTTGTCCACAAGATGCTGTTAAAGCGATACAAGATAGTGCGGATTTTATAAGTGCTTTTTCTGGCGGGAATGGTGCGGTTAGAGATTTTATTGAGTGGATATCAGAATATAATACGAGGTGTATAGATGAAGTGTAAAATATGTTCATCAGAAAATATAAAAGTTATATATAATGACTATATTCGAAACGGAGAAGTAGGAAAAATTACAGATCAAAAGTATAAAATGTATCAATGTGACAACTGTGGAGTAATTTGGCATGATGTTATTCCAGACTCAAATAAGGAGTATTATGAGAGCGAAAAATATCGTAAAGAGTTAGAAAATAGCGCAGATATTGAATCATACTACAAAATTCATGATACAGAGGTATTGGAAAAGTTAAATTATACAGGGACGAATATTTTTAGGCATAAAAGGGTTGCCGATGTAGGTTGTGGTGGTGGAAGTTTTTTGGATTTTATTAGTGGGGTAGCAAGTGAAGTTATAGCAATTGAACCATCTAATATATATAGAATGGGGTTAGAAAAAAAAGGTTATTTGGTAACAGATTATTCAGCAAATGCGGTCAAAAAGGGAATTGAAGCAGATGTTGTAACATCCTTTGATGTTATAGAACATGTTGATGATCCAATTAGTTTTTTGAGAGATATTTATGACTTGTTAAAAAAAGATGGGACGGCAATTGTAGGAACACCTACAGATGCTCCTTTATTAAGAAAATTTATAGGGCATGAATATGAACAATTCTTGTTCAGTTATCAACATCCATGGGTATTAAGTGCAAGAGCATTTAAGCTGGCGTGTGTAAAGGCTGGATTTAATAATGTAATTATTGAACAGAAACAGAGATATGGATTAACAAATGCAATGATGTGGCTTCGCGATAAAAAGCCGTGTGGACATATTCAGGCAGATATAATATCAGGAACACTTGAAGAGTTATTTAAAAAATGTTGTGAAGAACAGCAAAGTGCAGATTACATAGTTGCATATTTGAAGAAATGATATAAAGGAGACCAACTATGAATGATTTGATTAGTATCATTATTCCAATATATAATACTGAAAATTATTTACAAAGATGTATAGGTAGTGTAGTAAATCAGACATATAAGAAAATAGAGATAATATTAGTTGATGATGGATCATCTGATCGTTCTTTAGAAATCTGTAATGAATATAAGATGAGAGATTCAAGAGTTAGGGTGATACATAATGAGCACAGGGGAAGTATTAATGCTAGAAAATGTGGATTATGTGCGGCAGAAGGGGTATATGCTGGATTTGTTGACAGTGATGACTGGGTTGACGCGGATATGTACGAGATATTATATTCTGGATGTATTAATGGTCATTCGGAAATGACGGTATGTAAAATGATGATCGAAACTAATGAATTTTCTTATGTTAAACGAAGTTTTAGTGTAAAAGACGGTACTTATTCGATGGAAGATATTGGGGCGTTACTTACGACACACTTTTATGCTGCAGATGCAGATAATGGGGTTTTTTCTGGTGCATATTGTGATAAATTGGTGAAACGAGATTTACTATACAATAATCTGATGTGTGTTGAGGATCAAATTAGAGGTGGAGAAGATAGCATATGTATATATCCGACAACATTGTCAACAAGGAAAATATCTTTTATTAACAAAGCATTATATCACTATAGACAAAGAAAACAATCAATGCTTCATGGACAGGATGAGCAATGTTTTATGGATATAAATGCATACTATTTGTATATGAAAAAGAAGTTTTCTGAAAGTATTTATGCGAACATATTATTAAATAAATTGAAACAATATGTATTGAGAGTTGTTCTTGATGGAATTAATTATAGATTTGGCTTTTCAGATGATATATTGGTACCAAATTATGTGCCGCCATATAAAGAATTATTGAGCAAAGGGGGACATAATATCATATTATATGGAGCAGGGAAAGTTGGAAGAGATTATATGGAATTCTTTAGACTTGTGGGGGTAATTAATGTTATTGCATGGGTTGACAAGGATTATGATGGATTCACAAAAGCAGGGCTTAATGTAGAATCACCAAAGGTGATAGACAAATATAATTATGATATGGTGCTTATAGCGGTGGTAAATGAAAAAATTGCAGATGAGATAAGAGATGAATTAATAGAGGAAGGTGTGGAAAAACAAAATATACTTTTTGTATATCCAAAATCCATAGTAAGCGAATGTTTAAAGAAGCTCACATAAATATTTATGAAAGAGGCGTAATGTAAGTGTAGCAAGGATTATCGGAGGGGGATTTAGATATCTCTATTTGTAAACGTTCAAACGTAGGTACGCCCAATAAAGAAAGCCGCTGTAGTTAGCGGCTTCCGAGGGATTACATATAGATTTTGTACCTTGAAAATTTTTTATGATTTAGCAGGTGGCAGTTTGCATGCCTTCTGAACATTTAACCATGGAAGAAGATCGTAGATGTAGCTTGTGTCTTTTTCGCCTTGGTGTTTCATCATCTCTGTGAAGATCAGTTCAAGATATTCTCGCACTTTAAGACCATTTGCGTTTGCGGTCTCGACGATGCTGCAGATTATGGCACTGACCTTTGCACCATTGGGAGTATCGGCATTCACCCAGGCGAGTGCTGCCATATATTCAGTTGTTGAAACGATACATAAGAATATTTTAAAGTGAAAGGAAATATGGTGATTTTTGTGATTGCCATACAGAAAATTTATGGCTGAGCATGTTAAAGCATCTGTTTCAGAAGTATATAGTATTGGCAGAGAATGTAGGATTTATGCATTTGGAGCAGGCAAGTCCATTTTGAATCAAAATGCGTTAACTCCATCATATCCATTAGGTAAAATAATCTATGAGTTTATTGATAATAATCCATTAAAATGGAATACGAAAGTCGATGTTTATGGAAATGTAAGTACAATTATTTCGTTAAATGACTATATAAAAAAGGCAAGTCAGAATGATTATCTACTTATTACGCCAATACATTATCAGGATATTGAAGCACAGATTAATAGGGTTAAAGAACTTAATCATATAAAATATATTATTTTAAGTGAAATATATGATTATCCAGATTATATGTGTAATGAAGATCAATTAAATAGTATATATAAAGGGGGCATATACATTCCCAAAGTTATTCATTACTGTTGGTTTGGAAAGAAAAAAATTCCGTATGAATATGAGCACTATATAGAATCATGGAAAAAATACTGTCCTGATTATGAAATTGTTCGATGGGATGAAAGCAACTATGATATCACGCAGAATATGTATATGAAGCAGGCTTACGAAAATCGTATGTGGGGATTTGTGCCGGATTATGCCAGATTGGATATAATTTACAGATATGGTGGATTTTACTTGGATACAGATGTAGAACTGATAAAATCATTGGATCAGCTACAACATTTTCATGCATTTGTAGGTTATGAGTCAACGCAAATGATTGCGTTGGGGTTGGGATTTGGAGCAGAAAAGGGGAATCCTGTGATTAGAGGAATGCGGGATGATTATAGCGAGAGGAAATTTATTGATTCGAATGGAAAAATGAAGCTTACCCCTTCGCCCAAATATCAGACAGAATATTTGCAAAAGCAAGGATTGAAGCGCAATAATTCTCTTCAGCAAATTGAAAATGGTAATATAACGAGCTTACCTACTGATTTTTTGTGTGGAATCAGATTTTATACAAAAACTAAGCAAATTACCGAGCATACAGTATCACTTCATCATTGGAGTCAAAACTGGGGAGATGATTGGAAAAATCGGAGTAAAGGAATTTAGTATGATCACAATATTTACACCGGTATATAACAGAAGAATGTTACTTGAAAGAGTATATAGGTCTTTATGTTCACAGACATCGTATGCGTTTGAATGGATTATAGTTGATGATGGATCCACAGATCAGGTAGATGATGAAGTGTATGAATGGATAAAAAAAACACAGAAGTTTACAATAAAATATTTCTATATTAAACATGGGGGAAAACATCGTGCTATCAATTATGCAGTAAAGAAAGCTACAGCAGAGGCTTTTATGATACTGGATAGCGATGATTATCTGTTGCCGGATGCAGTTAAATTTGTCAATCAATGGTTTAGTGATATTTCAGCAGAAAGAATGATTGTAGGAGTATCGGGATTGAAGGTGTATCCAAATGGGAAAATAATTGGTGGAGATCCTTTGTTTGAGCAATATATTGAAGTGACAAATTTGGAGCGAGATCGGTATGGCTTGGCGGGCGATAAAGCGGAGGTATACAAAACATCAACATTAAGAAAGTATCCATTTCCGGAATATCCAAATGAAATTTTTTTGAGTGAAGGAATAGTATGGGATAAGATTGCAGCTGATGGAGCAAAACTACGATGGTATAATGTGCCGGTAATGGTTTGCGAGTATCGTCCAGATGGTTTGTCAAGAAATACTTATAGAATACAGCGAGAAAATCCACAAGGCTGGGCTGCGTATCTGACACAGAAGGCAGAATTAAAAAAGAAGTCAGAAGAGAGAACTGATTCATTATTTGTTTTTTTTGAGTATTTTTATGATAAATATTCTGAAAAGGAAATGATGGATATGTTACATATTACAAGGGTTGAATATGAGCATCTTGGGATGCGGGTAGGTAATATAAAGGAACAATTAAAAACTATTTTGGCTGACCGGGAAAACAGTAAAGGTGCAATCTATGGAGTGGGAATCAATGGGAACAGGCTATTTGAATATCTGAGAAAATTGAATTTTGATATTAGTTTTGCAATAGATAAAGATAATAAAGCTCAATTCACAGATCAAACATATAAATTAACAGATATAATACCGTTAGTAGATATAGTTTTTATTACACCTAAAAATTCAGAATTTGAAATAGAGGAGGCTATCAGGCAAAAAAAATTTGCGAAAAAAATCATACGTTGTGATTCAATTGCAGGATTTTTATAAATAGGAGAGGGCTATGGCAGTTATTGACAATAGAGAAGTGGGTTATGGAATTGTAATATTGAATTATCGGGCTTATTGGGAAACAATACAGTGTATTACAAGCATTGCAATTATGAATAATAAGCCAGAACAGATTATAATTGTAGATAATTCCTCACCTAATGAGTCTTATAAGATATTAAAGGAAACGTATAGAACAGTTGAGAATATACATGTTATAAAAAGTAAAGAAAATGGGGGTTATGCAAGAGGGAATAATTTTGGAATTGAATATATCAGAAGAAAATATGAGTTGGATTATATTTTGCTTTTAAATAGTGATGTAAAAATTATCCAGAGAGATTTTATTGACAAATTGATAAGTGCTGCAGGAAAAAATGCAGGAGCAGTTGGTAGTGTTATGTATAATCCGTCATATGTGATCACTGAGAATGGATTTTATGATTATTCAATAACTTATATGCTAAAAGAAATTATCAGCAATATAGGTGCCTTGGCTAATATATCAATAAAAGCTAACGAACATGATCATTCTGAGGGAAATAAATATATAATAGGCTGCGCAGTGTTATTGACTCCTATATATTTCAAATATTATCGAGGATTGTTTAATCAAACATTTATGTATAGGGAAGAAACAATTTTGGACATATTATGTAGAAAAGTTGGATTGCAAACTACTGTGGCTGAAGATGCAATGATTTATCATGCAGAGTATAAATCGTCTTCAATAAGTGATCGTTTATTGTCAGATAAAGTAAAAAAAAGGAATCTGCATAATAGTCTGTGTGTGTTTTACAGCAGAGTGTTACCATATCAGATTTTAAAATTTTTCTGTGGATGAAGAGGTAAAATGAAAAAAAATATATTATATGCAGTATGCTTTGGATTTATTGTTGGAGCGGGGGCTGTATTGAAATTATATGAAGCGCAGATGAAAGAAAGAAATAATAAGGAAGCTAAGTTGAATCAGACCATCAGGATACAAACAAGGTGGCTTGCTGCACATCAGAATAATTATACGTTTCATGGTTATTTTCAGAAAAATAACTTAAGACATATTGCTGTATATGGATATGGGATATTGGGGGAACGTCTTGTTAATGAACTTGTAAATTCCAAAGACGAGGTGAAATGTGTTATTGATAAAAGAAAAATAAAGTCAATGTATCCATTTCCTTTTATTACGCCCAATATGGATATGCAGGAGATTGATGTTATTGTTCTGACAATAATACAATATCCAAAATCAATGATAAAGGAATTATCGGATAAATATAACTGCAAAGTTATTTCATTGGAAGATATTTTTAACTGGTATGATATGCAGGGTGAGCTATGAGGAGCGGAATTTTTATATTTTATGATAGCGAAGGCATTGCAGATGAATATATTTTTTATTTGTTGAATTCTCTAAAGGATTTTTTAGATTATCTTATGATCGTTTGTAATGGCAAGGTGGATGCTAAAAGCAGACAAAGATTTGAAAAATATGCCAATGTTTTATTAGTTAGAGAAAATAGGGGATATGATGCCGGAGCATATAAAGAAGCAATTTATATGATGAAAAAAAATGGCATATTGAACAGAACGGATGAATTGTTGCTATTTAATGATACATTTTATGGACCATTGTATCCATGGAATGATTTTTTTTCGTTCGCAGAAAAAAGCAGTGCTGATTATATTGGAATTACAATGCACAAAGAAACAGTGCTTGAAGATGGAGAAATATTGCCAGAACATATTCAGGCATATTTTATGCTGATCAAAAGTCTTTTTTTACATAGTGAAGAGTTTGAGAGATTTTGGAAAAATTTGAAAGAACCAAGAACGTATGAAGAGGCTGTTCATGGATTTGAAATACCGTTTTCTGTAATGTGTTTAAAAAGCAAATATAGGTATGAAGCATATACGAATCTTGACAAATTAACCGATATAAAAAATAAGAATGTCATACCATATCTATATTATAATATGGAGTTAATTAAGAAACAGAAAATGCCAACTTTAAAAATAAAAGCAGTACAATTTCAAAATGTTGGATTTTGCAATACGCTTGATGCAATTGAGTATATAAAAAACAACCTTGCATATGATATGTCATACATATCAGAGCATATTAAAAGAAAAAGTAATGAGAAAACATTTTTCTCTGTGATTAATTTTGTTAAACTTAATAAATTTGTTTTGCAGCATAACAATATATATATATATGGCAATGGAAAATATGGAGAGAGGGTGCAGAGGTATTTTAAAAAATTAAGTTATAAGTTTAACGGGATAGTAGTATCAACAAAGGAGAACGATAAAAAAAATGGGGAAATATTGTATTCCACTCTTAGGTTAGAAAAAAATGATGGGATTATTATTGCATTGGGTGAAAAAAATGCAAAAGAAGTATATGAAGTATTAAAGAAGGATTTGGATTCGACACAAATACTTATGCCGGACTTTGATGTTCAGGAGAAAACATGAAAAAAGTATTGCTGTATGGCGCGGGTCAGGGGCTTTTGGATTTTAGAAAATTTCATGTGAGTGATGAGATATACAACATTGTTGGGGTATGTGACGCCTGTGAGGATAAAAAAGGACAGGAATATGTATTAAATAATATGGCGTATCGGGTTATTTCACCGAATGAGATAAAATCTGTTGATTATGATGAAATTATTGTAACGTCTAATAAATATTATAATGAAATAGAGAAAACACTGATCAAATCAGGAATAGATAAACAGAGGATAGTATCTAAGATGACAATTGCTGAGAGAATTCTATCTGTTGAAGTGTTTAGACATTTGTATGGAATTGAGGTGGGAGGACCCAGCGCGGTTTTTAGTAGCATATATGATGTTTGCAATGGATGTGATGGCGTTAACTGGAACGACGATACTATATGGACAGGAAGGATAGAATCAGATTATATGTATGCTGAAAAAAAAATAGGCGTTAATTATATCTGTGATGCGGTTGATTTATCATCAATAACAGATGAGAAATATGATTTCTATCTATCAAGTAATAATCTTGAACATATAGCCAATCCCATAAAGGCATTACATGAAGCGGTACGTGTCACAAACCCTGGGGGTATTTTAGAAATAGTAGTTCCTGAAAAAACATATAATTTTGATCATAACAGATGCAATATTACTTTTGAACATTTGCTTAGTGATGAACATAATAATACTGGAGAGGATGATTTGACGCACCTGGACGAAATATTGCGGATGCATGATTTGGAGTTTGATACTGCAGCAGGATCAAGGGAAGAATTTGAGATACGATCGAAGGATAATCTACACAACAGGTGTTTACATCAACATGTATTTAGCGAGCAGGTAATGGAGCAGGTATTTGAATATATAGAGCTTGTAAATATCAAAACGGCCATATTTGGAGGCAACATATACATATCAGGAAAAAAGAATGTGCCGCAATAAAACATACAGATAATGGAGACTAGATGGGAGTTTTAATATTTGGAGCAGGAAATACCTATCAAAAATATAAACATCTTATAGATCGGGATAAAATTCTTGCTTTCATTGATAATTCTTCATATAAACAAGGGAAAATTATTGATGGAAAAATTGTGCTGTCAGTGAAAGATGGGTTAAAACTAAATTATGAATATATATATATAATGAGTGTTTCTTATGATGAAATGTATCAGGAGTTGGTTTTTGGTGGAGTTCCTGAAACAAAGATACTTGGAATTCATAATTTAGATAAGATAGTTAGGAAAAGCAGTGAACAAATCCATATAAATAATGAAATGTGTCATAAAAGGGTGATTGCTTTTTCACACAATTTATCATTATCTGGAGCACCGTGGGCATTATATGGATTGATGAAAATTCTTAAGTCCCATGATTATAACGTTCAGGTAGCTTCAAGCACAGATGGTGAATTAAGAAAGTATTACGAAAGAGAAAATATTAAAGTTATTATAGATGAAAAAATAGATATTGTATCATTAGATGGTTTGGATTGGATACGGTCAGCAAATTTTATTATTGTTAATACATTTCTTTTATATTATCTTCTTGAAAGAGAGAATTCAGACATTCAGGTTTTATGGTGGATTCATGAACCTGAAGATCTGTATAAAGATGTATGTGGATTACATAATATTAATTTAGATAGAGTCAGTGTATATGCAGTAAGTAAAGTTGCAGAAGATGCATTTCATAAAGTGTTGCCGCAAATTAATGTTCAAAGTTTAGTTGGTGGTATAGAAGATTGCGGATATATTGCGCAGGCAGAACATAGGGAACAAACACTTACAATATTAGATATTGGTGCAATAAATAAGATAAAGGGACAGGATATTCTGATAAATGCAGTAAAGAGTCTTGATAATCAAATTACAAATTGTTTTAAAGTTTATTTGATTGGAGAATATGATAAGCAGGGCTATTTTTTTAATAATCAAATTAAAGGTGTAATTGATACGGCATACTTAAGTAAGACAATTATGTATGTTGGAAATTATAATTATGAACAAATGCAGAAGGCATACCAAAATGCGGATATTGTTGTTGTTCCTTCCAGACATGAAACCTTATCTTTAGTTGCGATAGAAGCAATGATGTATGGGAAGATATGTATTGTTTCCAATGCATGCGGAATATGTGAATATATTCGTGATAGAGAAAATGGCATTGTTTTCGAATCTGAAAATTCAGATCAGCTTAAGCAGGCAATTTTGTGGGTGATTAATAATCCAGATAAAGTAAAAGAAATAAGAAAAAAGGCAAGAGAAACATTCTTGAAGTATTTTAATATAACAATATTTGAAAAAAAGGTGATCACAGTAGCAGGTCAAATAGAAAGTTCACCTCAAATATGAAGAGTATATTTGGGTTTGGAGAATGGCATGGTAAAAATATCCGTACTGGTTCCTGTTTACAATGTTGAAATGTATTTAAATAAGTGTCTTGACAGTATATGTAAGCAGACATTGCGAGAAATTGAAATATTATGCATAGATGATGGATCAACAGATTCAAGTAAAGATATTCTTGACAGTTATGCAAAATGTGACAGAAGGATATCTGTGATTCATAAAGAAAATACCGGTTATGGAAATTCAATGAATATCGCATTGCAACATGCTTCAGGAAAATATATAGCAATTGTTGAGAGTGACGATTTTATTGATGAGGATATGCTTGAAAATTTGTATAGAGAAGCAGAACAAAATCAAGTGGATGTTATAAAATCAAATTTTTATGAATACTTTATGAAGCAGGGGATGGAAACAAAAAAATTCAATAATTATCTTTATAATTTACCGGTAAGGAGCGTTATTGATCCATTAGCATATACAGAACTTTTTTTTAGTCTCCAGTCGATTTGGAGTGCTATTTATAAAAGAGATTTTTTATTGTCCAATAAGATAAGGTTTAATGAAACTCCGGGGGCATCTTATCAGGATGTTTCATTTGCATTTCAGGTATATGCATGTGCACATCGAATAATTCTTGTTCCAGAAGCATATTATTTTTATAGAACAGATAATATGTCCTCTTCTGTAAATTCTCCGGATAAAGTGTTTTGTATATGTGATGAGCTGAATAAAATAGAAACATTTATATCACAACTGAATAGAGGGCTGGCAGAAAAAGAATACTTCAGGGTGCTTGCAAGCAGGCTGGGATACAGAGTGTTAAAAGAAAATTATACCAACCTTGCATCCCCATATCAGTATGCATTATTTTGCAGAATGCGAGAGTATTTTCAGAAATATGCAGAAAAAGGCTATATAAAAGATAGCACAATATGGAATGATGAAGCCCGTAAAGATCTCCAGGCTGTGATTCAGGATGGCAATGCATATTTCATACGGACGGCAAAAGCATATGCGGATGAGCGGGTTGGGAGAGGCTTTTGCATTAATTCAGATATTTATGGAAAAGCAATTTCTGATATGATAATTAGATCGGAACATATTGTGATCTATGGGGCAGGAGTGATTGGCAAAGAGGTTTTAGCGTATTTGTTGAATCATAACGTAAATAGAGACAAGATTATTTTTGCTGTAACCAGAATGGAAGAGAATGATGCGGATATTGAAGGAATCAGTGTAGTTGCTGCAGAGAATATACAGAAAATAACAGAGCAGGTCGTTGTGATTGCAGTCAGAGAGCAGCTGCAGTTTGAAATTGTATCAGCGTTGAAGAAAAGAAATATTGAAAATCTGATTTCGGTAGATCAGAAAGTGCGAATGTACATTACCAAACATGCAAGTGAAGTTAATACCAAGGAGTAATACCATGCTGCGAATCCGAACCAAAAAAGAAATAAAAGATGTATTTCTGTCGCTCCTGCAAATCCATCATGAAGGATTTTCTGAGTCAAAGGAACAGGTTTTGCAGAATCTTTCAGATTGCCAGCAGGCTGCAGTTGCAGTCGGAGAGCAGTTGGAGCGTGAACTTACAGACTCTGCGGAGATTGTTCATATTCTGGAGAATTACTGTGAAGTGATTTTTCAGATTTCACAGGACCTTCAGAGTGTGGCAGATCAGGTGCCGCAGCTGGATCAGATGATACAGATGGTAGCAGACAGAGTGTCTGTACTGCCGGCAAAATATCAGATTCTGTTTATGCCCTATAAAGCGGCAATGTGGGATTCGCTGGAGAGCATCTGGATGGCAGCGGTGAAGGACCCGGACTGTGACTGCAAAGTAATTCCGCTTCCGTATTTCGAACTGGATCCGGAGAAGAAGGAGATGCAGGAGAGGTATGAAGGTGACCGCTTTCCTTCTTATGTTCCGATTGTTCATTATGAAGACTATTCTCTGCCGCAGGAACTTCCGGATGTCATTTATATCCATAATCCCTATGATGACTGTAATCATGTCACCAGCATTCATCCGTCCTATTATTCCAAAGAACTGAAAAAATATACACAGAAACTGATTTATGTTCCGTATTTTGTGACTTCTGGTTTTTACAGTCAGGATCAGAGGGTGTTACCGGCTTATTATCACATGGATCATATCGTGGTGCAGTCAGAACATTATATGCATGAAGTGGATGGGATTTTTTATTATGATAAAATTCTTCCGCTTGGATCACCCAAGCTGGATCATGTGATCAGGATCTGTAAAGAGGGTGGAAACATACCCGGGGACTGGAAGACTCTGATACAGGATAAAAAGGTGATCATGCTTAATACCAGTATCGGACAGACACTTTCAGATACCGGAGCTTATCTGAGTAAACTTCAGTATCTGTTTGATTACTTTAAAAACAGGGCAGATGTGGTACTGATCTGGAGACCGCATCCGCTTCTGAAGGCAACGCTGCAGTCCATGCGCCCGGAATATGCGGGGCAGTATGAGGCACTTCTGAGTGCATTTCAGAAACAGAAGGTGGGAATTCTGGATCAGACACCGGACCTTGCATCTACCATTGCAGTTTCGGATGCCTATATCGGAGAGATTTCCTCTTCTGTGGTGAATCTGTTCGGCGCTGCGGGCAAACCGCAGTTTATGCTGAATAATTATGTCTATGAAGATTATATGGAAGCTGAAAAGCGAAGAATTGTAATTGGTGATATCTGCGAAGGGAATGGACATACCTGGGTGTCAACATCAATCGGACTTTTCGAAAAGGATCGGGACTGGGAACATCTGCGCTTTGCCGGAAGAGTGGAAGAACAGGCACACTGGAACAGTGCATATCCATATGCGGCGGTGGCAGGCAGGAAACTATATCTGTCTCCGCTCATGTCAACAAAACCGGCGGTTTATGACACAGAAACGGAACAGTTTGCTTATCTTCCTGATCTGATCGGAGAAACGGATTTAAAATGCCGTCAGGTATTTGTTTATAAGGAGCATACTTTTTATCTTTCATGTGATGCGAAGGCAATCTATGAATATGACATAACACAGAAGTCCTGGACAAAACATACAGGCTGTATGACAGAATGGAAGAAGGGTGCGCAGTTTCCTTACTATGAAGACACTTTTGCGTACAGAATCAGAGGAAATGAACTCTTCGTCACGGCATCATACAGTAACCGTATTTTGAAATTTAATCTTGAGAATGGTCAATATGAGTTCCTGAAGGTGGGAGAAGACGGAGCCGGATTTTCGGGGATTGAACTGATCGGGGAGGAACTGTGGTTAGCCGAGGTTCACAGCGGAAGAATTGTCAGATGCAGTTTCAGTACGAAATCTTATGCCATAATTGAGATGCCGCAGGAATTTCAGGTCTGGCAGGCGATATATGGAAGACGTCTGGCGCATACGGAAATCTGGCAGATGGGGGATTATGTAGTCACGGTCCCTGGGTTTTCAAATGGAATGGTGAAGATTGACAGGAGAAGCGGAGAGGCAGTAATGCTGCTACCGGAGCTTTGGAAGCTGCCGGAGAACAGAATTAACGGATTTAATTCCAAGGCGGTTTTGAATGCCGGGTTTTCCCGGAAACTGGATGAGAATACGCTTTATGTGCAGCGTAACTGTGATGCAGCATTGCTGAAGATCAATGTGACGCAGGAAACCTGTGAAGAGTGTCATCCGGTAATGTCGAAGGAGAGTCTGGCGCATCTGATGCAGGGTGAGGACGGATTCGAAAAAGCAGATACGACTGCTGATTTTTCCAGAAAAGAGAGTCCGTTCTTTTCTCTTGGCGGCTTTGTAGATGATCTTGTTGGTGATCGTCTTGAGCAGGTAAAAATACGTCAGAAGGAAGCACTCAGGACGATGGCAGCGAATCTCGACGGAACCTGCGGAGAAAAAGTGCATGCATATGTCAGAAAAGAGCTGGATGCAGAATACCGGAAAGCCGGACGGAACGGGGAAGACTGAAATAGAAATAAGGACAGGAGCAGGCAGGAATGACAGCACATACAGAGGAAATTGAACCGGATTATATGGAGCGGCATGGTGATGTGGAAGAGATGATCAGGCAGATGCCGTCCGGGATTCTGAACTGGTATCCGTTTGATCAGGGCGGGAAGGTTCTGTGCCTTACCTTGGATGAAGAGAAGGATCCGGTTGCAGAAATGCTGCAAAGCAGAGGAATTGCAGCAGATGTGGTGTCTTTTCAGAAAGTGGAAGAGGATAATTTTCCGGAAACACATCAGCATATCTATGCGTATATCGTTGCAGTGGGAATTCTGGAAAGGGAAAGGCTGCCGCAGAAGGCACTTCGTCTATGGAAAAGTCTGCTGACAGAGCATGGGACGCTTCTTCTGGCAGTGGAAAACCGCTTTGCACTGCGATTTTTCTGTGGAGACAGAGATCCCTATACAGACAGAAATTTTGACGGAATAGAAAATTACCGGAGAGTGGATGCGCATGATTTGCAGGAGCAGTCAGGGCGCGACTATGCAAAGGCAGAAGTAGAGGAGATGCTCAGGCAGGCGGGATTTATGGAACCGCATGCTTTTTCTGTCATGCCGGGACTTGAGGCGCCGCAGCTGATTTATGCAGAGGATACACTGCCGAATGAAGATCTTGCCAATCGCTTTTTTCCCATGTATCATCATCCGGATACAGTTTTTCTGGAAGAGGAGTATCTCTATTCAGACCTTGCCAAAAATGGCATGTTCCATGATATGGCAGGGGCATATCTGTTTGAATGTACATCAGATGAAGCAGGTACAGATATCTGCCATGTGACACTGACGATGGACAGAGGGAAAGAGCGGGATCTGATGACGGTCATCCGGAGAAATGGCACGGTTGAAAAGCGGGCGATCTATCCGGAGGGGGAAAGGCAGCTTCAGGAGCTTGGAGCACATGCACGTGATCTCAGGGCGCATGGTGTTCCGGTTGTTCAGGGAGAGCTTTGTGCAGGTGCGTATGTGATGCCACTGGTCAGGGCAAAAATGGCAGTGAAATATTTTACGGAACTGTTAATGCAAAGCAGAGAGAAGTTTATTACAGAGGTAGACAGATATTGTGCGCTGATTCGTCGGTCGTCAGAGCAGGATGATTACAGAGAAGGAGATCTGGAAGGCGAAATATATCTGAAAAAGGGGTATGTGGATCTTATCCCGTTGAACTGTTTTGTAGTAAATGATGAATTTACTTTTTTTGATCAGGAATTCTGTTTTGAGCATTATCCACTGAATGCGATACTGCTGCGCGTGATTTTGGTTGTATACAGCAGGGCGGCAGAAATGGAAGGAATTCTGCCGCATGACTTTTTCATGAAGCGGTATGGAATAGACCGGAATATGAAGCAGTGGCTTGTATATAATAATGAATTTCTCACAGATCTTCGCAATGAAACCCCTCTGCGCATCTATCACGAACAGCATCGCCGTGACTGTGAACTGGTAAATACGAACAGACAGCGCATGAACTATTCTGCAACGGAATATCAGCATCTCTTTGTGGATATCTTCCGTGGAATTCAGGGCAAATGTGTATATCTGTTCGGATCAGGCATGTTTGCCAGAAAATTTGTAACTCTTTATGGCAAAAAGCTGCCGGTCGCCGGAATTCTGGATAATAATCAGGAAAAATGGGGATCTGAGCTGGGGGATATACAGATCATGTCGCCGGATGTTCTCAGGGACATGGAAGCCGGATCGTATCGTGTCATTATCTGTATTAAAAAGTATACCGGAGTTGTGAAGCAGCTAAGGGAAATGGGCGTTTCCGATTACGTCATTTATGACACGAATATGGAGTACCCGGAACCGGAGCCTGGCAGGACAGACTACTGTGTACAGTGTGTGGAGTCTGATGCGCAGCATGCAGCACAGCCCAAAAAGTATCACATCGGCTATATCGCAGGTGTCTTTGATCTGTTCCATGTGGGACATCTGAATATGTTCCGCAGAGCCAAAGAGCAGTGTGATTATCTGATTGTCGGAGTTGTAACGGATGAGGGCGTGCGCCGCGGCAAAAAGACAGAGCCGTTCATTCCGTTTACGGAGAGAATTGAGATGGTACGTTCCTGCAGATATGTGGATGAAGCGGTAGAGATTCCGCTGGACTACGCAGGCAGCAGGGATGCCTATCGCCTGTATCATTTTGATGTTCAGTTTTCAGGAAGTGATTATGTGGATGATCCGAACTGGCTTGCCGAACGTGAATTTTTAAGAAAACAGGGATCTGAGCTGGTATTTTTCCCATATACGGAGAGCACGAGCTCAACCAGGATCAAGGCGTTGATTGATCGCCACCTCTTATAATTTTCAGACATCATACAGCATTTCCAGATAACATCATCCATAAAAAGATAATTGTATAACAAATCCGAAAAGATTATAATTAAATTACTATTTATATTGCTATATTATTATTTTGTTTCGGAAAGGAGCATCAAATTCATGGATGAGAAGAAAAAAGCGGCAGGAGGCAGAAAGATTCCTTTTATCAGGAGGATTCCGACGCAACTGATCGGGATTATGCTGGTCATGCTGGTTCTGTTTGCGGTACAGAGTGTGATTTCGATCCAGTCGCTGAAATCATCGAAGAGTACGACCACGTTTGTGCTTGATATTACCAATCAGGAGATTTCACAGCGAAATGAAATCAAGATTGCATATGCCAAGCTGCAGATGTATGCAGTGACCTATGTGCTGACGAATGATGCGGATGCCAAGGCAGACCGTCTGGAGGGACTTCAGAAAAAGGAAAAGGAGCTTCCGGAGCTGATTGCCGCACTGAAAAAGTTTGCCAGCAGTCATGAAACCGAGACAAAGGGACTTGAAAACTTTGATAATCTGGAAACTGCAGTAACAGACTACAGTGCAGGTGTGGATAAGGCCATTGCGCTTGCGGATGCAGGAAAATCGGATGAGGCATTCCAGGTACTTTATAAAGATAATGATGCGATTGATCAGCAGTTTGATACCGCACTGGATGGCGTTGATGCGTACATTGAACTGACCAAGAATGATGCCATTTCCTATGTGAATGATGTGGAAGCGTCTGCAGTCAAAAAGGGAATTACCGGACTTGTGATTTTTATTCTGGCATTTGCCGCAGCACTGATAATTATCAAGAAAAATATTCTGGATGAACTGACTCTGGCATCCAGGGATGTGCATCAGGTCATTGACAATATCAATGCCGGCAGGGGAGATCTGACTTATCGGTTAAAGAGCAGAAGCAATAATGAAATATCATTGCTGGTTAGCGGAATCAATGAATTCATAGAATCATTGCAGACGATCATGCAGAAGCTGAAAAACGGATCGGACAGCTTAAGTCAGGCGTCGCTTGCCATTTCTTCAGAGGTGAACAAGGCCAATGACAATGTATCCAATACGTCTGCAGCAATGCAGGAACTTTCTGCCAGTATGATTACAGTTTCTGAAACAGCGCAGACCATTAATGATAAACTTGGAAATGTTCGGGATTCTGTTGGCAGCATCAAGGATAAAGCCAATGAAGGATCTGATTTTGCATCAGAAATCATGCAGGAAGCAGACTCCATTAAGCAGGAGGTTGTATCCAAGAAAGAGGATACCGGCAGCAGGATGGAAGAAATGAGCCGTGTTCTGAATGAATCGGTTGAGAATTCTGCCAAGGTTTCCAAGATTAATGAGCTGACCAAAGTTATTCTGGATATTGCATCACAGACCAATCTGCTGGCTCTCAATGCTTCCATTGAGGCAGCCCGTGCAGGCGAAGCAGGTAAGGGATTTGCTGTCGTTGCGGAAGAGATCAGTACCCTTGCGGAGAACAGCAGGCAGACCGCCGGAAATATTCAGAATATCAGTAACGAAGTAACGCAGGCAGTACAGACACTTTCTGATAATGCAATGGATGTTGTGAAATTTATCAATGAGAGAGTTCTTGCTGATTATGATGCGTTTGTGGAGACTGGCAATAAGTATGAGGAGTCCGCAAAGAAGTTTAACGATATGCTGGATGGCTTCCGGTCACAGTCTCAGGAGCTTAATACGATTATGGATAATATGGCAGATTCCATTTCTTCCATTACACAGTCAGTATCTGAAAGCTCATCTGCAATTGAATCATCTGCAAATAACTCTACGATGATTGTAGGAGAGATTCAGCAGATCAGTGAATCACTCGGAACCAATCAGGAAGTTACGGTGGATCTGACCAGGGAAGTCGGCAGATTCGCAAAGCTCTGATATAAATAGCTCTGATTGCAAAGAAAGGAGCCGGTAATATGAAAACATCCTCTGACCAGACAGTTCATTCAGGTATGCTTCTGACCGGGCTCCTTTCTTTGACTGTTTTTATGAACGGTTTTGAAGCCGGAGGTTATCAGGCAAGTCTTTTAAATATCGGGACATGTTACCGGCTCGGAGACCGGACGATGGGAATTTTTGCCTCTGTTCAGCTGATTGCAGGTTTTATTGCACCGCTTATATTCGGACCGGTTGCAGATCGCTGTGGTAAAAAGAAAATATATGGTGCGTTTCTCCTTGTTCAGCTTCTGGGCTGTGTACTCCTGATTATGGCGGGGAGCGCGGCAGCATTTCTCCCCGGTATTTTCGTTATTGGCATGAGTGTCAGTGCCCTGCAGTATATTGCGCTGGCGGCCCTGGCAGATGCCTATCCGCAGACCGGCAAAAAGAAAATGGGAATAATTACCGCTCTGTATTCACTGGGCGCGGTAACAGCGCCTTTGATCTGCGGTCTCTATCTGGGACATGGTCTTTCCTGGAAAATTCTGTTCATGCTCCTTGCAGTAACGACGATGATGAATCTGATGGCCATGTGCTTTACGGATTTTTCCGCACGGGAAACCTCTGTGCAGGAAGAGGCCCGCGGGCAGGCGGCTCCACCTGCTTCTGCGCCGGGCACTTCGACATACTTTCTCCCCGGCGTAATTCTTCTTTGTTTTGTTATGTTTATCTATGTCGGTTTTGAAAACGGCTTTGCCTTTTTCATTAATTCCTACATCACCCGTGCACTTGGCGGAACACACGCCTATCTTGCACTTTCCCTGTTCTGGTTTGCCATGATTCCTGCGCGGATTCTGTGCGGATATTTCAGCAGATACAGCAGGCAGCTTCTTGTTGCAGCATCTGCTGGAGTTGTCCTGTTTGTGCTGTTGATCGCCTTTTCAACGTCTGAACTTCCGGTACTGATGATCAGTGTCCCGCTTGGGTTTTGCAGTGGCGCAGTATATCCCTGTGTTCTTGGAGGGGCAATGGATTTTGCGGGCAGCAGAACTGCTACAGTTACAGGATTTATTACGGCATCCACCGGTCTTGGCGGTGCCGTTATTTCTGCCCTGACAGGCAGCATATCACAGAGTGCAGGTATTCATACGGCACTCTGTACACTTGCACTGCTGATGGCAGCGGATATTGTTTTCGGAGTCATCCTTGCGGGATATCATAGAAGATAATTTATATTGTATATCGTTAATCAAGGTCATATAATTAAGTTATTATTCTGAGAAGACAGTTTATGGATTGACATACAGCAGATACCGCAGATCGTAAGGGCGGCTGAGGAAGTAATGATGTTCCATAATGGAAAAAAGACAATCGGCGTTTTTCTGAATCGTGCCGAATTTGATTTTCAGAGAAATTTGTGCCGTGCGCTGGTAGAAAATGCGCAGAAATGTGATTATAACATTGCGTTTATGACCTCTTATGAAATCCGTAAAACGGAAAACACATATGATGTCTATGGTGATGTGATCATTGATTTTGCGCCAATTGAGCAGTTTGATGCGATTATTGTGGCACTGGATACTTATGACCGGGCGACGTTTCGCTCCAGACTGGTGGAAGCGCTTAAAAACCGCGCCACAGGACCTGTGGTAACCTTTCGTGAAAAAGAGGATTCTTTTTACGGTGTTTTAAGTAATGCCAATGAATCAGTCCGTGAGCTGGTCCGGCATTTCAAGGAAGTGCACAGGGTCAGTAATATCAGCTTCATGTCAGGGTATAAGGATCACTATGACAGTTCCAGAAGGCTGGAATGTTATCTGAATTCCATGAAGGAATTCGATCTTCCGCTGTATGAGAACTCTGTTTTCTATGGCGATCTGTGGAAAAGCAAGGCAGAAGAAGCCTTTACATATTTCTTTTCTGACCCGGAACATCGACCGCAGGCCATTATCTGTGCCAATGATTTTATGGCCAGAGCATTATGTGATGCGGCTGCCGTACATGGCGTGAAAGTGCCGCAGGAGCTTCTGATCAGCGGAATTGACAATGACCCGGAATCCAGGGAGATTGAACCGACACTGACTACCGTATCGGCAGACTATCATCGGATGGCGGGCGAAACGGTTCATCTGATTGATGATCTGCTTCACGGGCGCAGCAGGGAAAAATATATTTCTGTGCCTTCACGGATTTTTTACCGCGAAAGCTGCGGATGTCTTGCGCGGAATATCATACAGTCCAACCATGACAGACAGAATCATTATGAACAGTATGCAGCACTGATGGAAGAACATACAAAGCATACCTACTTTAAAATTGATATGGCAGGGTGCCGCAATTTTGATGAGATGATGAATATGATCAGCAGAAATCTTCCGCTGATTGGTGATTTTGACCGCTTTTATCTGTGCCTGACCGGTATACATGATATAAATGGAATTCCTTCATTTCAGAAGGAGGTTCCGGCGGAAGCCGAGGCAGTTCTGAGATGGGAAAACGGAGCACTTCAGAAGACGCAGAGCGACCCGTTTCCGAGACAGGAGCTGTTGCCAAAGGGTGCAGAAGAGAATAAACCGGTAAGCTATTATTTTACAATGCTGCATGACCGTGCGAGCACATTCGGGTACACGGCAGTGAGCTTCCGGCATCCGGAGGATGGAATCGGTATTTTTTATTTTGACTGGAATCTGACCATTGCGCTGACCATCAATGAATATTTTGCGCATCAGAGAATACAGGCACTGATGCAGCGTAATGAGAAGAACAGCATTACCGATTATCTGACGCAGATGAATAACAGGCGGGGACTTGCAAGAGCGCTGAAAAAGAACTGGCCGGTATGGGTTACGACCCGTACGGAAATTGCATTTATCAGTGTGGATCTGGATGGGCTCAAATTTATCAATGATCACTACGGACATGAAGAAGGGGATCGTGCGATCTGTGTGATTTCCCGGACCATTCAGCGTATGGCGCCAAGGGGCACAATCATGGCCAGAACCGGTGGGGATGAATTCCTGATTCTGCTTGCGGGCGGGAAGGACAGAGCATCGCAGTTTGAAACGCAGATTACACAGGAGCTTGATGCATTAAACCGCAGCAATAAGGGGCATTTTGTTGTGGAAGCGTCTATCGGATGTTATGTGAAAACCATAGATGAGAGTGTTTCATTTCAGGAGTGCATGCGGCAGTCTGATAATGAAATGTATGAGAAAAAGCATATCAGAAAAAAGGAACGCAGGTCATGATTTCCATTCATGGCCTCCGCGCAGACGCAGGCGATATTCGCTTGGTGAACAGTCTGTATATTTACGGAAGCTCCGGCAGAAGGAAGTCAGGTTGTTAAAGCCGGTCTGGAATGCAATCTCGGTCATGGTCATGTCTCCGGACAGAAGAGCCTGCGCGGCAGAAATCCGTTTATGGATCAGGTAATCATAGAACGTGGTGTGAATCTGCTGGCGGAACAGTCTTGTGAAATAATATTTGGAAAAGCCGATATAATCCGCAGCCTGCTGCAGCGTAATATCATCGGCGTAATGCTCATCAATATAGCCCAGAAGACTTGCAAATTTATCGTAATTTTCACGCTGTTTTTCAGCGGTCAGTGTCGGATCCTCCGGCGCTGCTTCAAATGATTCCCGGCCGATTTCGGTAAAGATTTCCAACAGATGAAAATAAACAGAAGTTTCCCAGAAAATGCGCGCAGTAAAATATTCATCAATGATCTGCATCAGCAGGGCATATACGTGCTGATAAATCTGCGGATGAAGTCTGGTATTACACAGATAGGCATGCAGAAACAGGGGGTCAAGAGTATTAAAATCCTGCAGTGAGCTGAACATATCCAGCCCGACGAGCAGGACAAAACGCACACCGGGACCCATGCAGATCAGTTCATGCAGCATATGAGGAGGAATCATCAGAATATCTCCGACATTCAGAATATATTTTTCTCCATTGGCGATGACTGCATACTGATTTTCCATACAGATGATGATTTCCATGGAATTATGATGATGGAGCGGGTATCCGCTTTCGATATCATTGTGCCAGATCCGTACATGGGACTGCGGAACGAAATTGACATCTTCCAGAGAACCGTTCAGGGTTCGGATTTCATATGAGTGATCCGGTTGTTCATACCGAAGTGCATGATTCAGAAATGGCGCCATTTTTTTCCTCCATAAATTGCTTTCTACAGTGTGCCACATATGATACGAAAATTCCAGTTTCAGATCACAGAAAAGCAATTTCTGCCAAATGATCCGCAAGGAATGTAATGAGTTTTACGAGGGGGGCAGATAGAATAAGAACAAAGAACAGAGCGTGCTGTAGCAGGGCGGATTCTGTCAGGGAGGGTTATTGCAGATGAACAGAAAAGAGGCCGTAAAAAAGGCAACGGAACTTGTGGATCAGATGACACTGGAGGAAATGGCATCGCAGCTGCGATTTGATGCGCCTGCAATTGAAAGACTCAGTGTACCGGAATATAACTGGTGGAATGAATGCCTTCACGGAATGGCCAGAAACGGTACGGCAACAGTGTTCCCACAGGCAATCGGACTTGGAGCCACCTTTGATCAGGAACTGATGCAGGAAATCGGTGACTGTATTTCAACGGAAGTACGTGCAAAATATAATGAATCTGTGAAGCATGGTGACCGGGATATTTATAAGGGGCTGACAGTCTGGTCACCGAATGTGAATCTGTTCCGGGATCCCAGATGGGGCAGAGGCCAGGAAACATATGGAGAAGATCCGGTGCTGATCAGCAATATGGCGGTTCCGTTTATCAAAGGCCTGCAGGGAAACGGGCAGCATCTCAAAACAGCTGCCTGCGCAAAGCATTTTGCTGTACATTCAGGACCGGAAGCACTGAGACATCATTTTGATGCAAGGGCTTCCATGAAGGATCTGTGGGAGACTTATCTGCCTGCATTTGAAGCCTGCGTGAAGGATGCAAAGGTGGAATCGGTGATGGGTGCCTATAACCGGACAAACGGAGAGCCGTGCTGTGCCCATGGGTATCTTATGCAGGAAGTGCTGCGCACAAAATGGAATTTCCAGGGACATTTTGTTTCAGACTGCTGGGCGATTCAGGATTTTCACCAGAATCATAAGATAACTGATACGCCGGAAAAGAGTGCACAGCTGGCACTGGAAAAGGGATGTGATCTGAACTGCGGCTGTACCTATCAGAAGATTCTGGATGCCTGTCAGGAAGGACTGGTGCCGAAGGAAAATGTCCGCCGCGCTGCAATCCGTCTTTTTACCACAAGATATCTGCTGGGAATGTCTGAAAAAACCGAGTATGATGATATTCCCTATGAAGAGGTGGACAGCAGAGCACATCAGGCACTTGCTTCAAGAGCAGCCAGAGAGAGCATTGTCCTTTTAAAAAATAACGGAATTCTGCCGTTTGACCGTCAGAAGATTCATACAATCGGTGTTATCGGACCCAATGCAGACAGCAGGCGGGCGCTGATCGGCAACTATCACGGTACTGCAGCCGGATATGTTACGGTACTTGACGGAATAGAAAATATTGCAGGGGATGATATCCGTGTACTGTATGCGCAGGGCAGTGATAAAAGTAAGGACCGCGTAGAGTCCCTGGCCAGAGCAAATGACAGGATTTCTGAAGCACAGACAGTTGCGGAGCATTCAGATGCAGTGGTTCTCTGTCTGGGACTTGATGAACTGCTGGAAGGAGAAGAGGGAGATGCCGGGAATGCCTATGCATCCGGAGATAAGCTGGATCTGCGTCTTCCAAAGCCGCAGGAAATTCTGCTGGAAAAGGTACTGGCAACAGGAACGCCGACTGTGGTATGTATGATGTCCGGCAGTGCCATGGATCTGCAGCTGGCAGATGAGAAGGCTGCTGCGGTGCTTCAGCTCTGGTATCCGGGAGGACGCGGAGGGCTTGACGCAGCCAGAATTCTTTTTGGACTGGAACAGCCGTCAGGCAAACTTCCGGTGACGTTTTACCGGGATCTGGAAGATATGCCGGAGTTTACAGATTATACCATGCAGGGCAGAACCTACAGATTTCTTGGCAGGACGCCGCTCTATCCGTTTGGCTACGGCCTTGGCTATGGCAAAACGCAGGTTCTGGAGGCAGAAGTGACAGAAAAGGTGCAGACACTGCAGGAAGGGCAGGATCTGAGAATAAGTGCGGAAATAGTAAACCGGGGACAGATGCCGGCGGAGGAAGTCCTGCAGGTCTATGTGCATGTGGATAATGCGAAGAATGAAGTCAGAAATCCGAAGCTGGCGGCGTTTGCAAGGATAACCCTGCAGCCCGGAGAACAGAAAAAGGCAGAGCTGATGATTCCTGAAAAGGCATTCCGGGTGATTAATGAAGCGGGAGAAGCTGTCAGAGAAGGAACCGGGGCGCATATTTATGTTGGACTCGGGCAGCCGGATGAACGGACGCGGCAGCTGTACGGAAATGAGACAAAAGAACTGACCGTAAGCTTTTAAGGCGGCAGGGAATGCGGATAGTGCGAAGGGACATACAGAATGCGAAAACTGCTATGCAGAATTGAAAACTTCACGGATAATCTGAAAATCAGAAGTAAATTCTATCTGTTTTACATTCTGTGTGTGCTGCTTCCGTTGTTTATTACAGACAGTTATATTGTCTATGTGATTGGAAATTCGGAGCGCAGATCCGCGCAGCATGCAATGGAGAATGCTGCAAATGCTGTGCAGAACAGTTTCTATAACAGCGTGGACTATGCAGCCAGCCTTGGCAAGAATATATATGCAAGCCAGTATATTGAAGAGTTTCTGGACAGAAACTATGCAGATAATCTGGAGTATGTGGAAGCCTATCAGAATCTTTTTGTCGATACGCTGCTTTCGGACCGCTTCGGGATGGATCATCTTATGTTTACATTATATACGGATAATCCGACAGTGGTAGATGGTGGAAATGTCCGCCGGATAGAAGATGCAAGAAGCAGTCAGTGGTACCAGACACTGCAGCAGGCAAAAGGAGGAAGGGCGCTCTATTTCCAGTATGATGACAGTGAAAGTCCGGCGGTTGCGCCGAAACGGAAAGTACTGTTTCTGCAGAAACTGAACTTTTACCAGGGATCGCCGAATGAAAAAGTCATGGCGATCAGCATGGATTATGGTACGATCATACGAAATCTGTCTGCAATGAAGTACAGTCTGGCGGTATATATCTGTGATGCCGACAGGATTGTGCTTTCAAACGGAGCGTATTCCAATCAGGGACAGGATTTCCAGCGGCTTACGGATCAGAGCAGGATCGGATTTTCACAGGAGATGAATCTGTATGGTGCCAGCCTCAGAATCTGTGTTGTAAAGCCGGATACCAGGCTGCTTCACACGGTGGTGAATCATCTTCCCGGCATTTTGTTTCTGATCATGATCAATATTCTGTTGCCGCTTGTGCTGATGAAGGAACTGAACCGCTCCTTTATCGTGCGGATCACCAGACTGAGCGCGACCATGGAAAAAGTGGACGGAGATGATCTGAAAGAACTTCCGCAGACATCCGGACAGGATGAAATCAGCAACCTGATCCGCAGTTATAACCGCATGGCACAGAGGATCAATTCTCTGATTCAGCAGGTGTACAAAAACAGAATCCATGAGCAGGATATTCTGGTGGCCAAACAGAATGCGGAACTTCTGGCGCTTCACAGCCAGATCAATCCGCACTTTCTGTTCAATGCACTGGAGAGCATCCGGATGCACAGCCTTTTGAAAAGAGAAACGGAAACGGCAACCATGGTGGAAAAGCTGGCTGTCATGCAAAGACAGTATGTGGATCTGTCAAGGGATATGGTGGAAATTTCAGAGGAAATGGATTTTGTGTCTGCCTATCTGGAACTTCAGAAGTACCGGTTTGGCGACCGGCTCAGTTATGATCTGCATGTGGAACCGGAGTGTCTTTCTTTGTGGATTCCGAAGCTGACAATCGTTACTTTTGTGGAAAACGCGTGTGTACATGGAATTGAAAGCAAGACGGCACCGGGCTGGATTTTTGTACGGATTGGCAGAAAGGACGGAAAGCTGTGTATCGAGACAGAAGATACAGGGAAAGGAATGTCACAGACGGAAATGGAAGAACTCCAGAGCCGGATGCAGAATGCCAGCATTGATATGATCCGTTTAAAGGGCAGGATCGGAATTGTCAATGCCTGTCTTCGCCTTAAAATGATTTCGGAGAATCAGGCATCTTTTTCCGTTGAAGGAGAGGAAGGCGTCGGAATGACAGTGACGGTCAGAATTCCGCTTTCCAGCATAATGCATCCACAGGTTCAGGAAAGGAATGGTAACGGGAATGCTCAGAGTGATGCTGGTAGATGATGAACCCTTTATTCTGCAGGGACTTAAGGTTCTGATTGACTGGAAAAAAGAGGGCTTTGAAATTGTCAGGACTGCAGCAGACGGGCAGGAAGCACTGGATTATCTGCGGGAACAGCAGGTGGATCTGATTATTGCAGATATTAAAATGCCGGTAATGTCCGGCATTGAACTGCTTGGAAAGATACGGACGGAACATATTTCAGAAGCCTGGTTTGTGCTGCTGAGCGGTTATGCGGATTTTAACTATGCACAGCAGGCAATTGCATACAAATGCACAGAGTATATATTGAAACCGGTACTGAAGGAGAATCTGATGGAGCTGCTGCACCGGATTCTGGAACTGTCGGATCAGCAGCAACGCAGGCAGCAGGAAACGCGGCGCAACGAACGGGCATATCTTGCCAGGACGCTGATTGCCCTTGTTCAGGGAAGATTTGATGATACAGACCTTACTTACGTATGCAGCCATATGCATCTGTCCGCGGGAGTGCGCTATATTGAACTTCGGATGAGAGGCGTACAGGCGGATGAAGAGATTACAGATGAGGAAAAAAGATCTTCCCAGAAAAAAATTCAGGATGCCTGCAGTGAATTCCTGAAAAGAGATGCGGAGCACTGTATTATGGATGTTTCCGGAGAAGATTACGACATCGGCTTTATTTACTGTGATGCACTGGCAAAAGAGGCACAGCTGGAGGAGCATGAATATCTGGAAAGTTTTCTGGATTTTCTCAGAGGAATTGTAAATCTGCCGGTAGTCATGATTGTGGGTAAAAAGGTACAGGACATTGCGGAGATTGCAAAATCCTATGCTTCAGCCTGCATCCTGAGATCCTGTCAGGGGTTTCGGGAGCAGAAGGAAATCTGTTTTTATGAAGAAGATGTTCAGGTGGGCATGAAAGGAACAGTACTCTGCAAGGACAGTCTGGATGCGCTTCTGCATGCAATTGAAGAAAATGATCATGCGTGCATCATGAAAACGGTAGATCTTTTTTATCAGGAAATGCAAAGACTTGGCGTCTCGGAAAAGATGATGAGTCTGAATATCAATTATCTGCTGTTTTATCTGGTGCATCTGGCATCAGAGCAGGACAGCGGAGTCAATCAGGAAGAAATCCTGCGGCTGATCAGTGAAAATACTTCGGAAAAAGGGATTCTGCGCGGAAGCAAGGCGCATTTCTGCAGATTTGCCTGCACGTATGGAGATTATCTGATGCAGCTGCGGGGGAAAGTGTCCAAAGGCGTGATCAGTGAAGTAGAGAGGGAAATTCATGAGCACTATGCAGAGAACCTGACACTTAAGGATCTCAGTGAGAAATATTATATCAATACCGCATATCTGGGTCAGCTGTTCCACAGACAGTACGGGCAGTCCTTCAAGGATTATCTTAATGAGATCCGGATTGAGCAGGCAGCAAGGCTCCTGAAACGGACAGATGACCGGATTTATCAGATTGCAGAGCAGGTAGGATATCATGATATTGATTATTTTGTGAACCGGTTTATTGCAGCCAAAGGCTGTACACCGGCGAAATACAGGAAACAGACCGCAGCGAAATAAGCTGCGGTTTTTTATGATTAAAAATTTGTCCGGGTTTTCCCTATAATCTCTCCGTTTGCCGAAGCTGTTGGAAATTTTAGAATGAGTAGTATCAAAGAAAGGGAGGTATTTCCAGAATGAAGAGGAAAAAGTTACTCAGTCTGCTTCTGACAGCAGCAATGACCGTATCCATGATGGCGGGCTGCGGAAGTGCAGGGACAGCATCAGGAACGTCAGAGTCCGGCAGCAGTGCGGGAACTGCGGCAGGCAGTACATCGGGGGCATCAGCAAAGGGAGAGGTAAAGAATTTTACCGCATTTTTTGCAACACCGGGGACGGAAATCAATGATGACAATGAGATTCAGAGTCTGATTGCACAGAAGACAGGGGTGAAGGTCAAGGAGACATGGCTGACCGGACAGACCGCGCAGGAAGCAGTCGGAACACTGATTGCAGGCGGAGAATATCCTGACTTTATCGATGGCGGCGATGGGACGCAGCAGTTGTATCAGGCAGGTGCTCTGGTTGCACTGGATGATTATATTGATAAATATCCGAATATCAAGAATTATTTTACCGCAGAAGAATGGGATAAGCTGCGCCAGGATGACGGACATATCTACTGGATTCCTGAATTTTCCAATATCAATGGTGAAGAAAAGACATGTACGCACAATGATGAAGCATTCTGGATTCAGACCAGAGTACTGAAGTGGGCAAATTATCCGAAGATCAAAACAATGGATCAGTACTTTGACCTTCTGGAAAAATACAATGCCGCAAATCCGACCATGGAAGACGGAACAAAGAATATTCCGTATACAATTCTCTGCGATGACTGGAGATATTTCTGTCTTGAAAATGCACCGCAGTTCCTGGATGGCTATCCGAATGACGGCTCGGTAATTGTCAACGCAGATGATCCGAAGAATCCGAAGATTGTAGATTATAATACAACGGCAACAGCCAAGAAGTATTTCCAGAAACTGAATGAGGAATATAAGAAGGGCATTGTGGATTCAGAGTCCTTCACACAGACCTATGATGAATATATTGCAAAGCTGTCCACCGGACGGGTACTCGGCATGATTGATCAGTGGTGGGATTTTGCATACAACGTAAACGATGCCTTAAAGCAGGCAGGCCTTGATAAACAGGGCTGTGACTATGTGCCGCTTCCGATCACAATTGATGAGAGTGTACAGAACAGATGGCACTGCTCCGGCGGCGCATTCAACAATGGCGCAGGACTTTCCATTACAACCAGCTGCAAGGATGTAGATGGTGCACTGCAGTTTATCAATGATCTTCTGGATCAGGATAACCACAACCTTCGTTTCTGGGGTGTTGAGGGTAAAGATTACGAAGTGGACAAGGATGGCATGTTCTACCGTACTCCGGAGGAACGTACGAACTGCTCCGACACAGCATATAAGGCATCACATCTTTGTACTTATTCCTATTTCCCGCAGTATAACGGCACCAGCAAGGACGGCAAGAATGCAATGAAGCCTGACGGACAGGCAAGTGAGTTCTATGATGGTCTGCAGCAGGATGTAAAGGATACCTTTGATGCATATGGCGTAAAGACTTATGTGGAGATGATCGGAACCTGCGAGGCACCTGGCCCGTGGTATCCGATGTGGTCATTCTCAGGATCTCTGACAACGGCAACACCTGGCGGAACCGCATGGACCAAGATGGGTGAATGCAAGCATCAGTACCTGCCGAAGGTGGTTATGGCAGATAACTTTGAAGATGGCTGGAATGAATATATGAAAGCATATAATGCATGCAATCCGCAGGATTTCTTAAGTGAGTCACAGACAGAACTGGAGAAACGTGTGGCGGACGCAGCAAAGTACAGTAACTGATGATCAGAAACTGAAATCCGGAGGCAGGCGTTTGTTTGTCTGCCTCCTTATTTATGGAGTAGTTATGGCGAAGACGAAAATTAAAGAACCGAAAATACAGATTACATGGAAAGAAGTCAGGCGCCAGAAGGTACTGCTGATCTGGTCAGCCGCGATTGTACTTTATGGGGTGATTTTCTGTTATCTGCCGCTTGCCGGATGGGCAATGGCATTTGAAAATTTTCGTCCCAAAGATGGTATTTTTCATTCTCCGTTTGTAGGAATGGCCAAGTTTCAACAGCTCTTTTCAGATGCAACCTTTATCAGGGTCATCAGAAATACGCTTGCAATGGGTGTTATTAATCTGGCAGTTACTTTTATTATGGCAATTGTATTTGCCATTCTGCTTAATGAGATTACATCAAAAGGCGCCAAGAAAACCGTGCAGACAATTTCGTATCTGCCGCATTTCCTGTCATGGATCATTGTAACGGGAATTCTGCATGATGCACTTTCCGGTACGGGAATTATCAATGAAATGCTGATGCGATTCGGTATGATACAGCAGCCGGTAGACTTTTTTGCACATCCGGGGTATTTCTGGCCGATTGTAGCGTTTGCAAATGTCTGGAAGGAAACAGGATGGAATGCCATTATCTATCTGGCAGCGATTACCGCAATTGATCCGTCACTGTATGAAGCGGCGGCAATCGATGGTGCCGGACGCTGGGCGAGAATCAAATATGTTACACTGCCCGGAATCAGAGCGACAATTATGATCCTGCTGCTGATGAGCGTTGGTAACGTTCTGAATGCAGGATTTGAAATACAGTATCTTCTCGGAAACGGTCTTGTACAGGGTGTTTCACAGACAATTGATATTTATGTACTCAAGTGGGGTATCAGTCAGGGAGATTATGCACTTGGTACTGCTGCCGGTATTTTCAAGAGTCTGGTAAGCATCATACTGATTGTCATTGCCAATCAGATTGCAAAGCGCAATGGCGAAGAACGGTTATTCTAGGGAGGCTGCGGAATGGAAATGAGTATTCAGATGAAGAAAAAAAGAAAAAAAAGATCTGCAGCAGACATGACATTTATTATCTGCAACACGATTTTTATGGCATTGTTTGTGATCATTACCTTATATCCGGTTATTAATACACTGGCCATTTCCTTGAATGACGGAACGGATGCCTTAAGGGGCGGAATTTATCTCTGGCCGAGAAGATGGACCTTCAAGAATTATACGACAGTTCTGCAGAAGGATAATCTGGTGACAGGCGCCATTGTTACGGTTGCCCGTACTGTGATCGGTACGCTGACCTGTCTTGCTGCCAATGCGATTCTGGCATTTATTGTCAGCAGAAAGAGATTCATGTTCAAGAGGCAGCTTTCACTGTTCTGGGTAATCACCATGTATGTAAACGGAGGTCTGATTCCGGTTTTCCTTCTGTTCAAGGGACTGCATCTGACCAACAGCTTCTGGGTCTATATCGTACCGGGTATGCTCAATGCCTTTAACATGCTGGTAATCAGAACTTATATGGAAGGTATTCCGGATTCACTTGAAGAGTCGGCGCAGCTTGACGGCGCCGGATATACGGAGATTTTTCTGAAAATCATATCTCCGCTCTGCAAACCGGTTTATGCGACTGTAGCGTTATTCGTTGCAGTCGGACAGTGGAATTCCTGGTTTGATGCCATGCTGTATAACAGGATGAGCGACAACCTGACCACATTGCAGTACGAACTGATGAAACTGCTTTCTTCCGTGACCAATCAGGGAACTTCTGTGGAAGCAATGAAAAATGCGTCCGGCGCGGTCACACCGACGTCTGTCCGCGCAGCGGCCACGATTCTGACCATGTTGCCGATCATCTGCATCTATCCGTTTCTGCAGAAGTATTTTGTAACCGGTCTGACGCTTGGCGGTGTTAAGGAATAAGGACAGAGCCATATCAGGGGAAAGGAAAAGAGACCATGCAGAATACCGCATGGTCTTTTTACATATTTGATTTATGTTCCGTTTATTTTTGAAAAAAGTCCGTTCTTTTCCAGAATTGTTGATGCACATGGGGATTCCAACTATAATCAGGATATGAAAGAAAAGATAAAAAAAAGAAAAGGTGCAGCAGGGATTATTATCGCTGCCGTTGTGGCAGCCGTAGCGGTTTCTGCGGTGACAATCCGGTTTTACACCGGGAAAACAGGTAAGGACACAGTCCGAAAGTATACAGGCTTTTTTAACAGTACCGGAAATCAGCTGGATACGGACAACAGGGTAAAGGCGCTGATTGCGGAAAAAACAGGCGCAGAGTGCGAGGAAAGCTGGCTGGAGGGAAACTTTGATGATGCCATAAAGGCCTGTATTGCAGATGAAAAATATCCGGATTTCATTTCCGGCGGGCAGGAACTGTATGAAGCGGGAGCACTGATTCCGATTGATGAGTACTGGGATGCATATCCGAATATCAGAAACTATCTGACCGGCGCGGAGTGGGATACGCTTCGCATGAAGGACGGACATATATACTGGATTCCGCAGTTCGGTGTTTCGGGCGGAAACAGGCAGGATACGGTTCACAACGGGGAAGCCTTCTGGATGCAGACGCGTGTGCTCAAATGGGCAGGGTATCCGAAGGTAACGACACTGGATGAATATTTTGATCTGCTGGAGCGCTATGTTAAGGCAAATCCGACGATGCAGGACGGCGTTACACCAAATATTCCGTATACAATTCTGTGTGATGACTGGAAGTATTTCTGTCTTGAGAATCCGCCGCAGTTTCTGGATGGATATCCCAATGACGGATGCTGTATTGTTGATCCGAAAACGCAGAAAGTGGTCGATTATAATACAACAGAGACTGCCAGAAATTATTTTCACAGGCTGAATGAGGAATATCATAAAGGCATGGTGGACCCGGAATCCTTTACGGAAACGTACGATGACTATATCGCCAAAATTTCTACGGGCGCGGTACTGGGGATGACAGATCAGTGGTGGGATTTTCACTATAATATTGTGGAAGCATATGGAAAGCAGAATCTTTCTGCGCAGGGCTGCAATTATGTACCGCTTCCCATCACGATGAAAAAGGGGATACAGAATCAGTGGCATACTTCGATTCAGAATGAAATAGATGTCGGAAACGGAATTTCTGTAACTGTTTCCTGCAGGGATGTAAAGGGTGCGCTGCAGTTTATTAATGATCTTCTGGACCCGGAGATTCAGACGCTCCGGTTCTGGGGAATACAGGGAACGGATTACAGCGTTGATGAAAAGGGCAGATATTACCTTACGGATGCACAGCGCAGCGAACAGAGCAATGATCATTATGCGGCATCAGAGTTCTGTACCTATTCCTATTTTCCCAGAAAGGAAGGAATCCTTCCGGATGGAATCAATGCCTATGAACCGGAGTACCAGCCGGACGAATTTTACCGGTCACTGCCGGAGGATGTGAAAGAGTGCTTTGCGGCATATGGATGTAAAACCTATGTGGATATGCTGGGAGACAATCCCGCTCCCGGTCCGTGGTATCCGATGTATTCCTATGCGTCACTTCTGACGGATTCTTCACAGGAAGGCAGGATATGGAAGCAGATGGCGGAGGTCAAGCACGAATGGCTTCCAAGAACCATCATGTCGGATCATTTTGCAGAAACATGGGAAGAGTATATGAAAGCCTATGCGGACTGTCGACCGGAGGTCTTTATGAATGCGGCGCAGCGCGAGGTAAACAGCAGAATCAAAAGGAGAGATTTAAAATGAAAAAACTGGTAATTAATCCGGACAGAAAACTCAGTAAGATCAACAGGGAGATTTACGGACATTTTTCGGAGCATCTTGGACGCGGGATTTATGAGGGCCTGTTCGTGGGTAAGGATTCCCCGATTGAAAATGTAAACGGTATGCGCTGCGATGTGGTTGAAGCGCTCAGAGAAATTAAGGTACCGGTGCTGCGCTGGCCGGGCGGATGTTTTGCAGATGAATATCACTGGATGGAAGGCGTGGGTCCTCTGGAAGGCCGTAAAAAAATGATCAATACACATTGGGGCGGCGTTGTGGAAGATAACAGTTTTGGTACACATGAATTCTTCGAACTCTGCAGCCAGCTGGGATGTGAAACCTATATTAACGGTAATCTCGGCAGCGGTACGGTACAGGAGATGAGTGAATGGGTAGAATACATGACCTTTGACGGAGTATCTCCGATGGCACAGCTGAGAGAGCGGAACGGACATAAGGCACCCTGGAAGGTTGATTTCTTTGGCGTCGGCAATGAAAACTGGGGCTGCGGCGGAAATATGAATCCGGAGTATTATGCCAATGAATATCGCAGATATCAGACCTATGTCCGTGATTACAATGCGGACCATAAGATTCAGAAGATTGCCTGCGGATCAAACGGAGACGATTATTCCTGGACAAAAGAAGTTTTAAAAACCTGCTATAACCACTCTGACCCGAACGGTAACGGCTTCATGAACGGACTCTCGCTCCATTACTATGTGGTTCCGAATGGCTGGACCGGCAGTAAGGGTTCTGCTACGGATTTCGATGTCAATGACTGGTACAAGACGCTGAACAAGGCCTGGTATATGGATGAACTGGTACGCCGCCATGGCAACATCATGGATGAATATGATCCGAAAAAGCAGATCGGTATGATTGTAGATGAATGGGGTGCATGGTACGACTGTGAACCAGGTACGAATCCGGGATTCCTTTATCAGCAGAACACGATCCGTGATGCACTGGTTGCAGGTGTGACCCTTAACATTTTCAACCGGCACTCCGATCGTGTGAGAATGGCCAATATTGCCCAGATGATCAATGTATTGCAGTCTGTAATCCTGACAGATGGGGAGCAGATGATTAAAACGCCGACCTGGTATATCTTTGACATGTATAAGGTACATCAGGATGCACAGCTTATAGAGAGCAGTATCGAAACAAAGGAGATCGGGACAGAAGAATATAAGGTTCCGGATGTGACGGAATCCGTATCTGAAGATGCAGAAGGAAAGCTCCATATTACGCTGACCAACCTGTCGGTGGATCAGGCGGCTGAGATCGAAACCATTCTGACAGATCATAAGGTGACATCGGTGACAGGTGAGATTGTGACCGGAAGCATGCTGGAAAAGAATACCTTTGAAGAGCCGGACCGTATTGTGAAGAAGACATTTGATGCGGTAAAGGTGGAAAACGGTTCGTTTACCTTTACGATTCCGGCCTGCAGTGTACTGCATCTGACAGTAATCAGATGACTGCGGAGACAGCGGATGAGTAAGCAGAGAGTATGTTATAAGTGTCTTTTGCGCGATATGGGAGATACGGATCAGCTCCGGAGCATGGAGATGGCTCGTGCCCGTCTGCACGCACAGGACATGGCAGAAGATGTGATATATGAAGAAAGGCTCGCGGTCTGTAAGGACTGCGGGTCTTTACTTGACGGAACCTGTTTGAAGTGCGGGTGCTATGTAGAGCTGCGGGCAGCGATGAAACGTGCGCAGTGTCCGGATGTGCCCCGCAGGTGGTAAAACCGGAGGTAAAGGCGATGACGGAGAAATACAGATTCATGGTCGGGAGTTATGCAGCGCATGATAAGGACGGAATATATGCATATGAAATGGAAGTGAATGAAGAAAGTGTAAGACTGAGGAAGCTGTATGCAGTTTCCGGATCTGCGAATCCGTCATTTCTTCTGATGCATCCGTCAGGGAGAGTACTGTATGCTGTGGAAGAACTCAGTCCTGAAGGCCGGATTGCTGTGTATACGATGGAAAAGGGCGGCCCGCAGCTTCTGATGAGTCTGCCTTCAGAAGGTGCGGATCCCTGTCATCTTTCGCTCAGCGCAGATGCCGGATTTCTTACGGCAGCAAATTATACGGACGGCAGTCTTTCCATGTTCCGGCTGGATGAACATGGAATTCCGCTCTGCATGACGGAGCACAGACGGCATGAAGGACATGGCGTATATAAGGGAAGACAGGAAAGTCCGCATGTGCATTTTTCAAAATATGTAAACGGACGACTGTATGTCTGTGACCTTGGACTGGACAGGGTTTTCTGCTATCAGCCGGATGCAGAAACGGGACAGCTTAAGGAAACGGATCAGAGCCTGCAGCTTCCTGACGGGTGTGGTCCGAGACATCTGGCAGTGAATCCTGCGCATCCGGAGTTGTTGTATGTGATTACGGAGATGAGTGCAGAGATCTTTGTCTTCTGCATTCCAAAAGAGAAAGGCGCAGCGGATGCAGAGCACAGTGCAGCATGCGAAAGCCGTTTTCTGCAGCGGATCAGTATTCTTCCGGATGGCGAGGATGCAGCATCCGTTTCGCTGGGAATGATCGGTGCTGCAGTGCGATTTTCTGAGGACGGACATTTCCTTCTTGCTTCAGCAAGAGTATTCAATCAAATTGCAGTCTTTGCCGTGGAAGCGGATGGGATGCTGCGGATGATGGCAATATCTGACTGTGGTGTGCAGATGCCAAGAGACTTTGACATTTTTGGACGAAACGTGATTGTAGCGGGTCAGGAATCCGGTAATATACGTGCCCTGAAGCTGGATCCGGTCAGCGGAAAGCTGACAGATATAGGAGCCATGCAGGAGGTTCCGAAGGCTTCCTGTATTTTGAAAATCTGATAAAAAAGAAATGAAGAGGTGAAAATCCGGATATACCAAAATGCGCAATTGCTGTCAACTGATTCGCAAGAACTGTGCAGTCATGGCACGAACCTGCTGTTAAGATAAAATGAGTCGGGAAGCTGCAGAAACAGCTGACCTGTGATCATTTTACGAAGGAAGGCAGGTACGGGGATGAATCGTACATCTGAGGTACATGCGCCCAGAAATCCGCATGAAAAGGGCAGCAGAATATATTTTATGAATCAGGCAGAAATAGAGGGCAGACTGTGCCCGGATGGCAGTACAGCAGATCTGATTTATCTGGATATGAACCGTCTGAGGGAGAAAATTCACATCATGAATGAAATTGATGATGAGGAGATTCTCTCTCTTTTTGATTCAGCGCAGGGATTTCGGAAAATTGTGGCAGGAATCGGAATTTCCTTTGAAGATACACAGGCAGAGCAGATAGGGGTGCAGCTGCAGTTCTACGGGAAAAAGAGCAGATATGAATCCGGAACACATCTGACATGGGAATGCCCGGCGGACGGAAGCGAAACACTGCTCTGGCTGGAGGATGCGGACTGGTCAGGAGATGATGATGTTCCGGGACAGTTTCAGTTTCATTTTCCGAAGGAAGGAATGCAGGCAAAGGTGACGGTTGTTTTTTATGCTGCGAAAGGCTATGTACTTCCGGAGCAGAAGCTGGAACCGGAGGTGGATTATGGAAGTACCGCTTACCGGAATATGATTGCAGCATCCTTTATGAGCGGAGGAAACAATGCCAGATTAAAAAAAGCGGCAGAAAAGGCACAGCGGGGAGAAACGGTCACGGTAGCCTTTATCGGCGGCAGCATTACACAGGGAGCAGGTGCAAAGCCGGGGAATACGGCATGCTATTCGTGGCTTTTGTGTGAAAAACTCAGAAAACTGCTGCATACAGATAAAATATCCTATGTGCGCGCGGGAGTTGGCGGAACGCCTTCGGAACTGGGGATGATCCGCTTCGAAAGAGATGTCTTAAGGAAAGGAACACCGGATCTCGTAATCATTGAATTTGCGGTCAATGACAGTGACGATGAAACGCAGGGAAGATGTTACGAAAGCCTGGTAAGGAAAGCATTGCAGCTGTCTGCGGATACGGCGGTCATTCTTCTGTTCAGTGTCTTTTCCAATGACTGGAATCTACAGGAGAGACTTGCACCTGTCGGTGAATATTATCAGCTGCCGATGGTCAGTATCAGAAACGCCGTCTGCCCGCAGTTTCATACGGTGCAGCAGTCAGAAAAGGTGATTTCCAGACGACAGTATTTTTATGATACGTTTCATCCGTCCAATGACGGACATAAGGTAATGGCAGATTCTCTGGCACATCTGATCGGGAAAATGCTGCAGGAACAGACAGATCTGCCGGCGATGATCCCGCAGCGTACACTTCTTGGAAGAACCTTTGAGGAAGTCGCACTGTATGACCGCCGGACAGATGGCCGGCAGGTCAGTCTGGAGGCAGGAAGCTTTACTGCTGCGGACAGGGATCTGCAGGGTGCGGAATATGATGATGATCCGCATCTTACCTCTCAGTTTCCGAATAACTGGATGCATGATGCAGATGCGGAAAATGATGATTTTATTCTGAAAGTCACGTGTAAAAGCCTGTTTCTGGTCTATAAGGATTCCGGAAATGATATGTTTGGGCAGGCCGAGGTCCTGCTGGACGGCAAAACACTTTTTACTGCAGATCCGAAGAAGGTCGGCTGGACGCATTGTCATGCACAGCTCCTTTTAGAAAGTGATGAAAGAGGGGAGCATGAAGTCAGAATCCGGATGGCATCCGGATATGAACATATGAGGTTTACGGTTCTGGGGTTTGGGATCTGTGACTGAGCGCAGAAAGCAGGGAAGCCGGTTACAGCGGAAAGGAAACGATGCAGAAGGATATTCGTGTAAAGAAAGAAACAGAGGCAGTATTTCATAATCAGGCAACAATGTGCGTAGGAAGCGGAAGAATGGATCTGGCACTGCAGGAGGAATATCAGCAGCACCTGGCACTTGTGCAGAAGGAAATAGGGTTTTCCTATATCAGAGGTCATGGACTGTTCTGTGATCAGATGGGAATCTACCGGGAAGTGGAACAGGATGGCAGAAAAGTGCCTTTCTATAACTTTACCTATGTGGACAGAATTTTTGACAGTTATCTGAAAAAGGGTATAAAGCCTTTCGTAGAACTTGGATTTATGCCATCTGCACTTGCAAGCGGTCAGCAGACAGTATTTTACTGGAAGGGAAATGTGACTTTGCCGGAAGATGTGGGGAAATGGCAGCAGCTGGTGCGGAAAACACTGGAGCACTGGATTTCCAGATATGGAGCGCAGGAGGTGGAGAGCTGGTGGTTTGAAGTCTGGAATGAACCCAATATTGTTTTTCTGGCGGGAGATCTGGAAGAATACTGCGCATTTTACAGAGATACTGCTGCAGCTGTAAAGCAGGCAGACCCCGCACTCAGAGTCGGGGGACCTTCGATCTGCGGAATTGATGTCGACAGATGGCTGAACGGATTCTTTTCCTATTGTCAGGAGCAGCGTGTGCCGCTTGATTTTGTGACGAGGCACTGTTACTGCGGCGGGGAAACGCATAAGAACGGCGAATATGTACATCATCATATGAATGAACCTGAGAATATGACACAGGAACTGAAACAGACCAGAGAAATCATGAAGAGGTATGCACTGACCAAAGAGCTTCCGCTTCATATCACGGAATTCAATACCTCCTATACATCGCGGAGCCTTGTACACGATACAGTTTATAATGCTGCTTATATTGCAGACCTTCTGAGCCGTGCGGGAGAGGATGCAGATTCCTATTCCTACTGGACATTCAGCGATGTATTTGAAGAAGAGGATGTACCGAAGGCACAGTTCCATGGCGGATTCGGACTGGTAGCGATGGGCGGGATCCGTAAGCCGACCTTTTATACTTACAGGTTTTACGCACGTGCAGGGAAGAAGCTTCTTTACAGAGATGAGAATGTGCTTATTACGGCAGATGAAAACGGGCAGAGATATCACGTGATTGCGTGGAATATGACCGCGCAGGGACTCAGGCAGGATCAGGAGCCCAAAAAATACCGGATTGAGTTTCCCTGTTTCGGCGGCGGTACAGATGCCATGCAGTTTAAGACCTGCGTTGATGAGCAGCATGGAAATGCGGGCGGAAGCTGGTGCGATATGGGATGTCCCAGAACGCCGGATCAGATACAGCTTGATATGCTGCAGAGACTTTCTGTTCCGGAAATGGTGAGTACAAGGCTGAAAGCCGCCGGCGGATACTATGAAACAGAGATCTGTCTGCAACAGAATATGGTAGCGGAATTTGAACTGACTCCATGCAGAACAACGGATCAGCCCTATGACGGGTTTGAAGAAGCATACGGTTTCGGATTGCAGATCAGATAAGAAAGGAGGCAACAGTGGAGGAGAGAACATACAGAAATGTATTTCGGGAAATCGGAATTTCACAGAAAGAAATTGATGACAGGAGAGAAGAGCTGTTTCAGAAGCTTTTTTACGGAAAACCCGGAGAGCGGCTGTATCATGAAGTCGGTATGGATATGGCATATTTTGAAGATACAGGAAATCATGATGCCAGAACAGAGGGCATGAGCTATGCGATGATGATGTGTGTGCAGATGAACCGGGAAAGTGAATTCGACCGGCTCTGGAAGTGGGCAAGGACATACATGTATCTGGATCATGGACCGAATGCCGGATATTTCGCATGGAGCTGCGGCGTTGATGGCAGTAAAAATGCAGAAGGTGCGGCACCGGATGGAGAAGAATATTTTGCAATGGCACTCTTTTTTGCAGCGCACAGATGGGGGAATAAGGAAGCCCCCTTTGATTATGAGAATCAGGCCAGAACACTGCTTCATACCTGTATTCATAAGGGAGAGGACGGCGCCGGCGGACGTGCGATGTGGGATCCGGAAAATCATCTGATCCGTTTTATCACAGATGTGGATTTTTCTGATCCGAGTTATCATCTGCCTCATTTTTATGAACTGTTTGCGAAGTGGGCACAGGAAGACGACCGGAATTTCTGGAAAGAGGCCGCACAAGCAAGCCGGCAGTATTGGAAGCAAGCATGTCATCCGGTCACGGGACTCTGCCCGGAATATGCACATTTTGATGGAACACCGGTGCATCCCGGAAGAGAATGGCCGGATCAGACAAGACATGACTGGTATTACAGCGATGCCTATCGGACAATTGCCAATATCGGTCTGGATGCGGCCTGGTTTGGCTGCAGTACATGGGCGATGGAAGAAGCGGACCGCCTTCAGAGATTTTTCTGCGAAACGGTTCGGAGAAATGACCGGGCTGTTTATGAAACAGACGGAACGGTTCTGCCTGTGCAGGCGATGCATCCGATTGCCATTGTCGCAACTAATGCACAGGCCAGTCTTGCGGCAGCAGGACCTTATGCACAGGAATGTGTCAGACGTTTCTGGAATACACCCCTTCGAGGCGGCGAGAGAAGGTATTATGACAACTGTCTTTACTTCTTTGCTTTTCTGTCGCTTGGCGGAGATTATAGAATATATTGATCTTGCGGCTCAGTCTGCAGTAGAAGTGCTGTATATGATATTGGAATTCACATAAATGACTTCACTTGGATCGTCCGGATGCTCGATCCGGTACATCAGCTCTCTGGCAAGTCTTCTGCCGATAAATGCGGTATTTACATCAACGGTGGTAAGGCGTCCGGCAACATTTTCATATTCGGTTGCATGATCATAACCGGTAATCATGATGTCTTTTGGAGCGGATAAATGCTTCTGATCCAGATAGAGATAAACAAAATGTGCGACGTAATCACTGGCACAGACAAAAGCATCCGGAAGAGAATCCATCCGTTCAAGAAATGAGAAGATCTCGTTATGATAGGACGCTATTCCCAGCGGGCTGATCAGGCAGTCAGATGTACTGACAGTCAGATGATGTGATGCCATGGCTTTGCAGAAGCCGTTGTATCTGTCGTTGTTGGTACGCGCATAGCTGATATCTCCGATAAAACCGATTCTGCGGCAGCCCTTGTCAATCAGGTGATTTGTCAGCTGCGCCGTAATTTCATTTCCTTCCAGCAGAACCAGATCTCCGTGCAGATCGGCAGGTTCTGTCTGCGTTACGGAATCCAGAAATACTTTGGGAATGGGCAGCGCATTGATCATGCCGGTCAGGGTGCTGTCATAGATATTCAGAACAATGACACCATCAACATCTCCGCCGGTAAGAATATTCGGAAGAGAATATTCAGGCGTGAAGACGGAGGGTGCATATGTATACAGAAGATTCACATTCATGCCGGAAAGTTCTTTGGCAATCTGATGAATGATATTGGTCCAGAAAAAAGCGGATTCGGGACGTGACACAATGACGGAAACGGATTTTTCCCTCAGAGAATGATCTGCAGGTGCCGCCTCAATCTGATATCTGGTATACCCCATACTGACGGCCATGTTCATGACCTGTTCCCGGAGAGAATCAGAAACGCCCTCCTGTCTGTTGAACACTTTCCATACGGAAACTCTGGAAATTCCCAGTGCGTCTGCAATATCCTGCATCGTAACTTTTCCCATGATGTTCTGCGACCTTTCTTAGGCTCTTTTGACAAAGACGGATTATGATCCGAACGTCTTTATCTCTTTACCAGATTATAGCACCTGGTGTTAATAAACACAATCCAAAAATTAACAAAAGTTAAATGCACAAAATGTAAACGTGAAAACTTATATAAAAAATGACGGATACAGTCTGTGAAAAATATACAAAAATATAAAAAACGACGGCGAAAAGTTCAAAAAGTCAACATATATGTTGACAAAATGTAAAAATACATGTTAACATATGATCAGATCAAGGGGAGGAAGTTACATGAATAACGTAAACAATGTTAATACGGTAAAACGTCATGATACAGAAGTCCTGAAGATGAAAAAGAAGAGAAGACGTTGGAATCAGGATGATACAGAATTAACGCTGCTGGGCCTTCCGACGGCAATATGGTATGTGGCATTCTGTTACCTTCCCATGTTCGGACTGATCATTGCCTTCAAAAAATATAAGATTTCAGCAGGTCACGGGTTTATATACAGTCTTATCAAAAGTAAATGGGCAGGGATCAGCAATTTTACTTTTTTCCTGAAATCCAATGCGTTTGGAATGTTGCTCAAGAACACAATACTTTATAACCTGGTATTTATTATTCTTGGTGTAATCATTCCGGTCACGCTTGCCATTATGATCAATCTGATTTACAGCAAGATGAAATCAAAAGTTTATCAGACCATGATGTTTTTCCCGCATTTCATGTCATGGGTGGTGGTCAGCTATTTTGTATATGCATTTTTAAGTCCGGACAAGGGTCTTCTTAATCAGATCCTGCAGTTTGCCGGGAAGGAAAAAATACAATGGTATTCGGATCCGACCTATTGGCCGTTTATTCTGATTTTCATGCAGCAGTGGAAAACAACAGGATACAGCATGGTCGTGTATCTGGCCAGCATTACCGGAATAGACAGAACGCTCTATGAGGCAGCAGTCATAGACGGAGCGGATAAATGGAAACAGACAAAATATATTACACTTCCGTGTCTCAAGCCGATTGTCATCATGATGTTCATATTGAATGTCGGCAGAATTTTCTATTCGGATTTCGGGCTGTTCTATCAGGTAACGCAGCGTGTTCCGAATTCTCTGTATGAAACGGTTTCTACCTTTGATACCTATATCTATAATGCACTGCAGTCAACCTCGGGAATCGGAAGAACTGCTGCCGCATCATTCTTCCAGTCGGCGGCATGCTGTATCACAATTCTGATCGCAAACTGGATAGTATCAAAAATTGACAGTGACAGCGCAATTATTTGACAAAGGCAGGTAGATAAAATGAGTGTCAGAAGTGAAATGAAGAAGTCCGCAGCGGCAAGAGCACAGGAGAAGAAAATAGAGAAAGCGGAAAGCATATCGGCAAACCGTCTGAACAGAATCGGACCGATGGCGAATACCGTGTTTAATCTGATTTTTGTAATACTCGCGCTGGTCTGCATTGTTCCTGTGTTTTTTGTATTTATGATTTCGGTATCATCGAGAGAGTCACTGGCAGAATTCGGTTATCGTTTTATCCCGGCAGCATTTTCTGCAGATGCATATGTTTTTCTCTGGAATGAAAAAAGTACAATCCTTCATGCACTGCTGATTTCCGTGGAAGTAACAGTTGCAGGTACTGTGATCGGAGTCCTTCTGACCACGGCAATGGGTTATGTTCTTTCAAGACCGCAGTTCAAATTAAAGGGTTTTTATACATGGCTGGTGTTTATTCCGATGATATTTAACGGCGGTATGTTTGCAAGCTATGTTGTGAATGTCAACATACTGCATCTGAAGGATACAATCTGGGCGCTGATTCTTCCGCTGGCGGTTTCCTCCTTTAATGTCATTATCTGTAAGACATTTTTCCGGACAACCATTCCGGATTCGATTGTGGAATCGGCCAAGATTGACGGAGCTTCGCAGTTCAACATTTATACCAGAATCATCCTGCCGATTTCCAAACCTGTGCTGGCTACAATTGCTCTGTTTCTGACCTTTGCCTACTGGAATGACTGGTTTCAGTCCTCACTTTATATCAGTGACAGTAAGCTGATCTCACTTCAGGCACTTTTAAATAACATGATGAAAAATATTGAATACATCGCCAATAACCCGAGTGCGGGACTGTCGCTTTCTCAGTATAAGAATATGATGCCGACAGAATCTGTACGAATGGCAATTGCAATTATCATTGTGATACCGATTGCATGTGCATATCCGTTTTTCCAGAGATATTTCATCTCAGGGCTTACGATCGGTGCAGTAAAAGGGTAATACTTTCATGTTCTGCCGATGTGCGCAGTCGGCAGGAGATGTGAATTGAAATGGAGTAAGGAACAAAAAGACAGAACAAGGCAGGGTGAAAGCAGATCCGAAAAAGAAAATTTCACATGCCGATGCTGCAAGGAGCAGCGTGGAAAGGGGAAAAATGAAAAAGGGTATCAGCAGATCACTGGCAGTAGCATTATCAGCGGCAATGGCAGGTTCACTGCTTACAGCGTGCGGCGGTGGGGCCGCTGCAACAGGCGCTTCTTCAGGAACGGCTGCCACAGAAGCAGGCGCATCGGAAAGTACTTCAGCAGAGGCTGCAAAAGCAGATTCAACAGCTGCAGATAATGGTGACATTGTAACACTTAAGTGGGTAACTGTCGGAAGCGGAATGCCGGAAAATTATGATGCATGGCAGAAGAATATCAATGAGTATCTTGCAGAAAAAATCGGCGTGAACATTGATATGGAAGTTGTATCATGGGGTGACTGGACAGACAGAAGAAGTATTATTACCAACACGAATGAAGATTATGATATTTTATTTACCAATTCAGATACCTATACAAGTGATGTAAAGCTGGGCGCATTCCTGGATCTGACAGATCTTCTGCAGAAGGATGCACCGGATCTTTACAAGATGATTCCGGAAGATTACTGGAAAGCATGTCAGGTAGACGGCAAGGTATATGCGGTTCCTACCTATAAGGACAGCTCTTCAACACAGTATTTCGTATGGGATAAGACGCTGACAGACAAGTACAGTATTGATGCGACGAAGCTGACAACACTTGACAGCCTGACAGATGCACTGACAAAGATCAAAGATGGAGAGAAATCAACACCGTTTGAGCTGAGCAGTTCTTCTGATATGACCTCCATTTTCACGCCGTATGATGCACTCAGTTCAGGGCTGTATCCGCTTGGCGTAAAGATGGATGATCAAAGTCATAAGGTGGTAAGCGTCCTTGAGCAGGATGATATCATGTCAGAACTCAAGACACTGCACCAGTGGTACAAAGATGGAATTATCAATCAGGATGCGGCAACACTTGCAGAAACACCGGCATACAGAAGCTGTTTTGTTGCGCAGGGCTGGAGCGGTGCTGCAAAGACAACCTGGGGACCGCAGATGGGCGTGGAAGCACAGGCAGTTCAGTGGGGCAATACGGTAATGTCCAATGATACAGTCCGCGGATCTTTGAACTGCATTTCTGCCGGTTGTAAGCACCCGGATAAGGCACTTGCGTTCCTGCAGCTGATCAATACAGATTCCAAGGTAAGAGATGCGTTCTATTACGGACTTGAAGGAGATAATTTCGAGTATACATCTGACGGCAAGGTAAAGAAGCTCAATGATGACTGGACAATGGCAGGATATACACAGGGAACGTTCTTTAATGTATCCCAGCTTGCAGATGCAGATTTCAATCAGTGGGACGAAGTAAAACAGCTTAATGCGGATGCAACACCTTCCGTAATGCTTGGATTTACGCTTGATACCTCTGAGTTTGAAGATGAGCTTGCAAACTGTATCGAGATCTATAATCGTTATAAGAGTGAGCTTCTGACAGGTACGTCTGATCCGGAGACAGAGGTTCCGGCACTGATGAAAGAACTTCGTGATGCAGGATTTGATGACATCATGCAGAAGACACAGACACAGGTAGATGCATATTTTGCAAAGTGATTATTTCTGCAGGTAACAGAATAAAGCAGCAAAGGCTGTTTAAGGGGGAGACCTTAATGGTCTTCCCCTGTTTGCTGAAATAAACTGAAAAATGAGATGGAGATCAGGATGAGCAGAATTATTGGTGAAGAGATCCGGAATATACCATGGCAGGAGCGCAATGATACAGCGGGTCCTGTGTGGAGATATGATCAGAATCCGATTATCGGAAGACATGCGACTAAAATTTCAAACAGTGTATTTAACAGTGCAGTGGTACCTTATAACGGCGGATTTGCAGGAGTATTCCGGTGTGACAGCAAGGCAATCAGTATGAATATCTATACCGGATTCAGTGAAAACGGAGTAGACTGGAAGATAAGCGATGAACCGATTGTATTTGAAGGAGCGGATGAGGAAATCCTCCGTTTTGAGTACCGTTATGATCCGAGAGTATGCAGAATCGGTGACAGATACTATATTACCTGGTGCAACGGGTATCACGCACCGACAATCGGCGTGGCATGGACGAAGGACTTTAAGAAGTTCGTACAGCTTGAGAATGCCTTTTTACCCTGCAACCGCAATGGCGTACTGTTTCCGCGTAAAATCGGTGATATGTACATGATGCTGAGCAGACCGTCAGATAATGGCCATACACCATTTGGAGATATCTATGTCAGTCAGAGTCCGGATCTGGAGTTCTGGGGCAGACACCGCTATGTCATGGGTACGGTCAGCGGTAATGATTCCGCATGGCAGTCGACAAAGATCGGACCCGGTCCGATTCCGATTGAAACGGATGAAGGATGGCTTCTGATCTACCATGGTGTCATTACGACCTGTAACGGTTTTGTATATCGTATGGGCTGTGCACTTCTGGATCTGGAAGAGCCGTGGAAGGTAAAATACAGATCAAAAGAATATATTCTGGCACCAAATGAACTTTATGAATGTGTCGGTGATGTGCCGAATGTAACGTTCCCGTGTGCTGCGCTTGCAGATGCGGCAACCGGACGGATTGCAATTTATTATGGATGTGCAGATACGGTGACAGGGCTTGCGTTTACTACAGTGGATGATCTGATACAGCATATGAAAAAGGCTTCTTTGTAAAAATTCATTTAAGGAGAAACGGATATGGAATTTCTGGATGAGCGGATCAGCGTGATCTGCGATGAGCTGAAAAAACTGTCAGTCAGAAACGTAACAAGGGTGAAGGACTGGGTTTATAAGGAAGGAGACTTTGTTACTCCGCAGGAAGCAGACCAGGCTGAGCCGCAGTGGTCGGCGTTTGATGCAAAGACCATGCACTGGTATGGACCGGACAGACATTACTGGTTTAAAAATGAACTGGAGATTCCCCGGCAGTATGCGGGAAAAACGCTCTGGATGCACGTCAGCTCACAGATTGATGAATGGGACGATGCCAAAAATCCGCAGTTTCTGTTTTTCCTGAATGAAGATCCGATGCAGGGAATGGATGTGAATCACCGCGAAATCCGGCTGATGGATGTTCCGGCAGAGGAACCGGAGAAGATTCGGATAGATCTGCAGTCCTATACGGGAATCCTGCATGATGAATTTAATCTCTGTGTCGATATGTTTGAACGGGATGAAGAGATCATCGGTCTGTATTATGACCTGTGGGTTCCGCTTGCTGCATTTACCAGAATGGATAAGGAAAATGCAGATCGTATGGCGCTGACAAAGGCGCTGAATGATACGATCAATCTTCTGGATCTTCGTGAGGCCTATTCAGAGGCATTTTATGCATCTGTCAGAGAAGCCAGAAGCTATATTCGAAAGACTGTATATGAGAAAATGGCAGGGCATGAGGACATCATTGCCAGCTGTATCGGGCATACGCATATTGATGTGGCATGGTGGTGGACGGTTGCACAGACGAAAGAAAAGGTCGGCAGGAGTTTTTCCACAGTACTGAAGCTGATGGAGGAATATCCGGATTATAAGTTTATGTCCAGCCAGCCGCAGCTGTACTGTTTTCTCAAGAAAAGATATCCGCAGCTCTTTGAGAAAATCAGGCAGAGGGTAAAGCAGGGACGCTGGGAACCGGAAGGCGGTATGTGGGTAGAAGCAGACTGCAACCTGACATCCGGAGAATCACTGGTACGACAGTTTTTGTATGGCAAGAAGTTTTTTAAAGAAGAATTTGGAGTAGATAACCGTATTCTGTGGCTTCCGGATGTATTCGGGTATTCCGGAGCACTTCCGCAGATCATGAAAAAATGCGGAATTGATTATTTTCAGACAACGAAAATTGCATGGAATCAGTATAATAAATTTCCATATGATACCATGATGTGGAGAGGAATCGACGGCAGTGAGATTCTGACGCATATGTGCACGACGGTAGGTGTCGGGCAGGATTCAGACAAGATTTTCACCACTTATAACGGGATGCTTCATCCGGATGCCATTATGGGTGGATGGAACCGTTATCAGCAGAAAGAAATCAATAACGATATTCTTGTGTCCTACGGATACGGAGATGGCGGTGGTGGTCCGACCAGAGAGATGCTGGAGGTTTCAGAGCGAATGGAAAAGGGAATTCGCGGTATTCCGAAGGTCAGACAGGTTTTTGCACGCCAGTATTTTGATGAGCTGAAAGAGAGAGTAAAAGATAATAAGGAGCTTCCGGTATGGGAAGGGGAACTTTACTTTGAATATCATCGCGGAACCTATACCAGTATGGCCAGAAATAAGCGTGCAAACCGTAAGAGCGAGTTTCTGATGCAGAACCTGGAGCTTTTATCTGTTATGGCCGAACGTGCCGGAATCCCATATCCTTCGGAGAAGATTGAAGAGATGTGGAAAACGGTGATGATCAACCAGTTTCACGATATTCTGCCGGGATCATCTATTCATGAAGTATATGAAGTGACAAAAAAGGAGTATGAAGCGTTATCGGCAGAGGCTGCGCAGATGCTCAGGGACAGAATGCAGGCGGTCTGCGGAAGCGGGGAGGAAGGCGGAAGTACGGTCACGATCTTTAATCCGCTTGGATTTGTCCGTGATGATGTGGCGGTGATTCCGGCAGAACTGGTAAAGGGGGCCGGAGCACTTGCGGATGCGGAGGGCAGGATCAGTGTCATACAAAAGTGTAAAGATCAGGCAGTAGTGTATCTTGAGGATATTCCCTCCAAAGGCTACCGTGTATATGAAATGACAGAAGCGGCAGAAGAGAACAGACTGCAGATCAGTATGGCAGAAAACGAGATCACGACACCTTTTTATCATGTGGTATTTGACAAAGACGGGATGATGTCTTCTGTTTACGATCTTGAAAATGAACGTGAGATCATAAAGGAGGGAGAAAGAGGAAATCTTCTCAGACTGTATGAGGATAAGCCGATTTATTATGATGACTGGAATATTGACCGGTTTTATACAGAGAAATCCTGGGATGTTACAGATGTATCCCGTATGGAATGGACAGAGCGGGGACCGGTACGGGCTACGCTTGAAATTGAAAGAAGAATCAGCAAATCCGTGATTCTGCAGAAGATTCATTTCTATGCGGATATCAGGAGAATCGATTTTGAAACAGAAGTGGATTACCATGAACATCAGCATCTTTTGAAGGTTCATTTCCCGACCGGAATTCATTCGGATGAAGCAACTTTTGACATACAGTTCGGCAACCTTAAACGAAAGGTGACTTATAATACCAGCTGGGATATTGCCAGATTTGAAAGCTGCGGACAGAAGTGGATGGACTTTTCAGAAGGACATTACGGCGTCAGTCTTTTAAATGACTGTAAATATGGTTATTCCGTAAAAGACGGCAATATCGCTCTGACACTGATCAAGTCCGGAATTGAGCCGAATCCGACCTGTGATGAGGAAAAACATGTCTTTACCTATTCACTGTATCCGCATACAGAAGGTTTTGCAGACGGAGAAACAATGCCGGCAGCAGAGAATCTGAATCAGCCGCTTCTTGCAATTGGCGGTGGTATTGCCGCAACAGAGTTCAGTTTTGCACAGGTGGACAGCAGAAATGTCTGTCTGGATACGGTAAAAAAGGCAGAGGATGGAAATGGTATTATCCTGAGAATGTACGAGTATGAAAATGCGCTGACGAAGTGCCATGTATCACTTCCGGGAATGAAGATCAGAGAAGTTCAGGAAACAGACTGTCTCGAAAATAAATGCGGAGAGACCGAATGTACGGAATATGGATTTGATATGACAATCAGACCTTATGAAATAAAGACATTCCGGGTAATTCCACAGTAAGGCCTCTGAAGGATACGGAAAGAACAGTCAGAAACGGCGGGAAAAAGAATGAGCAGACTGCAGAAGTTACTGGAGCAGATGACGACCATGGAAAAGGTCGGTCAGATCAATCAGAAGCTGTATGGCTTTCATGCTTATGTAAAATCATCCGGGGGGAAATATTCCCCTTCGGATGATTTTGTGCATGAAACGGAGAAATACAGTGGAATCGGTTTTCTGTACGGACTTCACAGAGCAGATCCGTGGTCAGGCAGAAATTTTGAAACGGGACTTTCAGGAAAAGATGCACCGGCAGTGTATAACATGCTGCAGAGGTATGTGCTGGAACACTCAAGGCTTGAAATACCGATGCTCGTAACGGATGAATGTCCGCATGGCAATCAGATACTGGATGGTTTTCTTGTGCCGGTTAATACTGCAGCCGGAGCTTCGTTCAATCCGGAACTTCTGGAAAAGACAAGCAGGATATCCGGTCTTCAGCTGAAGGAAACAGGTACATCCATGGCGCTGATGTCCATGCTGGATATACTGCGTGATCCCAGATGGGGCAGAAGTGAGGAATGTTATGGCGAAGATCCGTATCTGGCATCGGTAATGGCCAAAGCGGCGGTGAAGGGGATGCAGTCTTCAGGGACATTATGCGTTGCCAAGCATTTTGCCGCACAGGGTCAGACAACAGGAGGTGTCAATGCATCGGCGGCCCTGATCGGAGACAGAGAACTGCGGGAAATCCATCTGCCGGCAGCAGAAGCTGCAGTAAAAGCAGGGGCAGCGGGAATCATGGCAGCCTACAACGAGATTGACGGGATTCCCTGCCATGCAAATTCCTGTCTGCTGGGACAGATTCTGCGTAAAGAAATGGGATTCAAGGGAATTGTCATGGCAGATGGTGTGGCGATTGACAGGCTTGATCTGATGACCGGAGATAACAGGGCTTCCGGAAGGCTTGCACTTGAAGCGGGTGTCGATGTCGGACTCTGGGATGAGGCGTTTGGCACACTGGCGGAAACGGCAGATACAGATGCGAAAGTGATGGAATGTCTGAATGCAGCGGTGCTCAGAGTATTGGAAATAAAGGAAAAGGCAGGTCTTTTCGAGCATCCGTTTGTTGAAGAATCGGATCATTATATACAGTTCTCAAGGCAAAAGCAGTATACGGATGAGGCGCTTGAAATGGCGAGGCAGTCTGCTATACTGCTTAAAAATGAAGCACATGTGCTGCCGATTGATACAAAGAAAATCAGAAAGATGGCAGTGATCGGCCCTTCGGCAGATGATATATACAGGCAGCTTGGAGATTATACACCATATGTGCAAAGAGAAAACTGCAGTACCCTTCTGGATGGTATGCGCAAAATCTGTCAGGGCAAAGTGCGTGTGGACTGCCTGCAGGCGGATGCATATGAAAAGGCTTCAGACTATGACATGACGATCCTTGCACTCGGCGGATCCTCAAGCAGATTTGGAAAGACAGCCTTTGATATAAACGGTGCAGCAATCTGTGAAGAGGGAAATCAGATGGACTGCGGGGAAGGCGCAGACAGCGCTGAACTGGAGCTTCCCAAAGAGCAGGTTCAGCTGGTACGGGCGCTTGCAGACAGAAACATTCCGTTTGTCACGGTGATCATTGCAGGAAGACCTTATGTGATCAGTGAGATTGCAAAGTACAGTAAGGCACTTCTGTACGCATTTTATCCGGGTCCGTTTGGAGGACAGGCACTGGCAGAGATTCTGACAGGTGTGATTTCACCGTCCGGCTGTCTTCCGGTGTCAATTCCGGACAGTGCAGGTCAGCTTCCTGTTTACTATAATTACCGGATATCCTATGATGCCATGAAGTATGTGGACAGAAAACAGGGTGTTACCTATGGGTTCGGGTATGGACTTAGTTATACGGAATTTGCCTGTTCCGGACTGAGCGCGGAGAAAGAAAACGGAGAAATTCTTGTCAGAGCCGGAGTCAGTAATATCGGAGATATGGATGCATATGATACCGTCATGCTTTTTGTCAGAAGAGCATGTACGGATCATGTACCGAGAGTTCGTGAGCTGATAGGGTTTGAAAAACTGTGGATTAAGGCAGGAGAGACTGCGCGTGCAGAGCTTCGGATTTCCGGGGCAGAGCTCGGAGATAAAGATGAGCTGCTGCTTTATGACGGACGCGGGAAAATTGGCAGGATTGGAGCCTGTTCATCGTGGAATAATCAGAGGAAAAGTGGTATCGTAGAAATGTAGGAACAGACAATGGCATGCTTGATGCAGAAAGGTGATTAATATGGACATTAGTTATCTGTTATTGCTTCAGGATCTGCGTAATGCAACAGGAAGTGCTTTTGATTCTTTTTTTCTCGTAATCACAAAATTCGGCGAAAATTATTTTCCGTATCTTCTGTGCCTTTTTGTGTTCTGGGCGGTGGATAAGAAGTTCGGGGAACGTCTGATGCTGACCATGGGAAGTGCAATTATGCTGAACGGTGTACTTAAACTTACCGTCTGTGCGTACAGGCCATGGATCAGAAACGCGGCGGTTCTTCCGGCAGGGGATGCGAAAACAACGGCAACGGGGTATTCCTTCCCAAGCGGACATACCACGCAGGCAACGGCGGCATACGGGACGTCGGCGGTGCATTACCGCAGGCATAAAGGGCTGGCGGCATGCCTGACCATTTTGCTGCTGCTCGTGATGTTTTCCAGAAATTATCTTGGTGTGCATACACCGCAGGATGTACTGGTCGGGTTCGGTGCAACGGCGCTTGTGGCGTATATCATGAATCTGGTACTCACCAGGATTGAAAATTCGCAGAATAAGCAGTCTGACCTTATTTTTCTGTGTATCATTGCAGTGCTGATTGCGGCAGCACTTTTCTATTTTACCCATAAGACCTATCCGATGGATTATAACGCGGACGGAAGTCTGATCGTTGATCCGCTGAAGATGATGCGGGATTCTTTTTCGGGCTGTGGGTGCTGCCTTGGCATTTTCATCGGCTGGGTATTTGAACGGCGGTTTGTAAACTTTTCAGTGGATGTCAGTATGGAAACCAAAGCGGCCAGATGTATTTCCGGGATATTGCTTTATCTGTTTCTCATGAACTTCTGCTATGTATTGTTTCTGAAGGCGATGGGAAGTCTCTGGGGTGCGTTTATCGGATCCATGGTGATCTTCTTTTACTTTGTGGGAATTCACCCGTTGCTGTTTTGCTGCATCGAGGGAAAAAAGAAAACAGCATAATATGGATAATTGTAAAAAGCGGAGACTGCATATTGGCGGTCCCCGCTTTTTTTGCGGAGCTTGCTGTTTTTTTAAATTAATTTGACAACTTAATACAAAGTGATATCATAATGATATCAGATAAATACATTCTGATTTTCCGGAAGAACACAAATTACAGGAAGAACATGGACATCGTTCAGGAGGAACAGAAAATGAAAGAAAAAATATTAACAGATAAAAAGAATGGTATGGCAGTGATGATTGCAATTATTGCAGGATATGTATTGCTGATTGCGGCGATGATTTATGGAGAAAACAGTATAGAAGGCTTTGACGGCGGTATCTGGTTTGGTCTGATACTGCTTCTGATCTGTCTGCTCTGGATCCCGATTCTGGGACTGAAAGTTTTAAAGCCGGAGGAAGCCCTTGTACTGACATTGTTTGGAAATTATGCGGGCACGATCAAAGGTGCAGGATTCTATTTTGTCAATCCGTTCTGTACCAGCGTCAATCCTGCATCCAGAACACATCTTGGTCAGAGCAGCGATGTGGATAAGGCAGCGGCCGCCATGCAGCTTGCAGCAGGTAAAAATGTAACACCGAGCAATAAGATCTCCATGAAGATCATGACGCTGAATAATGGCCGTCAGAAGGTCAATGACTGTCTGGGAAACCCGATTGATATCGGCGTGGCGGTCATGTGGAAGGTAAAGGATACTGCAAAAGCGGTGTTCAATGTGGATAACTATAAGGAATATCTTTCCCTGCAGTGTGACAGTGCAGTCAGAAATATTGTGAAGATCTATCCGTATGATGTGGCACCGAATGTGGATACAACGGGAGACGGACAGGCAGATGACGGGAGCCTGAGAGGATCCAGTGAAATTGTTGCGGGTCGTATCAGGGCAGAGATTCAGAGTAAGGTGGCAGAGGCAGGGCTGGAAATTGTCGATGCCAGAATTACATACCTTGCCTATTCTCCGGAAATTGCAGCCGTGATGCTGCAGAGACAGCAGGCATCTGCAGTGATTGATGCAAGAAAGATGATTGTGGACGGCGCAGTCGGCATGGTCGAGATGGCGCTGGATCGTCTGAATGAAAATCATGTGGTCGAACTGGACGATGAGAGAAAGGCAGCGATGGTTTCCAACCTCCTTGTTGTTCTCTGCGGCAATCATGATACACAACCGGTTGTAAATTCCGGCTCGTTGTATTAAACTGACGCCATGAGCGAAAAAAAACAGGTACCGCTTCGGTTGAATGCCGAATTATACGATGCACTGGCAGCATGGGCAGAGGATGATTTCAGATCCGTCAACGGACAGATCGAATATCTTCTGACTGAATGTGTAAGGCAGCGCAAAAAGACCGGAAAGTACGTCTCCGACCACATGGACGAACCACCGGAGCTGAATATAAAATAAATAAGTGTAAAGGGAGATGGGAAAATCCTGTCTCCCTTTCTGAAATGGAGAACCGGAATGAAAAAAATACTGGTCATAGGCTCTACTGTGGCAGACGTTACGATTTCACTGGATCATCTGCCGGAACCGGAAGAGGATATGATTCCGGAGGCGCAGCAGGTTTCGCTTGGCGGCTGCGCATTCAATGCGTCCAATATGCTGAGATTGTTTCGGGTTCCCTATACCCTTTTTTCACCGGTCGGAACGGGAATTTATGGTGATTTTGTCCGGAAGGAACTTGAAAAATACGGTGCAGAGGAAGCAGATGGCAATAAGAAGACAGCAGCTGCATGGATGAGCGGTTTCCCTGCAGCACAGGAAGAAAACGGATGCTGCTATTGTCTTGTGGATAAGATGGGAAACAGAACCTTTATGGCTCTGCATGGCGCGGAATACAGATTCAGAAAAGAATGGTTTGCACAGATCATGCCTGAGGAATACGATCGGATTTATGTCTGCGGTCTGGAAATCGAGGAACCGACAGGGGAACAGGTTGTGGATTTTCTGGAAAGTTGCAGGGGTCAGGAAATTGTTTATGCACCGGGACCGCGGATAGTGTCGGTACCGGAGGAACGCCAGGACAGACTGCTGGCACTTTGTCCGGTACTGCATCTGAATGCGACGGAAGTGACGGCGTGGCTGAAAAAAAAGCAGTGCTGTCCGGATGCATTGCTGGGAAAAGATGCTGCGCAGATGACACTGCAGGAGACGGCGCTTGCGGCAGAGGCGGCTTCCGGTATTACCGGAAATACCGTGATTGTGACAAACGGAGATAAAGGTACAGCCTGCTGTGAAGTGATCCGGGAGTCGTCCGCAGCGGAGACCTGCGCTGAGGCTGGAAACGGGACAGGGCGCAGCCGGAAGAGGGTGCAGCATACAGTTCCGGCATACCCGGCACATCAGATTGATGGTACCGGTGCGGGAGATGCGCATGTCGGGACGTTTATGGCATGCAGGGAACGCGGAATGACAGTTCCGGAGTCTCTCAGGACAGCAAACCGGGTAAGTGCACTGGTAGTAGGCTGCAGAGGAGCGGTACTTTCCAGAGAGCTGTTTGAGGAGAAGCATATAAACTGAAGAAAGGTTGGAACAGAACATGCAGATCAGAAGGGCAACAGAAAAAGACATTGAAGGAGTTGGCAGACTCCTGGTACAGGTAAACATGGTTCACCATGAGGGAAGACCGGATCTGTTTAACGGACCGGCACAGAAATACAACGCAGAACAGCTGATGGATATCTTTGAGGATGATGACCGTCCGGTATTTATTGCGGCAGATGACCGGGATCAGGTGATGGGCTATGTATTCTGCGTATTTCAGCAGCATATCAGAGATTCCATCATGACAGAGATCAGAACATTGTATATCGATGACCTGTGTGTGGATGAGAAGATCCGCGGACAGCATATCGGACAGAAACTGTATCAGTATGTTCTTGACTATGCCAGGCAGCATGGCTGCCATAATGTAACACTTCACGTCTGGTCCTGCAACACCTCGGCGATGAAATTTTATGAAAAGTGCGGCTTAAAACCTCAGTATGTCAGCATGGAGCAGGTGCTGGAATAATTATGTTTTTTTGCCCGCAGTAAATTGATTCAATTCTTTCTGCGGCGGTAGGTAAGCGGTGTCATGCCGTAGTGCGCTGCAAAATACCTGCTGAAACTGCTGTGACTTGGAAATGCCAGCGTCGTTGCTATATCAGCGACCGGGAGGTCTGTTGTTTCCAGCAGATTGCATGCAGCCTGCAGTTTCTGCGTCCGGATATACTGCATCGGGCGTTGATGCAGTTCCTTTTCAAACAGGTCGGAAACGTAGTTGCGGCTTCGGCGACAGGCATCTGCGAGGTCCTGCAGAGTGATCGGATCATGCAGATGAGCCTGAATATAGGCGCAGCAGGTACGCACGGCAGGGGAGCAGCTGCGGTAATTGCAGTCGGCAACTTCCTGCGTGAATTCTCTCATGGCATGTACGCTCAGAAGTGTGATTTCATCCGGATCCGTCAGCTGATCTGCAGCCTGAATATAGCTGTCGGAAATGTTATAGGCGATCTCTTCCGGTACGCCGCCATCCATCGCAGCCCGTGTGTAAATCGTGATTGCGCTGACGAACAGGTAACGTGCCTGACGCAGCGGAGAGTCAGAAAGATACCCGACGATCATATAGGATCCGGACTGCTCAATGGAGCGGATCCTGTCATCTACTGCAGCAACATCTCCGGATGAAATAATGGCATAGAGTTTCTTTTCCTCCAGTCGTTCATGATGCGGCAGTTCATTTGCATTTTCTCTGTCTTCGAACAGCGTCTGCTGAACTTTTTTTCTGATGGCCCGTCCTACAGCCGGATTTTCGTGGTAGGAATGAGGCGGATACTGACTTATTTTTTTCATAAAAAGATCACCCGTAAAAAGAGATATTAATCAGTAAAATCATATATTCAGTATATCGTCCATTCGGTAAGATGACAATAGGAGTTAAAGCAGGTTCATCTTATTTTACAGGAGGTATTTATGGCACGTGATCTGAAAAAACTGATTTCTGAAATGACACTGGAAGAAAAAGCCGGACTCTGTTCGGGAGCGGATTTCTGGCATACAAAAGCGGTAGAAAGACTGGGGATTCCTGCAGTTATGGTATCTGACGGCCCTCACGGACTGCGTAAGCAGGATCAGGAAGGGGATCACCTGGGAATCAACGACAGCATTGTGGCAGTCTGTTTCCCGGCAGCCTGTGCGACAGCTTCCAGTTTTGACACCGAAATGATTCACCATATGGGAGATGTGATCGGACAGGAATGTCAGGCGGAAGATCTGAGCGTAGTACTGGGGCCGGCGGTGAATATCAAGAGGAGTCCTTTATGCGGACGTAATTTTGAATACTTTTCCGAAGATCCGTTTCTGGCAGGTAAAATGGCAGCGGCTTACATCAGCGGTGTTCAGAAGTGGGATGTCGGTACCAGCATCAAGCATTTTGCGGCCAATAATCAGGAGCACCGCAGAATGAGTGTAAATGATGAGGTTTCCGAACGTACGCTTCGTGAAATATATTTCCCGGCGTTTGAAGAGGCGGTAAAGAAGGCACAGCCAAAGACTGTGATGTGCAGCTATAACAAGATCAACGGAACCTATTCTTCGGATAATCAATGGCTTCTGACGCAGGTACTGCGCAGAGACTGGGGATTCAAGGGCTATGTCATGACGGACTGGGGTGCAGTGGATGACCGCGTTCAGGGTATTCGCGCAGGACTTGATCTGGAGATGCCGGCATCAAACGGAGAAAATGACCGTAAAATTGTGGAAGCGGTACAAAGCGGCATGCTGGATGAGAAGCTTGTGGACCAGGCAGCAGAACGTATTCTGGAAGTGATTTTCTCTTATGTGGATCACAGACATCCGGAAGCGGTGTTTGACAGAGATGCAGACCATGAAAAGGCAGTTGAAATCGAAACGCAGTGTGCAGTTCTTTTACAGAATAATGGCGTGCTGCCGTTAAAGGCTTCAGACAGGATTGCCTATATTGGTGAATTTGCGGATAAGCCACGTTATCAGGGCGGCGGATCCAGCCATATCAATTCCTCAAAGGTGACTTCTGCATTGTCTTCAGCACAGAGAAAAGGCAGGAAAGTGACTTATGTTAAAGGATTCTCTGCAGATGCGGATGTGGAAGATGAGGAAGAAATCAGAAAGGCAGTTGCAGCCGCAGTGGAAGCGGATGTTGCAGTGATCTTTGCCGGACTTCCGGATTCTTTTGAATCTGAAGGCTATGACAGGGATAATATGAAGCTGCCGGAGTGCCAGAACAGGATGATTGAAGCAGTCTTGAAGGTGCAGCCCAATACGGTTGTAATTCTTCATAACGGAAGTCCTGTGGAATGTCCATGGGCGGAACGTACAGCAGGAATTCTGGAAATGTATCTTGGCGGTCAGGGCGTTGGTGAAGCAACAGATCAGCTGCTGTACGGCGAGGTAAATCCCAGCGGGCATCTTGCAGAGTCATTTCCGCTTCATCTTGAAGATAATCCCAGCTATCTGTTCTTCCCGGGAGACGGACATACTGCCAGATATGCAGAAGGCGTATTTGTCGGGTATCGTTATTATGATACGAAAAAACTTCCGGTCAGATGGGCATTCGGACATGGGCTGTCCTATACGACCTTTGCCTATGATCATATGAAGGTGTCTGCAGACCATATGACAGGTGATTCGATTCTTACGGTCAGTGTCGATGTGAAAAATACCGGTTCTGTAAAGGGAAAGGAAGTTGTTCAGCTTTATGTCCGTGATCTGAACAAAACGGCGGAACGTCCGCTGAAGGAACTGAAGGGATTTGCCAAGACAGAACTTGAACCCGGAGAAACGAAGACGGTTCAGATGCAGATCTGTGCAAGAGATCTTTCCTATTTTGAAGAACGGCTTGGCGACTGGTATGCGCCGTCAGGAGATTATGAACTCCTGATCGGAAGCGCCAGCGATGATATCCGCTGCAGCGGACGGATCAGCTTTAAGACAGAAAAGCTTCTGCCGCTTAAGGTAGCGGGAGATACAACCATCGGAGAACTGATGTCAGATCCGCGTACGGCGCAGACAGTTCAGAAAATGATGCAGGAAGCCGGTAAAGATTCTCCGCTTACGCAGTCATCATCTGATGCAGGGCAGGAAGCGGTATCGGATAAAATGATGCAGGAGATGATGGCGGGAATGCCGCTGAAATCACTTGTCAGCTTTGGCATGATGAATCTGGAACAGATGGAAGGTCTGATTGCCATGCTGAATCAGAGTCTGTAATACATATTCAGAATCAAAAACAGCCACAGAAAACCGGATTATCGGTCTTCTGTGGCTGTTTCAGTATATCTGCTTAATTGCGTTTCTTGAATCTGTCCAGATTCAGTTCCGGCATCAGTTCATCATTGATCACGGTCAGGAGCTCTGTCAGCTTCTTATAATCTTCAGGAGTAAAACGTTCCTTACAGCGCTCATCAATTGTTTTTAAATAGGCATTATTGATGTTGTAATACTTCAGATATTTCTCTGTCGGGCGCAGATGGTGTTCACGCTGATCCTCTGTGGACTGGATCTTTTCCACGTAGCCTTTCTGCAGAAGGCTGCTGACACGATATGCGGCATTCGGAGCAGAGATACTCATCATGCGGGCGAACTGTGCAATGGTAGGCTCACCAAGTGCCATAATGCATTCCATACTGAAAGCTTCCACTGTGGTCAGCGTAGCCTCACGATGTTCAAATTTGGAAAAAATCTGCATATAGAAATGAATACGCAGTTTATTGTAGATTTCGGTAAGAGATTGATCAAAATTGTTCAAGGCATATCCTCCTGTACGATAATTATATTAATTATATCAGTTTTCTCGTGAAATGGAAGATATGTAATGTCTGGAAATTACGAAATTGCGAAAAGAAGTTCTGCACGGACACAGATTTTTCCATTTACTTTTGCAGTAGCTTCCCCAATGCCCAGAGGACCTTCCTGACGCGTCAGTTCACACTGAAGCGTGACTACATCTCCGGGGATGACCTGGCGCTTGAAACGTGCTTTATTAATGCCGCCAAAGAGTGCGATTTTCCCCCGGTTTTCAGGAAGAGACAGAAGCGCGACAGCACCGGTCTGTGCAAGTGCTTCCAGAAGCAGGACGCCAGGCATGACCGGGTGCCCTGGAAAATGACCGGTGAAAAAAGGCTCATTCATGCTGACACATTTGATGCCGATTGCCCATTTTCCCGGTTCGTAATCCAGAATCTGGTCAACCAGCGCAAAAGGGTATCTGTGCGGCAGAATATCCGCTATGCCTTCTGCGGTCAGATGGTGAGGAAATTCTCGGGGCGCAGGAGGCATTCTGTCTGTGGTTTCATTTATCGTTTCATTCTGATTCATCATATCCTCATTTCCTTATTTCACATTAATGAAAGCTGCGGAAGATCAGGCTGGCGTTGTGTCCGCCAAAGCCAAGACTGTTACTGAGAACACAGCTTAAGGCAGCGTTTCTGCCGGTACCGGGAACGTAGTCAAGGTCACATTCCGGATCAGGAACCTTCAGGTTGATGGTTGGCGGAATGAACTGGTCCTGCAGGGCCATACAGGAGAAAACGGCTTCTATGCCGCCGGCGCCGCCCAGAAGGTGACCGGTCATGGATTTGGTGCTGGATACGGCAAGGTGACGGGCATGTTCACCAAAGACTGTTTTGATGGCGTGTGTTTCTCCGGCATCATTTAAGTGTGTGGATGTACCGTGTGCATTGATGTAATTAATCTGATCCGGTGTGATGCCTGCATCTTTCAGGGCAAGGCGCATACATTCTGCGCCGCCTGCACCGTCCGGTGCGGGCGCTGTGATGTGATACGCATCGCAGTTCACACCATAGCCGATGATTTCCGCATAAATGTGGGCATTTCTCTTTTGCGCATGTGACAGCTCTTCCAGTACCAGGATACCGCTTCCTTCTCCCATGACAAAGCCGTTTCTTTCGGCGTCAAACGGAATGCTGCCTCTTGCAGGATCTTCTGCGTAGGAAAGGGCGGTCATGCTGGAAAATCCGCCGATGCTTAAAGGCGTGATGGCAGCTTCGGTTCCGCCGCAGATCATGACTTCTTCATATCCGTCGCGGATTCTGTGAAAGGCATCACCGATTGCATTACTTCCGCCTGCGCAGGCAGTAACAGGGCAGGTGCATATCCCCTTAAGTCCATGTGAAATGGCAACTCTTGCAGCAGCCATATTGCAGATGGTCATTGGAATAAAGAACGGACTGACTCTTTCCCAGCCCTTTTCCATACCCCGGCTGTGTTCCTGTTCAATGACATCGATCCCGCCGATTCCGCTGGAGATGATTACACCGGTGTGTGCGGCGTCTCCGGCGGGTATTTTCTGCTCAAAGGGTCTGAGGGTGTCATCAGAAAGCGGAGCGCCCAGAATACCGCTGTCATGGATGGCTTCTTCGGCAGCATAGAGCGCAAACTGTGTAAAGCGTGCCATGCGCCTTGCTTCACGTTTATCCATTCGCTTTTCCGGAGCAAAGTCTTTGACTTCACCAGCCAGTTTGACTTTGAAGTTTGTGGCATCAAACCGTGTGATTGGTGTGATGCCGTTTTGACCCTCCCGAATGGCTTTCCAGCTTTCGGAAACGCTGTTTCCGGTCGGATTGACTGTACCAAGACCGGTTACGACTACTCTTCTCTGATTCATATACCCATTCCTCCATCTACGCCAAGTACCTGGCCTGTAATATAAGATGCTTTTTCAGAAGCAAGAAACCGGACCGCTTCAGCGACATCAGAAGGCAAGCCTTCTCTGCCACAGGGAATCTGTGCGAGCGTTGCAGCTTTTGCTGCATCAGTCATGGCTGCGGACATGTCTGTTTCAATAAATCCTGGAGCAATGGCATTGGCAGTGATGTTTCTGCTGGCAAGTTCCTTGGCGATGCTTTTGGTCAGACCGATGAGGCCGGCCTTGCTGGCAGCATAATTCACCTGTCCGGCATTTCCATGCAGACCTACAATACTTGAAATATTGATGATGCGGCCATAGCGTTGCTTCATCATGGTTCTGGTCACCGCCTGACAGCACAGAAATGCGCCTCGCAGATTCAGTGCAATTACGCGGTCGAACTGTTGTGTATCCATCCGGACCAGGAGATTATCCTGTGTGATTCCGGCATTATTAATAAGGACATCGATTCTGCCAAAGGCATCCAGTGCACTTTGAATCAGTGTATGGCAGCCTTCCTCAGAAGAAATGTCTGCCTGGACGGTCAGGGCGGTAATATCAGGGGAAGCTTCTTCACATAATGCTTTTGTCTTCAGTGCGGCAGCTTCATTTCCTGCATAATTAATACAGACATTCATACCTTCTGCAGCAAGTGAAATGGAGATGGCACGACCGATTCCGCGGCTTGCGCCGGTGATGAGTGCGACTCTTTTTAACGGCTGATTCTGTTCCATGGGTTCAGTTTCCTTTCTGAAACGGGGAAAGAAAATCGTTTACTTCTTCCCGGCTTTCAAGAGGGGTGCAGTGATAATCCGTAACGCCGATGGCTTTTGCAGTTTTTTTGACGAAACCGGTCAGAGTATGCCCGGGGCCGATTTCAATGAATTCGGTAACACCCAGTTCAAAGAGCCTTCGAATGATGGATTCCATGCGGACGCTTCTCTGTACCTGGCGAACCAGCAGCTCCGGAATCGGAAGACCTTCGGTATTTTCTCTGCCGAGGCAGTTGAAAAGAACGGGGAACTGCATGGGAGCAAAGTTCATCTGATCAAAGCGGGACTTCAGTGCTTCACCCGCCGGCTGCATCAGGCGGGTATGGAAAGGACCACTGACAGAGAGCGGGATACAGCGCATTGCACCGGCTGCTTTTGCAAGTTCTGCAGCTGCATTAACCGCATCTTTTGAACCGCCGATGACGAGCTGACCGGGGCAGTTGTAATTGCAGATCGAAACAATGCCGTCGTTCTGCGCGGAAGCAGTGTCACAGCAGTTTTGCAGTAGTTCCTCGGACAGACCAAGGACGGCGGTCATACCGCAGTCAATACCTCTGGAAGCTTCAGCCATGGCTTTACCACGAAATGCGGCAGTGCGGATCGCAGCTGCTGCGTCAAATACGCCTGCAGCTTCAAGTGCGGAGTATTCGCCGAGCGAAAGGCCGGCGGCGTAATCAGGCGTGATTCCGGCATCCCTGAGGATGGCAGTCATGCCGACAGCAAAGGCGACAAGGCAGGGCTGTGTGTACTTTGTCTGCATGAGGAGTCCGTCAGGATCCTCAAAGCAGAGTTTATGAAGATCAAAGCCGGGATCGGCGCTGTCGAAGGCTGACCGGAACTGCGGGAAACTGTCATAGAGATCCTGCCCCATTCCGGCATGCTGACTTCCCTGACCGGCATATAAAAAAGCTGTTTTCATTGTGTTCTGTCCTTTCAACTGCAGTGGCAGTAAAACTTTATTCCCGTGAGGGATCAGATTCCGGTATCAGATCCTGACAGAGGTCTGCAAAAATATCGGCAACAGGCCGGATTTTCGTCAGTTGTCCGCAGGTCTGTCCGGCCATGAGACTTCCGGTATCGGTGTCCCCGTCAAAGACTGCGCGGCGGAGACTTCCAAGGGTAAAGCGCTCCAGTGTTTCTTTATCTGCGCCGGCTTTTTCCTGACGGACATATTCACGGCTCATCCGGTTTTTCAGAACACGTACGGGAGTACCGCCGATTCTGCCGGTGACAATAGTATCGGAACCTTTTGCTTTCAGAACTGCAGCTTTGTAATTTTCGTGAACCGGGCATTCGCAGCTTGCAAGCAGGCAGGTACCGACCTGGACGCCGCATGCGCCAAGAGCAAGAACAGCTGCCATCTGTCTTTTGTCTGCAATACCGCCGGCTGCGATGACCGGGATGGAAACAGCATCACAGACCTGCGGGAGAAGTGTCATTGTGGTCATTTCACCGATATGTCCGCCGCTTTCGCATCCTTCTGCAATGACGGCATCGGCGCCGCAGTCTTCCAGGTGTTTTGCCAGAATCGGTGCGGCAACGACAGGAATGACGTAGATTCCGGATTTTTTAAAACGCTCCATGTATTTTCCGGGATTTCCGGCACCTGTGGTTACAACAGGGACATGCTCTGAGATGACAATCTGTGCGAACAGATCCGCCTGAGGATGCATCAGCATGATGTTGACACCAAACGGATGCGTTGTAAGAGATCTGCAGATGCGGATTTCTTTTTGCAGCTGATCGGCATCCATACCGCCGGTGCCGATGATTCCAAGGCCTCCGGCGTTGGAGCAGGCAGCAGCAAAAGTGCCGTTTGCAATATTGGCCATGCCGCCCTGCAGAATGGGATAATGAATTCCCAGAATTTCACTGATATATTTCATGCGCTTTCCTCTTTTACTTAATGACAATATATTTTTATATGGAAACCAGAATGCCGCCCCAGGTAAGACCGCTTCCAAAGCCAACAAGCAGAAGCTTCTGACCAGGGTGGAGCAGACCGTTTTCATACATTTCATTCAGAGCAAGTGGAATGGAAGCGGCGCTGGTATTTCCGAAATGATCCATGTCCTGATAGAATTTACCGGGATCTGCCTTCAGTTTTCTGACACAGTGATCAATGATACGTGCATTTGCCTGATGACAGATTACGTAATCAATATCCTCAAGAGTCAGTTCTGCATGTGTCAGGAGGTAACTGATGCATTTCGGAATTGCTTCTACCGCGAAACGAAAGACTGCTTTTCCATCCATTTCAATATAACTGTGTTCATAACCGGCGCCGCGGCAGCAGATCTGCATTCCGCCGCGTGCCCCTAAAATGGCAGCGTGTGCAGCAGAAGGGATACATCTGACGACAACAGCGCCGCCACCGTCTCCGAACAGAACGCAGGTGCTGCGGTCTGTCATGTCCAGAAGCCTTGAAAGCTGTTCCACACCAATAATCAGTGCATAAGGGGATTCAGCTTCAGCAAGGAGCCCCCGCGCAGTTTCCAGAGCGTAAATAAAGCCGCTGCAGGCGGCGTTGAGATCCATGACCGGAATGTCTTCGCGCAGCCCGAGTGCCTGTTGCACAAGGCAGGAGACACCGGGCGTTGCATAGTCACCGGACATGGTGGCACAGATACAGCATCCGATACTGCCTGCGGGCAGACCGGATCTTTCAAGTGCCAGTTTTGCAGCGTTTATGGCAAGACTGACACAACTTTCCTCTCCCTCACAGAAGAAGCGTGAATGAATTCCGGTGCGGCTGTAAATCCATTCATCGTCTGTTTCCACGACTTTTGCCAGGTCGTCATTGCTGACAGACCTGCCGGGATGTGCTGCACCGGCAGCAATGATTTGTAATCCGTTCATATGTTTTATACGGCAGTCACAGGAATGCAGATCATCCTGTAATGCTGGCGGCCTCCTGTATTTCTCCGAGATGGCGGAACTTATTTCTTCTGTCGGAAACGATGTCATCCGGGGACATCTGCATCAGTTCTTTCAGATTGCGGTTTAATACGCCATCAAGCTCCAGATACAGCTGATTCGGATCCAGATGTGCGCCGCCTTCCGGTTCTCTGATAATTTCATCTGCTACGCCGGCATCCTTAAGGTCAATGGAAGTCAGCTTCATCATGGCACAGGCTTCTTCATGCCTTCCGGCATCTTTCCACAGAATACTGGCAAAACCTTCCGGGCTCAGGACAGAGTAGACGGCGTTTTCCAGCATCAGAATCCGATTGGCAACACTGAGTGCAAGTGCACCGCCGGAATTGCCTTCGCCGGTGACGATGGAGATGATGGGGACGTTGAAACTGCTCATGGCAGCAAGATTACGTGCAATGGCTTCTCCCTGTCCATGTTCTTCGGCTTCTTTCCCCGGATATGCACCAGGAGTGTCAACAAAGGTGATGATCGGACGATGGAATTTTTCTGCCTGCTCCATGATCCGGAGTGCCTTGCGATAACCTTCCGGGCGGGGCATGCCAAAGTTAAAGGCAACGTTATCTTCCATACCATGTCCTTTATGATGTCCGACAACAGTAACGGGAATGCCTCTGTAACGTGCGATGCCGCCTAAGATACTGCGGTCTTCATCGAAGAGATGGTCCCCTTTCTGCTCAAAAAAATCTGTGAAAAGTGCATGGATAAAGTCCTCAATGTGAGGACGGTTGATATTGCGGGCCAGTGATACCTTCTGTGCAGGTGTCAGGGCTTCTTTTTCCATAGTGTTTCCCGCCTTTCTTAAGCTTTCTGTGCAAAGTCACGGATGACGGTAAAACCGTTTCCGCCGGCCTTCTGATTGTGAAGCCGAAGAAGGTCAATCAGTGTGTTTCGCATTTCATTTCTGGGCACAATTTTGTCCACAAAGCCATGAGATTCCAGATATTCACTTCGCTGAAACCCTTTTGGGAGCTTTGCATGGATGGTCTGCTCAATTACACGCGGACCGGCAAAACCGATCAGGGCACCGGGTTCAGCAAGCGTAATGTCTCCAAGAGTGGCAAAGCTTGCGGTGACACCGCCGGTGGTCGGATGAGTCAGATAACTGATATACAGACCACCCTGTCTGGAAAAGGCTTCAATTGCGGAAGCAGTTTTGGCCATCTGCATCAGGGAATAAATGCCTTCCTGCATCCGGGCACCTCCGCTGGCAGAAAAAATGATCAGCGGAAGCTTTTTTACGGTAGCATGTTCAATTGCACGTGTTACCTTTTCTCCAACCGCACTGCTCATGGATCCCATGAAAAAACGGCTGTCGAGAACGGCAACGACGCAGTTTATGCCTCCGATTCTGCCGGTTGCAGTGACCACGGCCTCATTCAGCCCGGTTTTCTGTTTCTGCTGTTTCAGCTTTTCCTGATAATCAGGAAACTGAAGAGGATCTGCAGCAGGGTATTTCCGGTCCAGTTCATGCATGCTGCCCGGGTCAAACAGTGCGGCAAGGCGGTCATAGGCGTTCATTGTGCGGTAATGGCCGCAGATCGGGCATATGTAGTTGTTTTTCTCCCACTTTGACTTCAGAGCACGCCTTTTGCAGGCCGGGCAGTCAATAAAGAGCATGCTCTGAAAGGAGTCTTTCAGCGATGTCATGCTGCATTTCCTTTGATATAGGTCAGAACGTCGTTTACGGTCTGAAGTTTTGCAATTTCATCATCCGGAATCTTGGCGCCTGTTGCGTCTTCAAGTGCCATGTGCAGTTCTACGAGATCGAGTGAATCTGCTTCAAGATCGTTCATCAGAGTTGCTTCCGGAGTTACCTTATCTTCTTCACAGCCGAGTGTATCCACAATAATTTTCTTCAGTTCTTCAAATGTCATAATGTACATCCTTTCTACCAGTGCGTCTGGTATAAACAGCTAATGCATCAAAATATTTACTTAAATAATATTTAAATAAATACTTGGAACTAAATATATCAGAAAATTTAACTATGTCAAGAAGAAACTGTAAAAGCGGGATTCCGTTTCCGCCTGGGGTGTTATACTATATCAGTAAAAAGGAATACAGGAAGAAACAGGAAAAAGGAAAAGGCAGAAAAATGGTGCAGCTGACAACACTCTGTTATATAAGGAAAAAAGATCAGTATCTGATGCTTCACAGAATTGTGAAGCAGAATGATGTAAATAAAGATAAATGGATCGGAATCGGCGGGCATTTTGAAAAAGAAGAAAGTCCGGAGGAGTGTCTTTTAAGAGAAGTGAAGGAAGAAACCGGCTATACACTGACTTCATACCGGTACCGTGCAGTTGTGACCTTTGTATCCGGAGACGGGGTTACAGAATATATGTCACTGTTTACTGCAGATGGATATACAGGAGACCCCGTTCCCTGTGATGAAGGCGTTCTGGAATGGGTATCTGTGGAACAGATCTGGAAGATGAATATCTGGCCGGGAGATAAGATCTTTTTCCGTCTGCTGGATGAGGATGCACCGTTCTTTTCTCTGAAACTGGTTTATGACGGGCATGGCGGTCTGGTGTCGGCAGCGCTTAACGGAGCACAGATGGAACTGTTCGATCTTCTGAGGGATGATGGAACAAAAAGCGGCCAGCGTCAGGAGCGCGGCGTGGTACATCGCGAAGGCAGCCTTCACGGAACGGTTCATATGTGGATTATACGGGGGAACGGGCATGGCGGTTATGATGTCCTGCTTCAGAAACGGAGTGCCGGGAAGGACTCCAACCCGGGATGCTATGATATTTCCTCCGCAGGACATATACAGGCAGGGGATGAACCGCTTCCTGCAGCGCTGCGGGAGATGAAGGAAGAACTGGGAATTACGGCGCTTCCGGAGCAGCTGGTCTGTATCGGTGAACACAGGGGGTCATTTGCAGCGCCATTCTATGGCAGGATGTTCAGGGACAGAGAACTCAGTCATGTGTATCTGTACCGGGAACCGGTGGAGATCAGTGGGCTCAGGCTGCAGGAGAGTGAAGTGGAAAGCGTCTGCTGGATGGATTATGAGACCTGCCGGCAGAAGGTGGCGGCGCATGCCATGCCGAACTGTATTTACCTTGATGAATTTGATATGGTAGGAAATTATCTTCGGGAAAAAGGAGAAAAAGATTTATGAATCAGGATCGACTGGACAGACAGTTTGATTTCTGCAGAGAAATCGATAAGGAAAAGGAAATTACAAGGCAGACCTATCTGGCGGATGGTTCCAGAAAAGAGGGAGATGCCGAGCATGCCTGGCATATGGCACTGATGACGATTCTGCTGTCTGAATATGCAAATGAAAAGATTGATGTTTTAAAGACCGTGACAATTCTGCTGATTCACGATCTGGTGGAAATTGATGCGGGAGATACTTATGCCTATGGCGGGCAGGACAAGGAAACGCAGAAAACAAGGGAAACCGCTGCCGCGGAACGTATTTTCAGTATTCTTCCGCCGGATCAGGGTGCGCATCTGCGTGCACTGTGGGAAGAATTTGAAGCGGAAGAGACACCGGAAGCCAAGTTTGCCAGAACGATGGATAATATCCAGCCGATGATGCTGAATGCAGCATCCGATGGAAAGAGCTGGGCAGAGCACGGGGTGTATCTGCAGCAGATCCTGCAGCGCAATGCACATACAGCAGAAGGCTCACAGGAACTGTGGGAGTACTGTGCCCGGAAATTTCTGCAGCCGAATCTGGATAAAGGACGTATTCAGAAGAACGGAAAGGAATAGAAAACGATATGGAAGAATCAGAATATCTGGCGGGACGAATCAGAGAACTCTCGAATAAGGCCTATCAGAATGAATATGTTACGCACACGGAGTTTCTGTCCGCTTCTGAAATTGCAGCAGTATATGAGATCATGGCAAAACAGGGGATACCCACGGGCGTAAATGTCTGTAATGGCGTTTCCTTCTGTCTGTATGGAGGCTGGGAAGAAGCAGACAGAAATGTACTGTGTTTTCTGCCATCCTACCTGGATGAAGAATCTTTCTGCCTGCAGGAAGCGGCAGATCCGCAGGTTGTATCCTGTATCCGGGTCAGACCGGTCAATGCCCGCTTTGCAGATGATCTGATTCACAGAGATTATCTCGGGGCATTGATGAACATGGGAATTGAGCGGGATAAAATCGGAGATATCCTGGCGATCCGGGGAAGCGCAGACGCATACATTTTCGTAATGAAGGATATTGCGCCGGTGATCTGTACGGAACTGATCAGGATCAGGCATACCTCGGTCCGGTGTGAAGAGGTACTTCCGGGAGAATGTAATATCCGGCCGGAATTTGAAGAGATTGAGGGAAGTGTTGCTTCAGAACGGCTGGATGCGGTTCTGGCCTTTGTCTACCGTCTTTCAAGAGCGCAGGCGCAGCAGCTTATTGAAGCGCAGGATGTGTTTGTGGACGGAAGATGTGCATTCAGCGGCGGATATGATCTGAAACCCGGGGCACGTGTTTCAGTGCGTGGACATGGTAAGTTTCAATATGAAGGAACCGGCGGAACTTCAAGAAAAGGACGCCTGTTTGCGAAGGTGAAGCTATATAAGTAACGGTATAAACATTAAAATCAGGAAGGATAGGATCCATGCGATTGATGCATTTGTCAGATCTTCATCTGGGGAAAAGAGTCTATGAGTTTTCCATGTATGAGGATCAGAAATATATACTGAAACAGATTCTGAAAATTGCAGGAGAGCAGAAGGCAGACGCCGTTCTGATCAGCGGGGATGTGTATGACAAACCGATCCCCCCGGCAGAAGCCGTACAGCTTTTTGATGATTTCCTGACGGCGCTTTCTGACAGAAAGGTACCGGTGTATGTGATCAGCGGCAATCATGACTCGGCAGAGCGGCTTTCCTTTGGTGCAAGGCTGATGACGCAGAGCAGCGTGTTCATGTCTGTGGCATTTCATGGAACGGTTCAGAAATACAGTCAGCAGGATGAGTACGGAACTGTGAATTTTTATCTGCTGCCGTTTTTGAAACCGACCATTGTGAGGCAGGCGTATCCTGAAGCGGAGATCGGAAGCTATCAGGAGGCGGTTCAGTATGTGCTGGCACAGACACCGGTAGATAAGTCGCAGCGAAGTGTCCTTCTGGCACATCAGTTTGTTACCGGTGCCAAAACCAGTGAATCAGAGGAAATTCTGGTCGGCGGACTTGATAACATGGATGCCTCTTTGTTTGACGATTTTGATTATGTGGCGCTCGGGCATATTCATACGCCGCAGAAGATCGGAAGAGAAACGGTGCGTTACTGCGGGACGCCGCTCAAATATTCTTTTTCCGAAGCAAAGCGTGATAAGAGCGTGACCATGGTGGAACTGCGGGAGAAAGGCAGTGTGCAGCTGCAGGAGATACCGCTTCACCCGCTGCATGACTTGCGCGAACTTAAAGGTTCCTATGAAGATCTGACGGCGAGAAAAAATTACGCGGGTACAAAAACGGATGATTATCTGCATATTACGCTGACGGATGAAGAGGATATTCCTGATGTCATGGACAGGCTTCATACGATTTATCCGGGGATTATGAAGCTGGATTATGACAATTTAAGAACCAGAACCATGAACCGGATCGACGCTGCGGAGCAGGTACAGGATAAAACACCGGCAGAGCTGTTTGCAGAATTCTATGAACTGCAGAATAACCAGCCCATGAGCGCACAGCAGCAGGAGCATGTACAGAAACTGATTGATGAGATATGGGGGCAGGGAGAATGAGACCGATCAAGCTGACAATGTCTGCCTTTGGCCCGTACCGGGCAGAAACTGTTGTGGATTTTACAAAGCTCGGAAACGGCGGAATCTATCTGATTACAGGAGACACCGGTGCCGGCAAAACGACAATATTTGATGCCATTACCTATGCGCTGTATGGCGAAGCCAGCGGCAGCAGCCGTGATGATGCCAGAATGTTCCGGAGCAAGTATGCGGATGACCAGACACCGACCTTTGTGGAACTGACGTTTCTGTATCATGACCGGATCTATACGGTGCGCAGAAATCCGGACTATGAGCGTGCAAAGAGCCGCGGCGAGGGCGTAACGGTTCAGAAGGCGGAGGCAGAGCTTTTGTTTCCGGATGGAAGGCCGGCAGTTACCAGAACGCGTGATGTTACAAAGGCAGTAACCGAACTGATCGGACTTGACCGTAATCAGTTTTCGCAGATAGCCATGATTGCGCAGGGAGACTTTTTAAAGCTTCTTCTGGCGAAGACCGAGGACCGCAGCCGTATTTTCCGGGAAATCTTCAAAACAGGAAGATACCAGCAGCTGCAGGATAGTCTGCGCAGAGAAACCCTTGAGACAGGGAGTGCCTACGAGGAAGTAAAAAAGAGCCTTGAACAGCTCAGGCAGGAGATTCAGTGTATTTCGGATGCACAGAAGGAAACACTGGATGGCTGTGAAGTCACAAGACCTGCGGAGATTCTGACGCTTCTTGAAGAAATGCTGCGCACAGATAAAGTATCCATGGAAGATCTGAAAGCAAAGGAACAGGAGAATGAAAAGGCGCTGGAGCATACGAATCAGCAGATCGGAATGGCGGGAAACCGCCTGAAAGCGCAGGAGAGGCTGAGGCAGGAACGGGAGAGCGCAGCGGCCCTTGTGCCGCTCCTTGACAGTGCCGGAGCACTGTATGAGGAAGCGCAGAAGCAGGCATCGCAGAGAGAGCAGACTGCGATCCGTCTGTCAGAAGAGGAAAAAAAGCTTCCGCAGTATGAAACGCAGGAGCAGAAGCAGCAGGAAATTCTGAAGCTGAAAAAAGCGGAGGAAGAGGCGGCCGGACAGATGCTCCTTCTGAAACAGGAAAGTGAACATCTGCAGGAGCAGCTTCTTGAACAGAAAAAGCAGCTGGAATCACTTAAGGAAGCGCCGACACAGGAAAGCAGAGCACAGGCGCTTCTGACAGAAAACGGAGAAAATCTGAAAAGACTGCAGGTACTGAAGGAGAAGGAACTTCGTTTTACGAAAGAGTCGGAACATCTCGTTGAACTTCAGAAGATTTTTCTGCAGGAAGAAGAAATTGCAGAAACGCGGAGAAAAGACTATGAAGAGAAAAACCGCAGATATCTGCATGCGCAGGCGGGAATTCTGGCAGCAGGACTTAAGGAAGGGACGCCGTGTCCTGTCTGCGGTGCATTGCAGCACCCCGCGCCGGCGCAGCTGACACAGGATGCACCGGATAAACAGGATGTGGATAACGCATCGGCAGAGGCGGCCAGGCAGCAGCAGAAGGTTTCGAAGGACAGTGCTATGGCGGGCGCGCAGAAGGGGATCTGCCAGGCACTTCTGCAGGAAATTTTCCGGGATGCAGTTTCCTGCATGCAGATGGCAGAAGAGGAAACGGAAAGTGCGGAGTCTGAAGCACAGAAGACCGGACAGATTCCGGAAAAACTGCGGAATGTTCTGCAACAGCAGATCAGCGAGTGCATGGAGCAGCAAAAGGCGCAGCAGCAGGCGCTGCAGGAAGCCGGCGTACGTGTAAAACAGGCGGAAACGCTGGAGAAGGCAATTCCGCTTCTTGAACAGAAAAAGGTGCAGGCAGATACCGGACTTCATCAGCTGGAGGTGGATCAGGCACAGAATAGAACCCGCCTGCAGGCAGAAGAAAAGGTACTTGCAGGAATCAGGGAACTGCTGGAGTATCCATCCAGGGAAGAAGCCATGCGGCAGATTCAGATATTGCGGGTGGAAAAGAAAAATCTTGAAGATCAGTTTCTGAAGGCGCAGAGTGCGTATCAGGAAATGACAAGAAAGATGGCAGAGAAAAAGGAAAGTGTGCAGACACTGGAGAAAACGCTTGCAGACATGCCGGTATATGAGATGGAAGAACTGCAGGAGAAATACAGGACACTTGTCAGCACGAGGCAGGAACTTTCAGAACAGAGATCTGAGGTATCCTTCCGCTTTCAGACGAATAAGAAAATTTATATCGGCTTTAAGGAAAAGGCGGAAACCATCAGCAAAATGGAAGGGGAACTTTCCTGGAAGCTGGCACTGAGCAGTACGGCGAACGGTGGTCTGACCGGCAAGGAAAAGGTAATGCTGGAGACCTATGTCCAGATGAATTTTTTTGACCGGATGATCGGCAGAGCCAATACCAGATTCATGATGATGAGCAGCGGACACTATGAACTGAAAAGAAGGCGTGAAGCCGGAAATCAGAAGAGTCAGAGCGGACTGGAACTTGACGTCATAGATCATTATAATGGGACACAGAGAAATGTGCGTACATTGTCAGGAGGAGAATCATTTATGGCCTCTCTTTCACTGGCACTGGGACTTGCGGATGAGATTCAGCGAAGTGCCGGCGGAATTCAGCTGGACACAATGTTTGTGGATGAAGGCTTCGGGTCTCTTGATGAGGAGACGCTGGAGCAGGCGATGACTGCGCTTGCGGGTCTTGGAAGCAGTAATCGTCTGGTCGGAATTATTTCTCACGTTTCCGAGCTCAAGAGCCGGATTGACCGTAAAATCATTGTCACCAGGCAGGCTGGCGGCGGAAGTTCCATCTCATATGAGATAGAATAATGGAAGAAAAATATGGGAAATTATATTGTATTTGATCTGGAATGGAATCAGGGTGGAAGTGTCCGGGAGCAGGAACTGAAGGAACTTCCGTTTGAGATTGTAGAGATCGGCGCAGTGCGCTTGAATGAACAAAGGCAGCAGACGGGAGAATTCAGTCGTCTGGTCAAACCGCAGGTATATCAGGAAATGCATCGTGTAACGGGGAAGCTGATTCACCTGACCATGGAGGATCTCCAGAAGGGAGATCCGTTTGTACAGGTGGCAGAGGATTTCCTTAAATGGTGTGGTGAGGATCCGGTATTCTGCAGCTGGGGTACGCTTGATCTGACAGAACTGCAGCGTAATATGGACTATTATCATATGAATCTGCTTTCAGATGGTCCACTCAGATATTATGATGTGCAAAAGCTTTTCAGCATCGGGTGTGAGGATGGAAAGTCGAGACGTGCGCTGGAATACGCAATTGATTTTATGCAGTTGGATAAGCAGCACCCGTTTCATCGGGCTCTGTCTGACGCAGAGTATACGGCGGAGATTTTTGCAAGACTGGATGAGAAGGTATTGAAGAACATATCTTTTGACAGTTATGTGACACCAAAGGATAAGAGACAGGAAATTCATGTGGTGTTTGATGATTATGCCAAATATATTTCACGTGAATTTGAGACAAAAGAAGAACTTCTTGAAGATCCGGAGGTGATGAGCACCAAGTGTTATCTGTGCCATCGGAACCTGAGAAGAAAAATCCGCTGGTTTTCCTCAAACGGAAAACATTATTACAGCGTATCTTACTGTGATAAGCATGGTTTTATGAAATCAAAGGTCAGGATCCGCAAGGCAGAAGATGATCGTCTGTATGTAGTAAAAACGTCAAAATTTATTACACCGGAAGAGGTCGAAGAAATCCGGCAGAAGCAGGAAACAGCAAGACGGCATCAGCGCATAAGGCGCAGAACGGCGCGTGCTGATAACCCGCATCAGTCGGAGGAGTGATCCTGAAAACCAAATCCTTTCTTTCTTGTTTCTCTCTTCCTGCGGCGGAATCTGCGACGATCCTTCCGGCTGCCTTCGAAGTGGTAGGAGGAAGTAACGGCATGCAGAACCGTAATCAGGATAATGATGCCCGCGATCAGACATACACCGGCAATTACCAGCCGGACATTCACATAAACCGTATCGCTGCTTCTGGCTGACGGTGTAAGCGCAGCAGAGGAGCTTTCTGATGCGGCACTCGAATTTCCGGCAACGGCATCGACATCGGCGTTGCCGACAGCAACTCCGTTGTAGCTGAAGCAGATCTGCGCAACGGCGTTTGCATCATCGGGATCTGTATTGTAGGTAACAGATGTACTGGTGTCTTTGATTGTTGCGTTCTTGGGCAGAATGATGTAGTCTTCGGAGTTGATCGACAAAGCAGCGCCGGAAGTTCCGAAAATATTGTAATCAGAGTTAAAAAATGAAGAATCGTTGGGAATGTAGCCTGTGTCCTGAGAGGCTACATTGACCGCCTGAAAATTATTGAATCCATAGTCAAACAATGTGGTGGTATCCGTAAACTGGGCAGGAGATTCCTCCTTGAGGATGACACAGACCAGTTTCATGCCGTTTCGTTCGGCGCAGGTTACAAGTGTTTCTCTTGCTTCATCGGTGTAACCTGTTTTGCCGCCCACAATTCCGTCATAGGAAATATCCCCGTTAATCAGTTTATGTTTATTATGCAGGTAAAAATCATCCGGCTGGTTTGCGGACGGTGTGAAGTGACAGGTCGGGGTATCTGCAATTTTACACAGCAGTTCATTTTTAAAAAAAGTGCTGGCAATTGTGGCAAGGTCATAGGCGCTGGTATAGTGATTTTTGTCAAAAAGGCCATTGGCATTGGCAAAATGTGAATCCTGACAGCCAAGTTCCTTCGCTCGTGCATTCATCATCCGGGCAAATGCCGGAATACTGCCGGCAACATGTTCCGCAACCGCGTTTGCGGCTTCGTTGGCAGAACCAACCATAATTCCGTACAGGCATTCCTCCAGCGTCAGTGACTGACCGGCGTCCATTCCCATATTGGAACCGCCGGAGGGAACGCTGTGTACCGCATTGTCCGAAAATACAACTTCATCACTCAGTCTGGCATTTTCAACGGCAAGAAGACAGGTCAGAATCTTGGTGGTACTGGCAGGATAGAGGTGTTCATGTATATTTTTGGCATACAGAATGCTGCCGGTATTGACATCCATTAAAATGGCGCCTTCAGCGCCAATTGCGGGGCCTTCAGGCCAGTTTTCCGTATCGTTACTCTGGATCGGAAGGAGCTTTCGCTCGTCTGCCGCTTTTTGCAGGCTGTCTTCCGAGGCCGCGCCGGCAGTGAGGGATACACCGCTGATGCCGGACAGACAAAAGGACAGCACCGGAGGAAGAAGCAGGGCTGTCAGACAGCTGTGAATCAGTTTATGATGAAATTTATGTAAAAACATGATTGATCTCCAATAGTGAATATAAAGTTCGTTTCAGACAGGACTATGATACACTATTCGGCTATAAAACCAAAGCGGATTCACATCGTTTTCACAAAAAAAACCGAAAAAATTAATGTGATGCGAACATTTGTGAACTTCCCATTTTCCGGTCAATGGTGTAATATTTTTATTATAGGAAGTAAAATCTGATAAATAAAAAGACAGAGCAGGAGATCTGATGCGACTTAGAAATATTCCCGGAGCCCGGGAAGCAATTGTGGACAGTAAATATGCCGTAAAGAATCCGGAACAGCAGAAGGGCCACTGGCATGAGCTGTTTGGAAATGACCATCCGATTCATATTGAGATCGGCATGGGTAAGGGAAGATTTATTACGACCATGGCGGCACTTCATCCGGAGATTAATTATATCGGAATTGAGAAATATTCCAGTGTGATGCTCAGAGCACTTCAGAAGCAGGAAGATACAGAGCTTCCCAACCTGTATTTTATCCGGATGGAAGCAGAAGTCATCACGGAAGTATTTGCACCGGGAGAGGTTTCCGTAATTTATCTGAATTTTTCAGATCCGTGGCCGAAAGACCGGCATGCAAAACGCAGGCTTCCGTCAAGAGAATTTCTTCGCAGATATGATGTGATTCTCAGGAAAGACGGAAGAGTAGAGTTCAAAACTGATAATCAGGATCTTTTCCGTTTCGCCCTGGAGGAAACAGAGCCTGCAGGATGGAAACAGGATGCAGTAACCTTTGACCTTCATCATGATGAAGCCATGAATGAAGGAAATGTCATGACAGAGTATGAAGAACGGTTTTCCACAAAGGGAAATCCGATCTGTAAATACATCATCAGCAGGGATGTGAAACGGTAACTGCCTGCAGACAACAATGGCAATGTTTGAGAGGGAAAGGAAGGAGCATTATGGAGTACACATTTACAACGGACAATTTCGAGCAAGAGGTACTTAACAGTGATAAGCCGGTTCTGGTAGATTTCTATGCAGACTGGTGCGGCCCATGTAAGATGATGGCTCCGATGGTAGAGGACTTCGCAGCAGAGTATGAAGGGGAACTTAAAGTCGGAAAACTGAATGTGGATGAGGAACCGGAGATTGCCCAGAAGTATCAGGTAATGTCCATTCCGATGTTTGCTTTCTTCAAGGGCGGACAGATGGTGGATTCAGCAGTCGGTGCGTTACCAAAGGCAAAGTTTCAGGGGATGATTGATAAGGTGCTGGCTTAAAAAGCCAGCACTTTGTGTACGGAACCAAAAAAGGAATGATGGAAATTGGCAGATAAAATACGCAATATTAATGATTACAGAAAAACAGAAGATACTGAGCGGAAAGACATGACATCGTCGGATACCGGGCAGAAGGATCTGCAGCAGAACACTTCCGGGAACGGATCGGAAGCAGATGTGGAAAATATCAGAATTGAAGATCCGTTTGTCTTTCTGAGCGCGGAAGAACGGGCAGAATACCTGAAAGTACATCAGGAAACAATTATGGGACGTGATCCACAGGCGGATGAGAAGATCAGAAAAGCAACTTTGGCTGATCAGGAGGAGCCGGATCAGGAAGAGGAAGAAGAGCTTCCGGAAACAAAGGAAAATGGCGGATTAAAGGGATTCTTTTCTTTCAGACGTGACAGACATCGGCAGGAAGATGATTTCTATGCAGAAGATCCTGAGGACGAAGCAGAAGAGGATGAACAGGAAGATGACGTAACGGATTCATCGTATGAAAATGATGTTGCGGATGATGATTTTGAAGAAGAAGGTACTTCAGAAGAGGAATCGGAGGAATATTCTGATGAGGAATCGGAGGACGGCAGGGAGCAGGACCGTAGTATAGAAGATGCCGGGAAAGGTGATCTGCAGAGGCACCGGAAAAATCCGGCACCGGAAAAAGTGGTCAGGATCGCATCTACTGTTACCGGAATTCTGATTCTGCTGGTGCTGTTGTTTATTGTAAAGGTAAGGCTGATTGATCCGTTTCTTGCAGGAAGAGATGATTCAGATGGCACGGAATTTGCAACCGACACTGTTTCAGGAGGAGAGCAGGTTGTGACGACCAATGGACTCAATTTAAGGTCATCACCGAGTTCTTCGAGTAAGGATAATATCGTGGCAACGGTTTCCGCAGGAACGACGCTGACCAGAACCGGGGAAAAGGACGGATGGTCGGAAATTGAATATAACGGACAGACAGTTTACTGCGCGTCCAAGTTTTTACAGGCACAGAAGTGATTTTCTCCTGTGTCTGTTTTTATGCGGAAAAATGCACTTATTGCATGTTTAAAATAAAATGCTATGATGGGACAGGGATAAGTACTGACCCGGATATCATGTACACAGGGGGAAGGAATGAACGAGGAAGAGATATTTGAACAGATGCAGAGTATGGCTGATACGGAGATGAAAAAAATGATGAGGCCGTCTCCGGGAGCGGTTATCATTGCGATCATGCTGTCGGTATTTATTCTGGCGGCATCATCGATTTTTACAATTGAAAATATATATCATCTGATCCACTGTACGGAGAAGGTGAACGCGGTGATTATATCCGGAGAAAAACTGGATGACGGCATGGATGAGCGTGCACGCTACGTTTATGGTTTCAGTGATGCGCACGGCCGTTATCATTCGGCAACAGGTAAAAAAGGCCCCGAAAGCGGGGACAGAGGTATAGATGCAATAGGCGAAGATGTTACGCTGTACTATGATCCGGAAACAGGAATCAAATGGCCGGATGCAGATGTGATAGGAGACAGGTGGCACCCGGCTGCTGAAGTGATTCTGGTATATGGAGTTGCGTTGTATCTCATCTCTTTGGGATGGAAAACGTTTATATTTTAATACGTCTGATCAGTTCAGGTCTGACGATATGTTCTTCAGCTGATCAAAAAGCTCCATGTCAGAAGCTGTGATTTTCAGATTGCTCTGTATTTTTTCTCCGTCAGGTTCCTGAATGGTGATATCGATGACGGTTCCCTCACGGATTCCGTTCTGGTTCATTGCGCTCAGGAACATGGGAAATTTAGGATGATTACTCTTGAATTTATCCCACAGCCCCTTGAGTTGCATCAGTTTCATTGGATTGATCATATTGTGTTTCCTCCTGTATTACTTTTTATGCAGCCACTGAAAAAACTGATCCACACCCTTCGAAAAGTCATTTTCGTTTTGACAGATCTTTTCGATCCGTTCATAAATTTCTGCGGAAGAGATATGCCCGACTGCAGTGACCAGCTGATGTTCACATTCGGACTGAAGGGCACGATAATCCATGTGAGTCAGAATCCGGTTGCAGAATCCGGAAACGGACTCGAAAAGATGAGGATATCTCTGGTGAATGTATTCAAATTCATCCAGAATCTCCTCTCTTTTCTGAAGGCAGAAAAGAGTATAAACCGGCTCCATGATTTCTGCAGGTTCGATTTCTTCCTGAAAGGAATCTTCAGTGTAATCGCATCTTGTGGCATAGTATTCACAGATTTCCTGCAGGAAGCTGTCTGTCTTCGGATCGTCATACAGTTTTTGCAATTCGTCAATTTTTACATTGCTCATAGTGGTATTATAACATATGATGAACGGAGAGGTGAACAGTCATGAAGATTGGAATTTTTGATTCCGGGATCGGTGGGATGTCCGTGCTGCATGAGGCATATCATCTGCTTCCGCCGGATCTTGAATATATTTTTTACGCGGATACGGAGCATGTTCCGTATGGTCTGAAAACGCCGCAGCAGATTAAGGAATATGTGACGGAGATTACACGGTTTCTGATTGAAAAGGGTGTGGATGCCATTGTGGTGGCCTGCAATACAGCAACCAGTGTGGCGATTGAAGAAATCAGGGAAAAGTATACGCTGCCCATTCTGGGCATGGAGCCTGCGGTAAAGCCTGCAGTAGAGGGTACGGAGAACCGGAGGGTCATGGTCATTGCAACGCCGGTTACCATCAGAGAGTCCAAGCTGCAGCACCTGCTGCAGAGAGTGGATGGAGATCACAGAGTGGATCTTCTGCCGATGCCACAGCTGGTGACTTTTGCGGAGCGGGAGGAATTTGAAGGGCCGCAGGTGGAAGACTATCTGCGCAGTCAGTTCTCGGAATATGATTTAAGTCGTTATTGTGCACTGGTACTTGGGTGTACGCATTTTAACTATTTCAAGCCGTCTTACCGCAGATATTTCGGAGATCAGGTCATGCTGATTGATGGCAATGCCGGAACCATACGGCATCTTGCTGAGGTCATGCATCTTGAAATTTCAGATGGGGTGGATACTGAGATTTCCTTTAAGGATACACAGCAGATGGTGGAACAGTGCCATACACAGTACTATATGTCGGGGAAAAAGGTTTCAGAAGAAAAAATGCTGAAACATTTTATGCGTCTGCATAACAGGCTGGAAGCGGTTCGTGGGATCTGAGCGGCGCTGCAGGCGGCTTTTTTAACTCTTGAAATAATCAACATTATGTATTATCATAATGTTGCAGCCACAAGATATAGTTTTTGCGAGCTGCATTTTATTACGAAACCCGCGGGACGGGTTTGAAACAGGAAATCAGGAAAAGGGGGATTTATCGGTGAAAATCATTAAGAGAAGCGGCGAAGAAGCTGTTTTTGACGGAAACAAAATCATTGCCGCGATTACAAAAGCCAATCACGAGGTAACGGAAGACAAGCGTCTTACAGAGGAACAGATCCGGCAGATTGAGCTGGATGTGGAGGCAAACTGTAAGAATCTGACTCGTGCTGCCAGTGTGGAGGAAGTTCAGGATCTGGTAGAGAATGGGCTGATGAAATCCGGTAAATTCGAGGTTTCCAGAAAATATATTACCTACCGTTACCAGCATGCACTTGTGCGTAAGACCAATACAACTGATGAGAAGATCATGAGCCTGATCGAGTGCAATAATGAGGAGGTCAAGCAGGAGAATTCCAATAAAAATCCGACAGTGAACAGCGTTCAGCGTGACTATATGGCAGGCGAGATCAGCCGGGATCTGACCAGAAGATTTCTGCTGCCGCCGGATATTGTCAAGGCACATGAAGAGGGGATTATTCATTTCCATGATTCTGATTACTATGCACAGCATATGCATAACTGCTGTCTGGTGAACCTTGATGACATGCTGCAGAACGGGACAGTCATCAGCGAGACGATGATTGAAAGACCCAAGAGCTTTTCGACTGCCTGCAATATTGCCACACAGGCGATCGCGCAGATCGCAAGCTCACAGTATGGCGGACAGAGTATCACACTTTCCCATCTGGTACCGTTTGTGGATGTCAGCAGACAGAAGTTTCGCAGAGCAGTCCGTCAGGAGTTTGAACAGGCGGGGATGGAAGCGGATGAAAAACAGATTAATGAAATTGCCGAGATGCGTGTAAAGGAAGAGATCAAGCGTGGCGTACAGGTAATTCAGTATCAGGTCATTACACTGATGACGACCAATGGCCAGGCACCGTTTATTACCGTATTCATGTATCTGGATGAAGTACCGGAGGGTCAGCTTCGTACAGATCTTGCCATGGTGATTGAAGAGATGCTCAATCAGAGAATTTTGGGCGTAAAGAATGAAAAGGGTGTCTATATCACTCCGGCATTTCCGAAGCTGATCTATGTGCTGGATGAAGACAATGTCCGTGAAGGTACAAAGTACTGGTATCTGACACAGCTGGCGGCGAAATGTACGGCAAAGCGCATGGTTCCGGATTATATTTCTGCAAAGAAAATGAAGGAATACAAGAACGGTGATGTATATCCGTGCATGGGTTGCAGATCTTTCCTGACACCGGATACAGAAGGCCTTGGCGAAAATGGCGCACATAAGTACTATGGAAGATTCAATCAGGGTGTGGTTACCTTGAATCTTGTGGATGTTGCGTGCTCTTCCGGCAAGGATGAGAAGAAGTTCTGGGATCTGATGGAAGAACGTACAGAGCTGTGTAAAAAGGCACTGATGTGCCGTCATGACAGACTGATGGGTACGCCTTCTGATGTGGCACCGATTCTGTGGCAGTTCGGAGCGCTGGCACGCCTTAAGAAAGGGGAAACGATTGACAGGCTTCTGTTCAATAATTACTCCACCATTTCTCTTGGTTATGCAGGACTTTGTGAGTGTACCAGATATATGAAGGGTGTGTCTCATACGGATCCGAGCGGAAAAGAGTTTGCACTTCGTGTCATGGAGTTCATGAATGACAAGTGTGCAGCATGGAGAGCAGAGACCAACATTTCCTTCAGTCTGTACGGAACACCGCTTGAATCGACGACATATAAGTTCTCCAAGTGCCTGCAGAAACGTTTCGGTATGATTCCGGGCGTAACAGACAAGAATTATATTACCAACAGCTATCATGTACATGTAACAGAACCGATTGATGCATTCAGTAAGCTCAAGTTTGAATCTGAATTCCAGGCACTCAGCCCGGGAGGCGCAATCAGTTATGTTGAAGTTCCGAACATGATGCATAATATTGATGCGGTACTGTCTGTCATGCAGTATATCTATGACAACATCATGTATGCAGAACTCAATACCAAGAGTGATTACTGCCAGTGCTGCGGGTATGATGGAGAGATCAAGATTGTAACAGATACAGACGGCAAACTCGTATGGGAATGCCCGAACTGCGGTAATCGTGACCAGACCAAGATGAATGTGGCAAGACGTACCTGCGGATATATCGGAACACAGTTCTGGAATCAGGGACGTACGCAGGAAATCAAGGAAAGAGTATTGCATCTGTAATTATTATCATATATAGTGAAAGAGTAAACAACCGGCTATGGAAGAACCCAGGCCGGTTGTTTTGTCCATTGATTTCATGAAAAACAATTCAAAAAAAGAAAGGAATACTGCTGCCATGTATTATGGAGAAATCAAGAAAACGGATATTGCGAACGGGACAGGTGTCAGGGTTTCCTTATTTGTATCAGGATGCAGACATCACTGCAAGGGGTGTTTCAATCAGGTCACGTGGGAATTTGATTACGGACAGAAATATACACAGGAAACAGAAAGAGAGGTTCTGGATGCATTGGCGCCGGACTATATTGCAGGCCTCAGTCTGCTTGGCGGTGAGCCGTTTGAACCTGAGAATCAGAGAGAGCTTGTGAAGCTTTTGAAGAAAGTGAAGGAGCAGTATCCGAAAAAAAATATCTGGGTTTATTCCGGATATCTTCTGGATGAAGATCTTCTGAAAGAGAGCGGAACCAGATGCGAAGTGACCGATGAGATGCTTTCTTATATTGACGTGCTGGTAGATGGTGAATTTGTTCTGGATAAGAAAGATCTGAGTCTGAAATTCAAGGGATCAGCAAATCAGAGGATTATTGATGTTCAGGAATCGCTCAAAGCAGGCAGCATTGTTCTGATGGAGATCTGAGCAAAGCGGATCCGGGAAGGTGTATCAGGTTATGACATTACAACAGCTGAAGTATGCAATTGCGGTAGCTGACTGCAAATCCATCAATCAGGCTGCCAAAAAATTCTTTCTGACGCAGCCGGCATTGTCCGGTTCTCTTCGTGAACTTGAAGAGGAAACCGGTATCACACTGTTTGAGAGAAGTAACCGCGGCGTCTGTATTACTGCAGAAGGTTCCGAGTTTCTGAGTTACGCGAGGCAGCTGACGGAGCAGTATGATCTGATGGAAGATCGCTTTATACGGAAAAAGCCAAAGGAGAAATTTGGTGTATCCACGCAGCATTACACCTTTGCGGTGAAAGCATTCATGGATCTGATCCGCAGCTACGGAATGGAGAAATATGAGTTTTCCATTTCCGAAACCAGGACGGCGGATGTGATTGAGGATGTCCGGAACTTTAAAAGTGAGATCGGCATTCTGTATCTGGATGATTTTAATAAAGAGGTAATGGTCAAACTGTTGAAAGAAAGTAATCTTGTATATGAGCAGCTGTTTGCATGTCGCGTGTATGTATACTTGTCAGCACAGCATCCGCTTGCACAGAAGCAGAAGATCACATTTGAAGAACTCAGCGCATATCCGTGTCTGTCATTTGATCAGGGAAAGAATAATTCATTTTATTTTTCAGAGGAGGTGCTGAGTACTTATGAATATGACCGGATGATCAAGGTCAATGACAGAGGAACCATGCTGAATATGATGATCGGACTTAACGGCTATACACTGTGTTCCGGAATTATCTGCGCAGACCTTAACGGAATGAATTACAGAGCGGTGCCACTTGAGGATGATGAAGTAATGAATATTGTCTGTATTCGCAGGGCAGGTGCTTCTTTAAGCCAGATCGGGAAAAAATATCTTGAGCATCTGAAAGAGTATGAAAATGAAGTAATGCGCTAAGTCTGTATAATACCGGATCATCGGTAAAGTACAGGCTTTTTCCTTTATTTTGTCGGGTATTTCCGGAGAAAAAAGTATGCTACCATGCAGATAAATGCATGGCTATGAGGAGGGATATTGTATGATGCAGAAATACAGAAATCCGATCATTTCCGGATTTAATCCGGATCCCAGCATCTGCAGGGTCGGAGATGATTTTTATCTGGTCACATCGAGCTTTGAATATTTTCCGGGAGTACCCGTATATCACAGTACAAATCTTGCAGACTGGGAATGTATCGGGCATTGTCTGACAAAAACATCACAACTGAATCTGAAAAACAGCTGGAATTCAAGCGGGATCTATGCGCCGACGATCAGATATCATGAAGGCCGGTTCTATATGGTGACCACAAACGTATCAGATCGTGGGAACTTCATTGTACATACAGATGATATATATGGAGAATGGTCGGAACCGGTATGGGTTTCGCAGGGCGGAATTGATCCGTCACTTCTGTTTGCGGACGGAAAGACATATTTTGTGTCCAACAGTGACGATAAGGGCAGCCAGGGAATCTTTATGTGTGAAGTCAACCCGGACACCGGTGAGAAACTGACAGAGTCCAGGCTTCTGTCAAAAGGCTGGTGCGGGAGATCTGCCGAGGCACCTCACGTATACAGGATCGGCGATTATTATTATCTGATGCTGGCAGAAGGCGGTACGGAATACGGTCATATGGTAACCATTTCCAGAAGCAGGAATCCTTATGGCCCCTATGAAGGATGCCCGTATAATCCGTTCTTTTCCCATCGGAATGAAGAACGAAGAGATATTGCCTGCACAGGACATGCGGATCTTGTGGAAGATGAAAACGGTAACTGGTGGATGGTGGCGCTTGCAGTCAGATGTATCGGAGAAAATGGCAACAATCTGATGCTTCATAATCTTGGCAGGGAAACATTCCTTGCGCCGGTTACGTGGGAAAACGGCTGGCCGGTGGTCAATGAAGGCAGAAGAATTGAAGCACAGATGCAGGCAGCACTTCCGGCGGAAAGTCTGCATGCACAGGATCAGGAAGATGTATATGATTTTAACAGGATCAGGAGAGAACATGCACTGACCACACTTCGAAGACCGCTTGAAGAGTCCTGCATGCTGCAGGATGAACATAAGATCCGGATGACGGGAACAGATGTCTGCCTGTCGGATGATAAGGCAACACCGGTATTTGCAGGAATCCGACAGAAGGAGTTTACATTCCGGATGGAGGTTCTTGTAACACCGCTTTTTCTTCCGGAGGGGTCGGCAGCAGGACTGAGTATTTTTTATACCAATGAACATCATTATGATGTGTATATGACGAGTCGCGGCGGCAGACGGTATCTTCAGGTACGCAAGCAGATTTATGATCTGACGGCGGTGACATCGGAGTGGAAAGCACCGGAAGAGAATGTCAGACTGGTGGTTCGGGCGGATCAGTTTAATTATTATCTTGGATTTCTGGATGAAAATGCCGGAGAAGTCATACTGGATCAGGGATCAACGGCTGCGATGTGCACAGAAGTGACCAGAAACATGACTTTTACAGGGACGTTTCTTGGCATTTTCTGTGAAAAGGCAAAAGTGGACTTTTCGGACTGGAAGGCTGTTTTTATCAGAAAATAAATCTGAAGTGTTTTGAACTTGACAATGAAAAATCAGTTCATTACAATCTAAGTGTATTTAAATGACGTTGAAAAGGGTTAGTAACCGTGATGGCGCTTCAGAGAGGAAATCGCTGGTGTGAGATTTCTGCGTGATGCATGGTGAACCTGCCTTGGAGTTCTGTATGTAAATACAGCGTATCCGGCGTTAACGGAAAAATTGAGTGAAATCCGCAGCAGCGGGTTTAAATAGGGTGGTACCGCCGAGCGCCTTCGGTCCCTGTTGAGTGACAGCAGGAACAGAAGGCGCTTTTTTCAGGGAAAAGGAGAAAAAATGGCAGATCAGAAGGAAAACAAGAAACTGGTAGCCGAGATCACTTCCATGGATGAAGATTTCACCCAGTGGTACACGGATGTCGTGGTAAAGGCAGGTCTTATCAGCTACTCCAATATTAAGGGCTTTATGGTCATCAAGCCTGCAGGGTATGCAATCTGGGAGTTGATTCAGAAACACCTGGATCAGAGATTCAAGGATACGGGCGTACAGAATGTATATCTTCCGATGTTCATTCCGGAGTCATTGCTGCAGAAGGAAAAAGATCATGTTGAAGGCTTTGCACCGGAAGTTGCATGGGTAACACAGGGCGGACTTGAAAAGCTTTCTGAGCGTTACTGTGTACGTCCGACATCAGAGACCCTGTTCTGTGATTATTACAAGGGTGAGATTCATTCCTATAAGGATCTTCCGCAGGTATGCAACCAGTGGTGTTCTGTTGTCCGCTGGGAGAAGGAGACAAGACCGTTCCTTCGTTCCCGTGAATTCCTGTGGCAGGAAGGACATACCGCACATGCCACCATGGAAGATGCGGAAGAACGTACAAAGCAGATGCTTCAGGTATACTCTGATTTCTGTGAAGAGGATCTTGCACTTCCCACCATCAAGGGACAGAAGACAGAAAAAGAGAAATTTGCAGGCGCAGAGTCTACCTATACCATCGAAGCGCTGATGCATGACGGAAGAGCACTTCAGTCCGGAACCAGCCACAATTTCGGTGACGGCTTTGCAAAGGCATTCGGCATTCAGTATACAGGTCAGGATAACAAACTGCATTATGTATATCAGACTTCATGGGGCATGACAACTCGTATTATCGGTGCGCTGATCATGGTACATGGTGATAACTCAGGACTGGTACTGCCGCCCAAGATCGCACCCACACAGGTGATGGTCATTCCGATTCAGCAGCGTAAGGAAGGAGTTCTGGATGCTGCTTATGATATTGCAGCCAGACTGAAAGATTATCGCGTAAAGACAGATGATTCTGACAGAAGTCCGGGATACAAGTTTGCAGATCAGGAGATGCGAGGTATTCCGGTTCGTATTGAAATCGGCCCCAAGGATCTGGAAGCCGGAAAGTGTGTACTGGTTCGTCGGGACACCAGAGAAAAGATCGAGTGTGCAATTGATGATGTTGCCGCAAAGGTCGGAGAACTTCTGCCGCAGATTCAGGCAGACATGCTCGCAAAGGCACGTAAACACCTGGCAGATCATACATTTGCAGCCACCAGCAAAGAAGAATTTACAGAGGCCTTTAAGGAGACAAAGGGCTTTGTAAAGGCAATGTGGTGCGGATGCCGCGAATGTGAAGAAAAGATCAAGGAAGAGCTGAATGTAACCAGCCGCTGCATTCCTTTCGAACAGGAAAATCTGTCCGGGAATTGTGTATACTGTGGAAAACCGGCAACAAAGATGGTTTACTGGGGAAGAGCTTATTAAATTTAAATGTAAGGAAGAACTATGGAACAGCGTCTGCGTTTTTGCAGGCGCTGTTTTTGCGGATAGCTGTTATGATTTTTTTATGGAATCGGATGCGGGAGAATGGCTTTGTTCGTGCTGCTTTCGCTTACATTCATACATACGCTGATCTGCCAGCATATAGACATCGTGTACACTCTGCTCCGGACACTCATGGCGGAATGCGTATCCATAAGCGGTACTGTGATCCATATCGGGTTCTGAACTGTCCAGTGCCTTCAGTTGCAGATTCATCTGCGTAATGTTTTTTTCCACAGTTTCTCTGTCGGTACAGTTCATGATGACGAGAAACTCATCTCCGCCGGTTCTGCAGCAGGAATAACCGATGAATACACTGCGCAGCGTATCGGCAAAGCTGACAAGGAGTCTGTCACCGGCGGGATGGCCCAGCAGGTCGTTGATTTCCTTGAGACCGTTCAGGTCAAGACTGATCAGGCAGAAATCATCAGAAGATTCTGAAAGCGATTTAAAGAGCTGGTCACTGCGCGCCCGGTTGGGAAGACCTGTAAGTGCATCCATGTAGGCAAGCTGAGAAAGTGTGACACTGCGAAGGTGCTGCTGATGGGATCCGGCCAGGGAAATAAGATAGCTGGAGAGTCTTGTGATGACGAACAGCAGCGAACAGACAGGAAGAACTGAAATAAATAACATGTTCGGTCCGGATACATAGAAAGAAAGTCTGAATGCCATTGCGTTTGTTAAAAGAATACCGAAGGTAAGTATAATGGCACCGCTCATCTGTACGAAAACGGAAAGATTGAAGTTTTCTTTCTGTATGCGGCCAAGATCAATAATACCATAGTACAGCTGCAGTCCGAACAAAACACCAATCAGGATAAAAAATACCGGAAAAATGTTAATTTCGCTGGTAATGCTCAGAATGCTGAGAGGGATGCACAGAGCGGTACTGGGAATGGAAAGCCACAGGAACAGCTTTGAGCGGAAACATTTTCTGGTGCTGCCAAGAAGCAGATAAAGCAGGGGAACAGCAAGAAAGAATATGATATGTTCAAACACCGGCATGGAAGACTGGTCGGTGAAAAGCTCACCCAGCTGCATGGCAGAGAGAATCCAGATGCCAATATCAAGGCACAGAAGTGCAGAAATAATCTGCGAAAAGACATCCCTGGTGAAAGAGGCAAAAATAATGGAGGCCAGAAGAAAGCAGATTCCGAATACACACAGGAAAATTCCGGAAAACAGTGCCAGAATGTGCCGGTGAAGGAACAACTTGATCAGATCATCAAAACAACCAAACCACGGCGTGGTGATGATGGAAAACGGGGTGTCCTGAATCACATTAAATCTGAAACTTATGGTATGCCCCACGCAGTCCTGCGGAAGTGAGACGATGTGATACTGCCAGCCGAGAAAATGGCCGTACCGCGCGCGGGATAACGGATAATCATAAATGAGACGGTTATCCATATAAATGCGGAATGCGCAGCAGCGGGTCCGAAAGATCAGCGCAGGAAAATCTACAGGATCGGCATCCACCACACAGAAAGTGGAAATACGGTCTCCGGCAGAAAGCTGTGGCAGTGCGGATACAGGCAGATGATTATAGGAAAGATCATCATACTGTTTGCCATGCAGACTTATTGTCCAGTGGTCAGAAAGCGGCGTGGTGTGAGACTGCGGGCTGAAATGCAGGGTGCTGGATAACAGCAGCACGATCAGGAAAAAGGTGGGAATGCCGATGAGAATATGCTTCAGTAAAGATTTCACAGCCGGCCTCCTTCCTGCATCATATGGCGCTGCTGTTTCATTTGATACATGCGGTTGTCAGCAAGCTGATAAAGACCGGAGACACCGGTTCCCGACAGCTCGGAACTGGCTGCACATCCATAGGAAAAGCCATAATGAATTTTCTGCAGGGGAGACTTCTGACCTGACAGCAGTGTCTGCAGATCCTGAAGTCTGGAGTTTATGACACTGCAGGATCTGTGTTCCTGGACGATCAGGAATTCATCTCCGCCCATACGGCCGATTAAGGATGCATCCCAGAAAGTATCCTGCAGGATGACTGCAAAGCTGGAAAGCCACCGGTCACCCTCAGGATGTCCCCAGGTGTCATTGACCAGTTTCAGGTGATCAAGGTCAATGCTGATGATGAAATAGGGCAGGTCTGAACCGGAAAGAGCGGAAAGAAAATTTTCACATCGTGCCCGGTTCGCAAGTCCGGTCAGCGGGTCCAGATAGGCGAGATTCTCCAGCTGCAGATTTTTCTGCTGAGAACTGATTTCTGACAGGCGATAAAAGAAATAGCTGACCAGGAGGCACATGACAAAGAAAAGAGCACCAAAGGTGGTAAAGGTAATGTCATTATTGGCTTCACCGCCGGCACCCCGGTACTTGGCAAATGTGTATTTGATGATATCAATGACCGCACAGATCAGAAATCCTGTAATACCGGTCAGAAGAGCAACATCAGAGGCATTATCGGAATCCGGACCGCGAAGGGGAGACTTTCTGTGAAAATTTCGGATAATCAGCGAAAGAATGATGATGCCTTCACTGAGGCACAGAATATGCAGGGAGGTCGTATGTTCGGAGATCAGCATGGTATTCATCAGTGCCATCAGCACAACGCACATGACGAAGATGGAATTGGTCAGGAAAAATGAGATGCAGATTTTCCGGAGCAGGTTTCGTGAGGCCATCATAATGTAACCTGAGAGTGCAACGGGAATCAGGTAAAAGGACATATATTCAATGGTGGTATTGAGAGAAATCCGGTCTGTGAAATAGTTAAAGATATCATAGTAGGACAGGACATAGCTTCCCAGCAGCAGGGAGATGATGCTGCAGAAAAAAATGCGGAAATCCATATTGTGGGAAAGCAGCAGATAGGGAGACAGAAACAGAAGGATCAGGCCCATGACGAGGAGAAATATGCCAACAAACAGATGAAAAATGCTGTGACTTAAGGACTGAAAAAAAAGATCCTGTCTGGAACCGAGATAGACGGGAGAAAATCCGGAAAACGCGAGATTTTGCGCTGAAGTCAGACGAATGGTAAGCGTTTTGCCGGCGTAGTCGTCAGGCAGCGGAATTGTGCGCATCCCCTTGGGCACCATTTCGCCGTCCAGTGCCAGCCGGTGTCCCCAGGTATAGATCATTCTGCCGTCCAGATAGGCATCAACAGCAGAATGGATGCTTCGGAATTCGATACAGGGATATGGAATGGAACTTTTCGGAAGTCTGACTGCAAGAATATAAACATCACCATTATCGGCAACACCAATATCAGACCTGGAAAGTGTGATATTCTGATAGGTGATGTCTTTGTGAGTGATGCTCCAACCGCTATTCAGATTGACGACCGGGTAGATGCTGCTTTTATGCAGAAAAAAATAACAGCCAAGCAGGATTACCATTCCAAGAATAACTGCGATTAATGTAAACAGGGCAGCTCTGTGCTTTTGAGCTGACAGAAACATATACGCCTCTTTCTGCAGATGGTCAGTACCTGTGTTTTTATATCTTCTGATACCATTTTACTATATCGGAGAGGAAATCAGCAAGTATCGCAGAAGAAATATCGTTAATAATTGATTTTATATTCGAAGACCTACTATAATTAGAGAGGTTCTTTACTTTACTTTTCATGACGAGATAGAGAGCTTTTGCACAATCAGTGTTGCAGGATTCTGCATAGTTGCTAACATGGTGGTACGGGCTGGCGATAATTGCAGAATGAGTTGGGGAGGGAGCTGGCACGTGGAGAAACTTAATATTTTTATATGCGATGACGAACTGATTGAACGTGTACTGATCAGAAAACTGCTGAACAGATATACAGAAACGGTGCATATGCAGGCCGAAATTACAGAATGTGCATCCGGGGATGAATTTCTGAAAAAACTCAGAGAGCAGCCTGCGGATATCGTTCTTCTGGATATATATATGCCGGATATGACCGGGATAGATCTGGCGAGGCAGATTCGTGCGATGGGACTTAAAAGTCAGATTATCTTTATTACCAGTGGAAATGAGTATGCGGCAGAAGCTTTTGAAGTAGGAACTCTGTCCTATCTCCAGAAACCCGTGCTGTATGAAAAGTTCAAGTTAGTAATGGATCTTGCAATGCAGCATTATGCAAGAACCAGTGCCATTGAAATCTTTATGAACCGCGAAAGCTGGAAAATATATATATCTGATATTACCTATATGGAAACGCTTAACCGTAAGCTGATCATACATACAGGGTCAAATGATTACACAACGTATATGACACTGGGAAAAATGCTGGAGCAGCTTCCGGTGAGTGAGTTTGTACAGATATCGAGATTTGAAGTGGTGGCACTTCACAGAGTAAGGACAATGGATTCCAGAAGTGTTGTTCTTACGGACGGAACAGAGCTTCAGATCAGTTCAAAATATGCCGAACAGGCATTTTCGTCGTATGAGGCATATCGCAGTAATGGAAGATGAATGAGGTAGCTGTCGTGGAAAAAATCATGATTGTGGATGATGATGAGATTGTCTGTCGTATAGCAGACAAGATTCTGAATCAGAAATATGAGACGTTCAGTGTGAACTCAGGAGAAGAAGCATTAAATCAGGCGAAAACAGAGCAGCCGGATCTGATTCTGATGGATCTGAATATGCCGGAGATGGACGGCTATGAGACCATGGAACAGCTTAAGCAGCAGAGCGGATGTGACATTCCGGTGATTTTCATGACATCGGAAGATAATATTGAAAGTGAAGTGCGCGGACTGGAGATGGGTGCCCGCGATTATATCCATAAGCCGTTTAAAGCTGATATATTGCTGAAAAGAATAGAAATGGTTCTTCTGAATGAACATACCCGCAGGGTACTTGAACAAAATGCGGATGCAGATCCGCTCACCGGACTTTTGAACAGACGTGCGGCGGCAAGGGAAATTGATCTGTATCTGAAGGAACCGGATGCAAATGGTGTACTGCTGATGATGGATCTTGATCATTTTAAACAGGTCAATGATACTTATGGGCATAAAGCGGGAGACCAGCTGCTGCTCAGGGTAGGAGAAGTACTGCGATCTTTTGTCCGCTCCTATGATACACTTGCAAGAATCGGCGGAGATGAATTCATTATTTTTTATAAAAATTTTGAGAATCTTGAACATCTGGAAGAACGGTGTGAAAAGATCAATATGAGAATTGAGTATATTCTGAACGATATGCTTGGAGATAATTCGGGGATTCCGTTCAGTATGTCAATCGGAGGTGCGTTTGCACCACGGGATGGGATGGACTTTTCAATGCTTTATGATCATGCAGATGCGGCACTTTATTATGTAAAACAACATGGCAGATGCGGGTACAGTATTTATAACAGATCCTGTGACGGGCTTCAGGATGCGGAAGAAAACGGGGAAATCGGAATTGCTCAGGCGCGCAGGCTGATTGAGGAAAACAGTTCAAAGTCGGGTGCCTATCGTGTGGATTATGAGAATTTCCGTAATATTTTCCGGTTTCTGAAGCGCAGGAGTGAGAGGGAATCAGTGAAGGCGCAGCTGATTCTGTTTACCATGAATGAGAAAAAGGGAGCAGCAGATGATACTGCCCTTGACAGCGCGCTGAATGAATTCGGTGATCTTGCAGAAAAAACGCTTCGGAAAGGTGACGTGGTGACATGCTTTGGACATGGGCAATATATGATACTGCTTACCGGAACTGATTCTGTAAACGGGAAAATGGTGGCGGACCGGCTGGTGCAGAGCTGGGAACAGACGGCTGGCCGGCAGGAGTTTGCACCGGAGTATGAGATTCAGAGCTTTCAGGGATGAATTGTCTGAGCGGAGGTTCTTCACACTTCCTGTTTTTTGCGCTATGATATGAAATATGAATGAAAATAAGCAGAATAACAGCATAAAGATAGAAATTCCGCAGAAGGCAGAACAGATATTAAATACGCTTCATCAGGCCGGATATGAAGCATACGTGGTTGGCGGATGTGTCAGAGATTCAATCCTGGGAAGAATTCCCGGAGACTGGGATATCACGACGGATGCCAGACCGCAGGAAGTTAAAAAACTGTTTCGCAGAACAATTGATACAGGGATTGCACACGGAACGGTTACCATCATGCTGGGCAGTGACGGGTATGAGGTTACCACTTATCGTATTGACGGAGAATATGCGGACAGCAGGCACCCGAAAGATGTCACATTTACGGCAAGTCTTCGGGAAGACCTGCGGAGACGGGATTTTACGATCAATGCAATGGCATATAATCAGGAAGAAGGCCTGATTGATGCCTTTGACGGGATAAAGGATATTCACAGGAAGGTTATCCGCTGTGTCGGAGATCCGATGGAGCGGTTTGGTGAAGATGCGCTTCGGATTATGCGGGCAATCCGTTTTTCCGCACAGCTGGATTATTCCGTGGAGGAACAGACACAGCTGGCGATCAGAGCGCTTGCACCGACACTTTCGAAAATCAGTGCAGAGCGTATTCAGACAGAACTGGTCAAGATGCTCTGTTCGGATCATCCGGGAAGAATCCGGGATGCATATGACATGGGAATTACCGGGATCGTGCTTCCGGAATTTGATACCTGCATGAAAACGCCGCAGAATCATCCGCATCATATGTATTCGGTGGGCGAGCATATTGTAGTATCAATGGAAAATGTCAGGGCGGACAGAGTGCTCCGGCTGACTATGCTGTTTCATGACATTGGAAAGCCAATGACGATATCGGAGGATCAGGACGGGATTCATCATTTTTACGGACATGCGGTCCGAAGTGCGGGAATTGCCCGTGAAATCATGCTGAGGCTGAAGTTTGACCGTGAAACGATGACAAGGGTCTGCAATCTGGTACGTTTTCACGATCTGCATATCGGACAGGAGACAACTCCTGCAGATGTCAGAATGGCAGTTTTTAAAGTCGGAGAAAAGGATTTCCCTCTTTTACTGGAAGTTAAAAGAGCAGATATGCTGGCACAGAGTATGTATCAGAGAGACATCAAGGAAGCGGTGCTGGCACGGGTACAGACGATGTATGAGGATATCCTGGAAGCGGGTGAGTGCCTGTCACTTAAGCAGCTGGCGGTTCGGGGACAGGATCTGATTGCAGCAGGAATCAGCCCGGGGAAGGAACTGGGAGAGGTACTGCAGGCAATGCTGATGGAAGTGCTGCAACATCCGGAATGTAATACACGGGAATATCTCATGGAACCGTCTCATCTGAGAAAGTACGGAGCGAGGGTGGTCTGAGAGATGAAAAGAAAAAATGGAATAAAAAAAGCGGTACTGGTGATCGGAATGATGATCTGTATCGGACTGTTGCAGGCAAACGATCCGTTGCAGGTGACGGCGGAGCAGATTTCACTGCTGGGAAAGTATGATTCTGCAGATACGGCGGCAATCAAGGCAATCGATACACAGGCAGATACCATTTCTTTCAGAAATCATGATACGGGAAGAGATTATACATTAAATTATGACAATACTTCACTGATGTACAGCCAGTATGGCAGAGCTCTTTCTCCAAAGCTTCTTGAAATCGGGACAGTCGTGGATATCACATTTTTGAAGAATTCAAAACATTTGAATTCGCTGGTGATTTCTTCCGAAGCGTGGACACATGACGATACGACAGAGTATTCTTTTTCTGATGATGGTGAGACAGTCACCATTGACGGGGCCAATTATCATATCGGAGCTACCGGTCTTATCCTGACAGAAGGAAAGCCTGCAATTCTTGCAGACATACTTCAGGGAGACAGTATACGCGTAAGCGGAGTTGCACAGGAAGTATACAGCATCTGTGTTACGCACGGGCATGGCTATGTCAGCCTGTCAGCGGATACGGTAGAAGGTCAGAGCCTTGAAGGCGCGTGGCTGGAACTCGGGAATACAGTGATTCACCGCGTAACGGATAATATGCTGGTAAATGCACCGGAAGGGGAGTATGAACTGCATATCCTCGGTAATGGCGCGGATTATACAAAGATGATCACAGTTGCAAGAAATAAGGAAACGGTGATAGATGTCAGTGATATCCCGGTAGAAGCACCCCAGGAAGGGGAGGTTACCTTTGAAACGGAGCCGGAAGATGCAAAAGTGTATGTGGATGGGAAAGAAGCACTGACAGGAATTCCACTGACATATGAGTATGGTTTTCATAAACTTGAGGCAGAAGCAGATGGCTATAAGGTACTGGATAAATATCTTCGGGTGGGACAGGCATCCGCAGTGGTGCAGCTGACACTTGAAAAGGAGAGTGCAGTATCCGGCAACAGCAGCAGTGCGGCATCAACAGCGCAGGCTTCAGAGACCGCATCATCAGCAAGGTCCTCTGTGGCATCCACACAAAATACAGCGGCAGAAGCATCATCAGCCAAAAAAGGTAATGTATATTCAGTAAGCGGAAACAGTACCGGGAGTACTTCGGAAGTGACGAACAGTCAGACATCAGGCAGCGAAATTACAGGATATAAGGTATATGTGGATGCACCGGCAGACGCAGAACTGTATCTTGACGGCAATTATATCGGTATTGCACCGATCTCCTTTACCAAAGTGTCCGGTACCCATACTGTTACCCTGAAAAAAACGGGATACACAACCAGGAGTTATTCTATCAGCATAGACAGTTCCAAGTGTGATAGAACTTACTCATTTCCAGATCTGATCAGGGAAACAACGGTCAGCGAAAACTCAACGGAGTAATGCGGGTTTCCGGGTCACCAATTAGCACAAAAAAATGCCGAAAAACCTTGAAAAATCGGGGATTTTTCTTGACAAAGGACTAAAAAACGTATATAAGTAAATATAGGTGTTCGGGAACAGTCCCGGCTACCCAAAAAAGATACTTACTATCATACAGGAGGAATTCCAAAATGAACAAGACAGAGTTAGTAGCAGCTATCGCTGATCAGGCCGGATTATCCAAGAAGGATGCCGAGAAGGCTGTTAAGGCTTTCACTGAGACAGTATCCAAGGAATTAAAGAAAAAGGGTAAGGTTCAGTTAGTTGGCTTCGGTACATTCGAAGTTTCCAAGAGAGCAGCAAGAGAAGGCAGAAATCCTCAGACAGGTGCTGTTATGAAGATTCCGGCATCATATGCTCCTAAGTTTAAGGCTGGTAAGGCTTTAAAGGATCTTGTAAACAAGAAGTGATAATCGACTGATTCTCATTGCCGGATGATATCATCTGCGGATGATTGAAACCTGTTGATGAATGTCAATTGATAATTCGGGCCTGCAGAAAATTTCTGCAGGCCTGTTTCTGTAAACAGAGCAAAAATATGGGAGAAAAACATGCGTCTGGACAAATATCTTAAGGTAACAAGGCTGATCAAACGGCGGACGGTGGCGAATGAGGCCTGCGATGCAGGGCGTGTGCAGATTAACGGAAGGCCGGCCAAGGCATCAGCAGAAGTAAAGGCCGGAGATCATCTGACCATCCAGTTTGGAAATAAGGATGTGAATGTGGAGGTGCTTGATGTACAGGAGACAATCCACAAGGAAGACGTTACACAGCTGTTCCGTTACATTTGACATATTTATACAAAAAATATACAATAATATAATAAAGCAAAGTGGCGTTTCTGTTTTTAGATAAACAGTGAATACTGGAAAAGGAATTCCTATGGCGAAACCAAGATACAGAAGAAAACGCCGGCAGAACAGGTTTGGAATATTTCTGGCGACTATCGTAGTACTTCTGCTGATGCTGGTTGTTTCCGTGAAAAGTGTCAGTCTGATGCAGAAGGAGAAAAACTATCAGGCGCGGGAAGAGCAGCTTCAGATGCAGATTGATGCGGAACAGAAGCGCAGCGAGGACATAAAGGAATTTGCAAAATATACACAGACCAGAAAGTATATTGAAGAAGTTGCAAAGGATAAACTTGGCCTTGTATATCCGGGAGAGATTATTTTCAAAAATGATTCTGAAAAATGAGATGCAGACTGTAATACGGAGAGATCCGCATGCCGTCTGCATCTTTTACTTTTACATACCTGGGATTCATGAAATGGAGAAATGATGGAACTGGAACAGCGCATACGGTTATATATGGAACAGAATCAGATGGTATCTTTCGGAGAGACACTTCTCGCGGGGGTTTCCGGCGGTGCGGACTCTACGTGTCTGCTTGTTGTGCTGCATGCGCTTGCGGATCAGATGGGGTTTAAGGTGGCGGCAGTGCATATGAATCACGGGATCAGACCGGAGGCGGCTGAAGATGCAGAATATGTCAGACAGCTGTGTGATAGTCTGAATGTGCCTTTTTATCTGGTGCAGACCGATGTTCCGGCATTGGCTGCAGAACTCGGGTTGACAGAGGAAGAGGCTGGCAGGAAGGCACGGTACGAGGCATTTGAGAAAAAGGCAGATGAAATCGGGGCGGCCAGAATCGCCATTGCACATAACCGGAACGACCTTGCGGAGACCATGCTGCTGAATCTTTTCAGGGGAAGCGGGCTCCATGGTGCAGGCGGGATCAGGCCGGTCAGAGGACGGATTATCAGACCGCTTCTGGATACGGAGAGGCAGGAAATTGAGACATATCTGAAGGAAAAGAAAACTGCTCATGTGACAGACCTTACGAATCTGGAAGATGGGCATACCAGAAACCGGATCCGGCACCATATCTTAAGTTATGCACAGGAAGAAATCAATGCACAGGCAGTTCTGCATCTTTCGCAGGCAGCACAGGAAATTGCGCAGGCGGATGCCTATATCAGGGATCAGGCGTTTTCTGCGCTGAAATGCTGCAAATTAGAGACGGGCGCTGTACCGGATACGATCTGTCTGGATCTGAACAGCCTTGACAGATATCCGGAGCTGATTATCCGCAATGTATTTCTACTATGCCTGGAGCAGCTGATTCCGCACAGAAAGGATATTTCCGCATCGCATATTCTGTTGCTCCTGAAACTGGCGGAAGGTGCTGACGGCAGCGCGCAGGCAAGTCTGCCCTGCGGAATTACGGCAGAGCGCAGATATCGTCAGCTCAGAATCGGAAGGAGTCAGCCGGAGGAGAAAAAAAAGGCTGTGTGTGTTTCAATTCTGCCGGGTGAAAAAAGTAAAGTTACGGTTCCGGGTCTTGGAAATGTTGAAGTGAGTGTTTTTCCGTATCAGAGGGATCAAATTATTCCGGGAAATGCGTATACGAAATGGTTTGATTATGATAAAATACAAGCAACTTTGGTATTTCGACCGAGAAAAACAGGTGATTTTCTTGTGATTGATGACAGGAATAACCGCCAGAGCATGAAAAAGTATATGATAAATGAGAAGATACCTGCAGCAGAACGTGATATAATATATGTTCTTGCCGATGGCAGTCATATATTATGGATACCGGGGTACAGGATCAGCAGCTTTTATAAAGTCAGTGAGAGTACGGAAAATATTCTTGCCGTAAATTATTAATCAGTACAGGAGGAAGTAAAAATGTCCGAAAGAGTCCGTGTCATGTTGACGGAACAACAGGTAAATGACAGAATCAAAGAGATCGGCGAACAGATCAGCAAGGATTATGCGGGAAAGTCTGTTCATCTTGTGTGTGTATTAAAAGGCGGAAGCTTTTTCATGTGTGAACTGGCAAAGAGAATCACGGTGCCGGTAACACTTGACTTCATGTCTGCATCCAGTTATGGCAGTTCTACAAAATCAAGCGGTGTGGTAAAGATCGTAAAGGATCTTGACGAACCCTTAAAGGATAAGAATGTTCTGGTCGTGGAAGACATTGTCGATTCAGGCAGAACACTGAGCTATCTGCTGAAGATGCTTGGCGACAGAGGACCTGCAAGTGTAAAGCTCTGTACGCTTCTTGACAAGCCGGAAAGAAGAGTAACTGATGTGAAGGTTGACTATACCGGATTTGAAATCCCGGATGAGTTTGTTGTAGGATACGGTCTTGATTATGATCAGAGATATCGCAACCTGCCGTATATCGGTGTTGTGGAATTTGACTGATCCGCAGGACAGGAGGAAGTATATTGAATAAGAACAGGCATTATAACGTATACTTTGGTGTCGTTATATTACTCCTGATTTTCGTTGCCTTTCTGGAATTCAGCAAGGATCGTCTCGGCAGCTCCAGCGGAGCATATACGGAAGGACGGCTTGTGCAGGATCTGCAGGAAAGTCGGGTGGCTGCCGCAGTGATTATGCCGAACAGTGAAACTCCGACAGGTGCGGTCAGGATTCAGTTAACGGATGGAACAGAAGAGATTCTCTACGCAACAGATGTAACCAAAGTGGAAGATCTGCTCAGACAAAGCAATGTGGATCCGGAAGTTCGCGATATTCCGGGAGACAACTGGCTGATGAACTGGTTCCTGCCGATTCTGGTGATCATGATTCTGTGTGTGGTGATCTTTGTTTCCATGAACAATGCGCAGGCGGCATCATCAGGCGGAAACAGGATGATGAATTTCGGCAAGAGCCGGGCGCGGATGTCAAATGCTGAGGATAACAAGGTCAAGCTGCAGGATGTTGCAGGACTGAAGGAAGAAAAGGAACAGCTGCAGGAAATTATAGCCTTTCTGAAGGATCCGGAGAAATTCACCAAAGTGGGAGCACGTATTCCCAAGGGCGTATTGCTTGAAGGTGCACCTGGTACAGGTAAAACACTTCTGGCACGCGCAGTTGCCGGTGAAGCTGGGGTTCCGTTTTTCAGCATTTCAGGATCGGATTTCGTGGAAATGTTCGTCGGTGTCGGTGCATCTCGTGTCAGAGATCTTTTTGAAGATGCAAAGAAGAATTCACCATGTATTATTTTCATTGACGAAATTGATGCAGTTGCGAGAAGAAGAGGAACCGGCATGGGCGGCGGTCACGATGAACGTGAGCAGACCCTGAATCAGCTCCTTGTGGAGATGGATGGTTTTGGTGTCAATGAGGGAATCATTGTCATGGCGGCAACCAACCGTGTGGATATTCTGGACCCCGCAATTTTAAGACCGGGACGTTTTGACCGTAAGATTACCGTCAGCCGTCCGGATATCGGCGGAAGAGAAGAGATTCTGAAGGTACATGCCAAAAATAAACCGCTCAGTGATGATGTGGATATAAAGCAGGTTGCACAGACAACTGCAGGATTTACCGGGGCAGATCTTGAAAACCTCTTAAACGAATCTGCAATCAATGCGGCGATGGAAGATCATTCCTATATCAGTCAGGCGGATATCAAAAAGGCTTTTGTTCAGGTAGGTATGGGTACAGAGAAACACAGCAGAATTATTTCTGATGAGGAAAAGAAGATTACAGCCTATCATGAAGCCGGTCATGCAATTCTGTTCCATGTATTGCCGCATGTCGGTCCTGTTTATACTGTATCCATCATTCCGACCGGAATGGGAGCAGCAGGTTATACAATGCCGCTGCCGGAAAAGGATGAGATGTTCCTGACCAGACAGAAGATGCTGGAAGAAATTATGGTTTCACTTGGCGGGCGTATCGCAGAAGAGCTTATATTCGGAGATATTACCACAGGCGCTTCCAGTGATATCAAGAAGGCAACCCAGGAAGCCAGAAGCATGGTGACCCGTTACGGAATGTCTGCCAATATCGGTGTGGTGAATTACGATGAAGAGGAAGAAGATGTCTTTATCGGATATGATATCGCACACAGCAAGAAGCACAGCGAACTGATTGCAGGAGAAATTGATCAGGAAGTCAAGGCGATTATCGATGACTGCTACGGTAAGGCAAAAGCAACGATTCTGGAATATGAAGATGTATTACATAAATGTGCGGATCTGCTTCTTGAGAAGGAAAAGATAGGACGCAGCGAGTTTGAAGCGTTGTTTGACCAGCATCAGCCGATCATTGATGCGGGAGAGCAGGTATAACAGAAAACGATCGTGATTGTGCAACTTTTACAAAAATGACATCATGAATTTGTTAACTTTGTGAAAGCTGAGCATTTACGAAGAAGGGGGTGAATGATATTATACTTCTTGTAACCCCCCAATATATTATATAGTTTTTTGCTATACCCCATAAGAAAGAAATACCTTCTCTAAAAAAGACAGCCCTCCCAAAGCTGTCTTTTTTACTGCCCTTTTTTATAAATCAGTGGACAATGAATACAGGAGGATATACAGATGCTTGATCCAAAAGCAGTATTTCATGATATGACTGCGGAATATATGAGCCCTGCAGAGTGCGAACCCGGAGATACGGTGATGATTCGGCTACGGACAGGAAAAGGCGAAGCAGACCGCGTTGAACTGTTGACCGTAGATGGTGCGAAGGAAATGGGCTATGAACAGTCAGATGACGATTTCGATTACTACCGGTTGATGCTGGAAGTGACAGGAAAAACGGTTGCCTACTGGTTCAGAATTACATCAGGAGTGCAGATTCGCTTTTATGACAGGAGAGGCGTATCACCAAAGGCACCTGGTATGACTTCGAAACTGACCTTCCGTCTTATTCCGGGTTTTCATACGCCGGACTGGGCCAAGGGAGCCGTCATGTATCAGATTTTCACCGACCGGTTCTGCAATGGAGATAAAACCAATGATGTGCTGACGGATGAATATCATTATCTGGGGAAAAACGTACATCAGGTGAAAAACTGGGATCGTCTGCCGGATGCAGTGGATGACGGACTGGAATTTTATGGCGGGGATCTTCAGGGTGTACTGGATAAGATGGACTATCTGCAGGAACTCGGCATTGAAGTGATTTATTTCAATCCACTGTTCTGTTCCCCGTCAAGCCATAAGTACGATACACAGGATTATGACCATATTGATCCTCACTTTGGCAGATTTGTTACAGATGAAGGGAAGCTGCTGCCAAAAGATGCGAAGGATAACAGCGGCGCCGGCAGATACATCAGGCGCGTTACAGATCTGCGGAATCTGGAGGCAAGTGATAAGCTGTTTTGTCAGGTGGTTACAGAAGCGCACAGACGCGGGATGCGTGTGATTCTGGACGGTGTTTTCAATCACTGCGGCTCGTTTAATAAATGGATGGACAGAGAACGGATCTATGAAAATGCGCCGGGTTATGCCAAAGGCGCCTATGTATCGAAAGAAAGTCCATATCATGACTACTTCACCTTTCATAAAAGAAAATGGCCCTATAATGCCAACTATGACGGATGGTGGGATTACGATACGCTTCCCAAGCTGAACTATGAAGCATCAGAGGAGCTTTGTGAATATATACTGCAGGTTGGACGCAAGTGGGTTTCGGCGCCGTACAACGCAGATGGATGGAGACTGGACGTGGCAGCAGATCTTGGCCATTCCGGTATTTTTAATCATAACTTTTGGAAACGTTTCCGAAAAGCGGTAAAAGAAGCAAATCCGAATGCAATTATTCTGGCGGAAAATTATGGACCATCCGGTAAATGGCTGCAGGGAGATGAGTGGGACACGGTCATGAATTACGATGCATTTATGGAGCCGCTTACTTTTTTCCTCACCGGAATGGAAAAGCACAGTGATGAGTATCATCCTGAACTGGAAGGCGATACAAAAGCTTTCTGGAAACAGATGATTCATGCAGGCGGAGGGAATTTCAGCGAACCATCCTTATATGTTGCCATGAATGAACTTTCCAATCATGATCATTCCAGATTTCTGACACGAACGAACCACATTACCGGGCGTGTGGGGACACATGGGAACAAGGCAGCGGACCGGAAGGTTTTGAAAGAGGTCATGCGTGAAGCAGTGGCAGTTCAGATGACCTGGCCCGGAGCACCGACTCTGTACTACGGTGATGAAGCCGGTGTCTGCGGATTTACAGATCCGGATAACCGGAGAACCTATCCCTGGGGACATGAAGATCAGGAAATGATCAGTTTTCATAAGGACATGATCCGTATTCACAGGGAAAATGAAGAGCTGAAAACGGGATCGCTGCTGCGGCTGCAGGTAAAGGCGGACAAAAATGTACTTGCCTATGGCAGATTCAATCACAAAGCAGCATGTATTGTTGCGGTTAATAATAATATATGTGCAGTGACTGAGGTACTGGATGTACATTATCTGGGAATTGCCAGGGATACGTTTGTCAGACAGCTCCTGATTTCAACGGCGAAGGGGTATGAAACTACAGCGATTCAGATGGAGGTCAGGGATGGAAAGCTGACGCTGGATCTTCCCGCAAGGTCAGCAGTAGTGCTGAAATACGTAAAAAAGGAAACGAAAGGTCCCGAATATGTGAAATACCGGTTTGCTGAGTTCACATAATGCCGAATCCAAAAAAACTGGTATACTCTTCAAATAAAGTGCGTTATAATATTAACGGATTTGGTGCTAAGACACTTATTTTCAGGAAAGGATGGTAACAAATTATGCCATTAGTTTCAACTACCGAGATGTTCAAAAAAGCATATAACGGCGGATATGCTGTAGGTGCTTTTAATGTCAACAACATGGAGATCGTGCAGGCTATTACAGAAGCAGCCAACGAACTTCATTCCCCTGTTATTCTGCAGTGTTCTGCAGGTGCGAGAAAGTATGCTCAGCAGGCTTACCTTGTAAAGCTGGTTGAAGCAGCATGTGAGACAACAGATATTCCGATCGCTCTTCACCTTGATCACGGTGCAGATTTCGAAATCTGTAAGGAGTGTATCGATGGCGGATTCACATCTGTTATGATCGATGGTTCTTCCAAGTCTTATGATGACAACATTGCAGTTTCCAAGAAGGTTGCTGACTATGCACACGATAAGGGTGTTGTAGTAGAAGCTGAGCTCGGAACACTGTCAGGTGTTGAAGACGATGTAAAGGTATCTGCTGAGAATGCTCAGTATACAGATCCCGATCAGGTTGTTGATTTCGTTCAGAGAACAGGTGTTGATTCACTTGCAATCGCAATCGGAACCAGCCACGGTGCTTACAAGTTTAAGCCCGGTCAGGACCCGCACATCCGTCTTGATATTCTTGAAGAGATCGTTCAGAAGCTTCCGGGATTCCCGATCGTTCTGCACGGATCATCTTCTGTACTGCCTAAGTACGTTAAGATTATCAACGACAACGGCGGAGCACTTAAGGATGCCATTGGTATTCCGGAAGAGCAGCTTCGTGAGGCAGCTAAGAGTGCAGTCTGCAAGATCAATATCGATTCCGATCTTCGTCTTGGCATGACAGCCGGTATCAGAGAGCATATGTTTGCACATCCGGATCACTTTGATCCCAGACAGTACTGTGCAGATGGCCGTACATACGTTAAGGAAATTGTTCATGACAAGATCCTTAAGGTACTTGGTTCTGATAACAAGGCCTGAAATATCAGATAAATCAAAGCAGAGATGCAATGCACCTTTGTTTATCGGAATCTGCATCGCAGGTTTCGTCATCAGAAAGACCCATGCGGGATGCATTTCCTGTATGGGTCTTTCTGCTAAATACAGAAAGTGCAGGAAAAAACGGCTTTGGAATGTTTACATTCTATACGGTTGACAGTAATATTTTTGCCATGGTTGTATGTACGGTCTATGCAGCGTTTCTGATCCGGAGGGCAATCAGTGAAAAGAAAATACCGGAGCAGATACAGATGGCGAAGTATATGGCGGTCTGCTGCCTTACCGTCACTTTTCTGATGGTAGTGCTGGTACTGGCACCCATGGTTGGAAAAGACGGCTATCAGATACTGCTTCTTTCAGGTGAAATGAAATTTCATCATCTGCTGTGTCCGCTGCTGGCCGGAATGTCTTTTTTTCTTTCAGATCATATCCCGTTTAAGCCGGGAAAAGCTGCGCGGGTTGCGATATTGCCGACGGCAGGCTATGCAGCCGTGACTGTGATTCTGAATCTTCTGCATATCATAAGCGGACCATATCCGTTTCTGAAAGTATATGAACAGCCGGTCGCAGTATCTGTATTGTGGTTTGCATTGATTTTTTGCGGTGCGTATGGCGTGGCCTGGGGAATTGCAGAAGCTGCGTATTAATAACTAAAACTTCCCACACCTT
>JAKVKH010000004.1 GCA_022486625.1 Butyrivibrio sp. | reverse complement strand
TGTTTGTGGTGAACTTATTATACCAAAGATTTGGTGCTATTTTAATGTCAAGGCACCGATTTATGAAGTTGTTTTACTTGAAAAATCAAGCGTTTTCCACAGTTATGCTGGTGGGAAAGTTGAGTAATATCATATTTATGTAAGGTTCGCTGCTGCAAAAGTGTTTTTATGAGGTGAAAGGGGAATTAAATGGAAGATGAAACGGTACAGACCAGGAGCGGCAAAGTGCAGGGAATCGAAAAGGATGGTTATACATTGTTTGCCGGAATTCCCTATGCAGTACCGCCGACAGGGGATAACAGATTTCGGGAGCCGCAGCCGGTAAGAAACTGGGACGGGATTCTGCAGGCAGATCATTTTCCGAAAAGGAGTATTCAAGGTACACAGGATGCTTTTTATACAAAGGAATTTTACAGTGATCCGTTTTATGAGACACAGCAGAGTGAAGACTGTCTGTATCTGAATATCTGGACGCCGGCAAAACATACAGAGGAAAAATTGCCGGTAGCATTCTGGATCCATGGTGGTGCGTTTCTGAACGGTTATGGTCATGAAATGGAATTTGACGGCGCAGAGTATTGCAGGAGAGGGGTCATTCTGATAACAATCAATTACCGTCTCGGCGCATTCGGATTTCTGTGCCATCCGCTTCTGGCGCAGGAGTCAGCGCATGGCAGCAGCGGCAATTATGGAATTCTGGATCAGATCTGTGCACTGAACTGGGTATATGACAATATTGCGGCATTTGGAGGTGATCCGGAGCGGATTACGGTATTCGGTCAGTCAGCCGGGTGCATGAGTGTACATGCACTTGTTTCGTCAGCGCTTACAAAGAACCGGATTCATAGTGCAATTTTTCAGAGCGGAAGTGGCTATCATGACCGGTTTATCAGAGGATTGAGGCAAAAGGACGGAGAATATCTGGGCAAGAAATTTACTGATCTGTGCGGGGCAGAAAGTGCGGAGGATTTACGATCTCTTACTGTAGAAGAGATCTGCACAGCGACCGGAAAGCTTCTGGCTGCCTGTCCGACGCTGCCGTTTATGCCTGTCATTGACGGCTATGTACTGACAGAAGATTATGATGAACTGGCGCAGGAAGGAATGGTAAAGGATATTCCCTATCTGCTGGGGACGACACGCAATGATCTTCTGGTAACGAAAAAAATGCTGCAGGAGAATACTCACAGTGTTTTATATCAGGGGTGCATTAACTGGGCGCAGCTGATGGAACAAAATCCGCATTATCATCATCCGGCTTATGTGTATTATTTTAACCGGTGTCTTCCGGGGGATGATGCAGGAGCATTTCATTCTTCCGAACTCTGGTATATGTTCGGAACAACGGAGAGGTGCTGGAGACCGCTGACAGAATATGACAGGCGGCTCAGTGACAGAATGCTGGAGGCATGGACCGGCTTCATGAAGACAGGTGATCCGGGATGGCAGTCGTGTGGAACTGCAAATCCATATGTGGAGGTATTGGAATAATGGAAGAGCATATGAAAGTAATATATACCTGCTTTCCGAAAGGAAAGCATAAGGTTCTGACGATGAGCTATGACGATGGCAGGAAAGAAGACCGGCGCCTGGTTGCCATGTTTAATGAATATGGAATCAAAGGAACATTCAACCTTAACGGTGGTCTTGATCTGGATGAGAGAATTCCGAAACAGGAATATAAAAAGCTGTATGAAGGTCATGAGGTAGCCTGCCATACCTATCTGCATCCGACAATTGCCCGGAGTCCGATTGAGCATGTTGCCAGAGAGATTCTTGAGGACAGAAGAACGCTGGAAAAGGTGATGGGATATCCGGTCAGAGGGCTTGCGTATCCCAATGGGTCAGTTAACCGTCAGATTATGGATCTGCTTCCGGCAACAGGAATCAGATATGCAAGAACAACGGTCAGTACGGATGGTTTTGCCATGCCGGAGGACTTTTATCATTGGGATGCAACCTGTCATCACGATCGCAATCTTCTGGAACGCGGGCAGGAATTTGCAGCATTGTATAAAAAGCAGTATCTGTATATGATGTATGTCTGGGGGCACAGTTATGAATTTACGCAGAATGGTAACTGGGATGTAATGGAGAATTTTTGTAAAATGATCGGTCACAGGCAGGATATCTGGTATGCTTCCAATATTCAGATTGTTGATTATATGAGAGCGGCGGCAGAGCTCGAGATCGGCGTTGACGGTGATTTTGTGTATAATCCGAATGCGCAGTCGATCTGGCTGGAAGTGGATGGCAGGATCATGGAAGCAGAGCCGGGGAAATTAGTGGCACTGTAAGCGGATGTGCAGGGTGTATTTAAAAATGCAAAAGGCAGCAGCGGTATATGCAAATTTCCGCTGTTGCCTTTTTACGTATATTCAATATTGCAGCTGATCAGGTGTGGCTCAGTGATTGCCTTCCAACTGTTTCTGCAGCCAGTCTTTACCGTCTACATAGCGGGAAACAATAAAGGAAACCACATAGTCACCTGCAGCATTGACCATGGTAGCCGGCGGATCTACGAGGTTACCGATGGCAAGTGCCAGAGTATAGGAAACGGCCAGCTGATCCGGAGAATTATTGAAGAAAATGGAGCACAGTACGAGTTCTCCGACACCGCCTCCGCCCGGAATACCTGACATGGCTACGGAAGAAAATACGGCAACAATAATTGCCAGAATTGCCTTTCCCGTGCCGAACGGAATTCCGGAAATGCCAAACAGGAAGGCAACCTTTACGATTGCAGACATCGCAGAACCATCCATGTGCATGGTCGCACCCATGGGCAGGACAATTTCAGAAACATCTTCTGAAATTCCGGTATCCTTTGCCGCCTGGATATTTGTCGGAATTGTAGCAACAGAAGAGCAGGTACCGAAAGAAACGGCAGCAGGTTCAAACAGATGGCTGAACATGACCTTGACGGCGCCTTTACCGCCGCCGAAGCGTGCATAGATCGGGAAGAAGATAAACATGTAGGCAAAACATACCACGTAGTATACGATCAGCGTTTTTCCATAGCTTCCGATCAGTTCCGGACCATAGGTTGCAGCCAGGTAGGCAAAGAAGCCAAAGAATCCGATTGGTGCGTAGTAGATGATCAGCTTTACCACATTCATGATGCAATCGGTAAAATCAGCAAGGGCCTTTGCTGTCATGGTTTCAGGTCCGCCCGACATCTGTACACCGAAGCCGAACAGAATTGAGGCCACAATCAGGGGAAGCATGGCTCTTCTGGAGAGCAGTTCACTGAAATCAGGTTTGGTGAAGAAGTTGACGATCAGATCTCCGGTAGTGACATCTGTGGCTTCCGCCTTTTCCGTGACCATTTCAGATACATTAAAGCCTGAAGGAACGATGTTGATGACAGATACAACGATATACATGATGATGGCGGCAATTGCTGCCGTACACAGGAAAGTGATAATGGTTGTGCCCATAACCTTGCCGGCTCTGGAGATGGATTTCATGTTGGCAATAGCGGAAGCGATGGAGGCGAATACCATCGGAACGACCACGCAGAACATGGAATTGATGAACAGAGTTCCCAATGGTTCCAGGACGGTGGCACCCGGCCACACAAGACCGGTGATGGTGCCGGCGACAATAGATACCATCATACAGATGACGAAACGGTAATTCTTCCAGAATGATTTTTTTACAGATTTCAAATCTTCCATTTTCAGATCCTCCCATTTGTTTTAGGTTATTTTAAAGTTTGCACGGTATAGTAAGTGCAGAACAGAAAAATCGATGGCAGTTATGTAACAGACGAACATGGAGGTAAAAAATAAAAATGAAGCATCGGAATAGAAATTTATGGCCACTGCTTTACCGGGCAGTGCTGATTGCCTTTACCATATATGTGCTGCTGGATGGCTTTGTTATTCCCAGAAGCTACCAGACAGTTCAGACTGTGCAGGCGCAAAGCGTACAGCTGACGGCAGATGATACCACGGATGCAAAGAGCACTGCACTGACAAGTACTGCGGCTACAGTAACAGATAACTCCTACAGTAATGGAAATACTACGGTTACAATTACCAGCTATCGTGAAGATGATACTGACATCTACGTTGCGGATATTACACTGTCCAGTGTTTCGGATCTTCAGACTGCATTTGCAAATGCTACCTATGGTAAAAATATTACCGCAACGACGTCTGATATTGCTGCGGACAACAATGCAATTCTTGCGATTAATGGTGACTACTACAGTGCCAGAAGCGGATATGTCATTCGGAATGGTGTTCTGTACAGGTCTACATCTGCCGGAGATGATCAGGAGGATCTCGTCATCTATTCAGATGGTTCATGTGAGATCATCAGGGAAGGAGATATTACTGCGCAGGAGCTGATTGACAAAGGTGCATGGCAGGTACTTTCTTTTGGCCCTGGCCTTGTGGAAAACGGAGATATTGCAGTGACTGAGGATGAAGAAGTGGATCAGGCCATGACCAGTAATCCGAGAACTGCCTTCGGAATGATTGATTCCCTGCATTATGTGATGGTGGTGTCTGATGGCAGAACCTCTGAAAGTGCAGGACTTTCCCTATATCAGATGGCACAGTTCATGAAGAGCATTGGCGTAACAACCGCCTATAATCTGGATGGCGGCGGATCTTCTACTATGGTATTCAATGGTACAGTTATTAATAATCCGACAACAAACGGCAATAAAATCAGTGAAAGGAAGGTGAGTGATATTGTCTACATTGGATAAAGCAGCAGTAAAAAAAGAACTGATCAGATATATCGGTGCAACTGCATTCTGTATTGTGTTCAGTGTCATATATGAACATTTCAGTCATGGCGTGTATTCGCAGTTCATGTTGCTGATGTATCTGTTTCCGCTGATCGGAGGTGTGCTTCCGTCGGCACTGCATCTTCTGATTCCGACTTTCAGATGCGGAGATCAGATGACCAGAAGTATCTGGAACTGCGCAGTTATGACGCTTACTTTTGGAAGTGCGATTACAGGTGTATTTGAAATATATGGCACAGCAGCGTCCCAGCTGACTTATGCATATTGGATTGCAGGAAATTTTCTGGTCATTTTTGCAGTGGTACGTTATCTGCTGCAGATGAAAAAAATTCATGCGGAAAAGATCAAAAAGTAATCCGCATCTGATACCAGGTCACATTTCCGTGAACGGATTCAGAAATCCCTTCATTAACGAAACCGAATTTTTCATAATAATGAATCAGATGTTCCTTACAGGTCAGCACCAACCCCAGGCGGTGCTGGCTTTCTGCGTCTTTTATGACTTTCTGCAGCAGCATGGCAGCACAGCCTTTTCTGCGCCAGGAGGGAATGGTGTCTACGCCAAAGATCATCTGCCATCCGCCAAGTTCATCATGAAGTTCTGCATGGTCATACATTTCATCTGTCAGTTCAGCTTCATCCGTGACCATTCCGTTGACAAAACCGATGATAGTATCAGCGTTGCACAAAAGCCAGAAGTGTGACGGATAAAAGTTCAGGCGATTTTTGAAGGATTCTTCACCGGCAGCTTCGGCTGCAGGAAAACATTCTGCTTCAATTGCGGTGATGGCCTTAAGATCAGCCAGAGTTGCATTTCTGATGGTTAAATCTGTCAGTGTGTTCAAGAGCGGCTCACTTTCCTTGTAATGAAAAAATATTGATATATACATTTTAACATGGCAGCGCGATAACGCAATGATAAATCTGCCAGGGGTAGATGACATAAGGCCCCCGGAATGGTACAATTCTGCATGTGTGTAAAAAGAGGAAAGAAAGGCGCCGGAGGAAACCGGAAAAGTGAATCGGAAATGACAGAAGAAGTAAGAAAAAAACTTGAATATGTAAATAAGACGCTTACAAAGGCGGAAATTTATCAGCATGCGGCAACTGTCCTGCAGTATGATCAGGAAACCATCTGTCCGCCCAAGGGCATGGAAGAGCAGGGAGAAGTATCTGCTTTCATGATGAATAGAGCTTTTGCACTGGAAAAGAGCAAAGCGTATACAGAAGCGATTGTTTTTCTGTATCAGCACATAAAGGAACTGGATGAATTTGACCGGGCAATGATTGTCACAGAGTATCGTTCCTATGTAAAAAATAAGAACATCACACCGGCCATGCAGCATAAGTTTTCACTTGTTTATAACAGAGCATTTGTGAACTGGGTAAATGCAAAGCAGCAGGCAGATTTTTCCATTTTTGAAAAGTCACTGAAGCAGGTCAGAGAAATTGAACTGAAGAAGATTTCCCTCAGGGAGAATGCTAAAAAACTGCCATATGATGAACTTCTTGATGATTATGAGCAGGGAATGACCTGTGAAGATCTTGATGCTTATTTTGGGATGTGCAGAGAAAGACTGGTACCGCTTCTGCAGAAAATCGTAAGCAGTAAGAAGAAAATCCGTACGGATTTTCTTTCCAGAACGGTGACAGAAGCACAGCAGAAGGAAATGGCAGAGTATCTTCTGAAGCTGATGGGATTTGATTTTGAGCGCGGCGCATTTACCACCAGCGAGCATCCGTTTACTGAGGGACTTGCCAGAAATGATATCCGTGTTACAACACATTATTATCCGGATATGTTTTATTCCAGCATGTTCTCAATTATTCATGAAGGCGGACATGCATTATTCGAGCAGTATCAGCCACAGGAAAACTATGATCATCATCTGAATAACAAGACAATGGGGCAGCACGAATCTGTGTCCAGATTCTATGAGAACCGGATCGGGCGTTCAAGAAGCTTTATCCACCTGATTTATCCCAAGGCAAGGGAGATATTCCCACAGGTGCTTTCTGATGTATCCGAACAGGAGCTTTATGAGGCAATGAATACTGTGCAGCCGTCGCTGATCCGCACGGAATCAGATGAGTTTACCTATACTTTTCACATTATTATCCGTTATGAGCTGGAAAAGCAGATTGTCAACGGCGGCGTGGATATTGCAGATCTTCCGGGACTCTGGAATAAGAAGTATGAACAGTATCTGGGAATCCGTCCGCAGAATGACCGTGACGGAGTGCTGCAGGATATGCACTGGGCTTCCGGATTTGGATATTTTCCTGCCTATGCGCTTGGCAATATGTATAATGCAATGTATTATAATCGTATGCAGCAGGATTTTGATATTGAAAAAGCGGTTGCAGGCGGACACCTTGACCGGATTAATGACTGGATGAAGGAGCATGTGTGGAAAAAAGCAGATCGCCAGGATCCGCTCCCATGGTTGAAAGAAATTACCGGACGTGACTTTACGCCGGATGATTTTCTGAATTATCTGGAAAAAAAGTATACTGAAATTTATGAGCTGTGAATGAACATTAGATCTGTACTGATCAGGAGGAATATTTACCATGAAGACAATCGCCATGATTCTGTTTGTTGCAATGTACCTGCTGATGATCATACTCCCGGCGAAAAGAAGACCTTTTATTGCCTGTGGAACGGCTGTGCTTTTCCTGATTATCGGTATTCTTCCTCTGGGGGAATTGTCAGGAGTTATTGACTGGAATATTCTGATGATGATTTTCGGGACGGTTGTTATTGTAGATTATTTCATTCAGTCGAAAATGCCGAATCTGATTGCGGATCATATCCTGAATCTTGCACCGAATGTCATGTGGGTTACCATTTTCATGTCACTTTTTGCCGGGTGCATTTCGGCGTTTATTGATAACGTGGCGACTGTATATATGATTGCTCCTGTAGGCCTTGCGATCTGCAAGAAAATGAAGATTTCACCGGTCCCCATGATTATATCCATTGCGGTGTCATCCAACCTGCAGGGGGCAGCAACGCTGGTAGGAGATACAACTTCCATTATGCTGGCAGATGCAGCGGGGATGGATTTCAATGATTTCTTCTGGTTTGAAGGAAAACCCGGTGTATTTTTTGCCGTGGAGCTTGGTGCACTTGCAACGATACCGATTATGATGTTTCTGTTTCGCAGGGAGAAACAGCCGGTATCTTCAGATGAACGGCAGGATGTACAGGATTACGTGCCGACCATCGCCATGGTCGGACATATTGTATTTCTGATTGCAGCCTCTTTTATTCCGGATAAACCGGAAGTTACCAATGGTGTGATCTGTATGGTATGGGGCATCATCTGTATTGTATGGGAATATCTGAAGACGAAAGACCATGAGACACTGGTTGAAAACCTGAAGAACGTTGATTATGCAACAATTTTCCTGTTGGCAGGCCTGTTCGCGGTGATCGGTGGAATTACGAAACAGGGAATCATCACAGACCTTGCAGATTTTATCGTAAAAGCCGGAGGAAGCAATTATTTCCTTTTGTACACAATTGTTGTATGGGGCTCTGTTCTGATTTCGGCATTTGTGGATAACATTCCCTATGTGGCAACAATGCTTCCGGTTCTGGCCAGCGTAACGGCGGTCATGGGAGTAAATCCCTGCCTTCTGTATTATGGACTGCTGATTGGTGCAACACTCGGCGGGAATATCACACCGATTGGAGCATCTGCCAATATCGCCGGGGTCGGACTTCTTCGCAAGGAGGGCTATGAAGTATCCTTCCCGGAATTCATGAAGATCGGCGTACCGTTTGCACTTGCCGCAGTAACTGCAGGGTATGTATTCATCTGGCTGATCTGGGCATAAAAACATTACAGAATTACGAAGTAATATAAAGCGCGAAACACATAATACGGAGCTTGCGAAGCAAGCTCCTATAGATCCCGGTGGTTCTCCACCGGGATCTATTCATACCTGAGAGCCTCAATTGGATTCATTTTCGCAGCTTTGTTTGCTGGATAGAATCCGAAGAAGACGCCGATAAACATGGAAAATCCCATGGAAACCGCAATACTTGAAAGAGATATACTTGCAGGATAACCCATGACCCTGCTGGCAATATTGCCCATTACAATGCCCAGACCGATTCCGATGAGTCCTCCGATCAGGCAGATGATAATGGCTTCTGTAATAAACTGGAGCAGAATCTGTTCATTTGGAGCGCCAAGTGCTTTTCTTGTACCGATTTCACGGGTCCGTTCCGTAATGGAAACGGTCATGATATTCATGACACCGATGCCGCCAACAAGGAGCGCGAGCGCTGCAATCAGTGTCATGGCATTGGTTGTGTTTTTAGACATATCAGTTGATTGTTTGATCATGGACTGCATGCTGTAGCATTCTATCTGGTAATTGGCATAAGTGGGATTGTGTGCATTCAGGTAGGTCTGCATTTCTGAAGCAAGTGCAGTGGTATCTACGCTGTCTTTTGCAACTACTGTGAAATCGCTGATGTCAGTATTGTGCACCTGAAGCTGTGCTGATTTCAAAGGAATATAAACCGGAGTGGAGGTACTTTTTCCTGAGGAACCGTCAAAGCTGTAATTGTCGGTTTTATAAGTGTAGATTCCGACAATCGTGTAGGTTGTATAGTTGCTGTCCACGTTTACCTCAAATTCTTTTCCCAGAGCCTTCGAAAGATTATTTCCGAAAATACTTTTTGCAAAGCGGTCAGATACGATGGCAACATTGGAGCCCTTTTCATACATGTGAGGTGTAAAAAAGGTGCCGCCAGAGAGAGAAGTCCGTTCTGCGACAAAGTATCCCGCACTGACACCGCTGACAGAGACCTTCGCAGTTTTATTGCCGGAACGTACACTTCCGCTTCCGACAGAGGACTGAACGGATATGGTCTGAATTTCAGAACTGTACGTGCTGACCATATCTTTCAGAACCTGTGGTTGGACAAGCGGGGTGATTTCTGAACTGCTGCTGTCTTCATCATAATTGAGCATGGAAAAGCCGGCGCTGATATTATTTACACCCATGGAAGCCATGGAGGCTTTGACAGACTGCTGTAGCGAATTACCAACGGTCATAATGGCAATGACCGCGGCGATTCCGATGATAATGCCCAGCATGGTCAGAAAAGCCCGCATTTTATTGGCGGCAAGGCTTGCCAGCGCCAGTTTACTGTTTTCTATCAGCATGCCTGATTTCTCCTTTCGTCTACAATACTGCCGTCACGGATGGTGACGATACGTGGTGTTTCCGCGGCCAGTTCGCCGGAATGTGTGATCAGAATAATTGTTTTATGCTGCTCTTCGTGCAATTTATGGAACAGATCCATGACCATGCGGCCGGTGTGTGAGTCCAGTGCACCGGTGGGTTCATCGGCCAGAATTATGGAAGGGTCATTTGCCATGGCTCTGGCAATGGCGACACGCTGTTTCTGCCCCCCGGATAATTCATCGGGCGTGTGGTGCATCCGTTCTTCCATTCCGACCATTTTCAGAAGCTCAATTGCTCTGTCCCGGCGTTCTTTTCCCTTAACACCGGCATACAGCATTGGCATTTCCACGTTTCTGATTGCGTTGGTGCGGGCAATCAGATTGTAGGTCTGAAAGACAAAACCGATCTGGTGATTACGTATTCCGGAAAGTGCCTTATCCTTTGTTTTACCTATATCACTTCCATTTAACAGGTAAGTACCGGAGGTCGGGCGATCAAGGAGCCCGAGAATGTTCATAAAGGTACTCTTTCCGGAGCCGGAAGCGCCGACGATGGATACAAACTCTCCTTCATGAATATCCAGACTGATGCCATGCAGAATTTCCAGTTCGTTTGGCGTTCCGACGTAATAGCTTTTTATAATTTTATCCGCGTGAATCATTGTAGTTGTATTAGTTGATTCCACCAAGTGCCCCCATTTCCGATACAGTACTGCTTGCGGAAGTAGCTGAATCCTGGTTTTCTATGATTTTACTTCCTTCTTTGAGATTGCCGGAGGTGATTTCGGTGTAATAATCATTTTCAAGTCCGGTTTTTACAGGAAGGGTGCTGGTTACGGTTCCATCGGAACTCAGAACGGTAACTGTTTTGCTACCGTCATCGGCAGTTGTAATGTCACTGGAAGGAACGGCGATGCATCCTGTTTTGCTGTCAAGAATAAAATTCATTTTGGCAGTCATGCCAAGGCGCAGACGCTTGTCTGCAGTTTCAAGATTCACATCTACGCGGTAAGTCGCACGGGTTTTGGCTACAGAAGCAGTGGAAGAACCGGTCGTAGCGCTTGATGAAGTGTTCTTGGTTGCGGTGGGCGATACGAATACAACGGTTCCGTTTAGCGTAGTGTCTCCTGTTGCATCTGTTTTGACACGGACCTTCATTCCGTTTGCAATATTGCTGATCTGCGCTTCATCCACATCAGCGGTAGCCTTCAATTTTTCCACATTGTCGATCACAATGGCGTTGGTTCCGCTATAGGTCTGTCCTGCACTGACATTGACGTTTGTGATGGTGCCGTCCATCGTGGCTGTGACAATACCTTTTTTCAGTTCATCCTCATACTTCCTGATCTGCTCTTTAGTGGACAGAGTGGAACTCTGTCCGTTGATCCTGGCGGTGGAAAGATTCTCCTTCTGGCCTTCTATAGAACTGTTTGCGGTACGCTGGGAGGTTGTTGCAGAAGAGGTTGCAGTCTGCATGGTACGATTTGCGCCTGTCAATGTAGAATTGGCGGATTTCAATGCATCCTCGGCTGTTTTGCGATTGGCAACAGCAGTATCATAGTCGGCTTTTTTCTGTTCATAATCGGTTTTTGCTTCATTGTATTGTGTTTCTACGGGAGTGAAAGCAGTCTGGGCATTGGTGGCAGCAAGATCCTTATCTCTGGCATCACCTTGAGCGGAGGACAGATCGGGGCGATCCACGGAGGAAAAGAGAGCCAGAGCGCCATTAAAGGAAATTGTCTTCTGGGCGTTAAAATCGGCACGGGCAGAGGGAGATGTTACGGATGGATCCGGTGTTTTTGCATTATCTTCTTTTGATGCGGAATTCTGGTCTGTATTTTCAGTAACGTTTGGAGAAGGAGTAGTGTTTGGCAGGGTACTTGGCGATTCTGTAACAGTTTTATTGACAGTCAGCGTATTTGTATCTATGGAAGGAGTTGTGTTCTGCGCAGCCTTGTCCGCAGCAGCCTTGTCCGCAGCAGCCTTGTCCGCAGCAGCCTTGTCCGCAGCAGCTTTGTCTGCAGCAGCTTTTGCATCTTCTTCAGCCTTTTTCTTTGCATCTTCATCGGTGTATTTGGAATTCAGATAAGTCAGCCTTGCATCGGCATCAGCAGCTGCATTCTTGGCTTTTTCCAGAGAGGATTTCAAAGAATCATATTTGTTTTTCAGGTCATTCATTCTTGAAAATGCCTGATCCATGGATGCTTTTGCGACAGTCTCCTTACTTTTGAGATTTGCCAGGTTTATGGTAGCAGTCTGTTGATCAGTAATGGCCTTGACTGTATCATCCTGTGAATCTCGAAGAGATCTGGCGGCATCTGTCATCTGCTGATTTCCGGTAACCTTGGCTTCTTCAAGCTGCCTTTTGGCAGTTTTATCTGCAATTCCGGCAGATGCCTGTTGGAGTGTCAGGGTTTCCTTTTGCAGGTTCATATCATTTTTAACAGAAGTCATATCGAGAGTATATAGAATGTCACCGGTTTTGACAGTATCTCCGACCTTTACCTTTACAGAGGCAACCGGATAACTGGTGGATGTACTTGCATTGGCAGTGTTTTCTTCGGAACTGATGACTGTGCCGGTGACACTTAAGTTCTTTTCAAGATCTGTCTTTTTAACTTCAAATGTTTTGTAGTCGGTTACAGCGCCTGCAGATGTCTGAGGGGAGGAAATACTGTGATAGACGGCACCGCCGGCAATACTGGCGGAGAGTATTACGACGAAGATGATAGACGGTACTTTTCGTATGATAATGAATGATTTGATTTTGGTTCCAAGTTCTTTTAACTTCATAGAAGCCTCCATTGAATAAGTAAATGCAAAAGCATTGTAGTGTGCATTATGGTGAATCCTTTTTTGGGACATGAATTCATCCTAACAATCAAATCTAAAGAAAATCCTGAAACGTTTCTAAAGAAATCTAAAGTCGGAGTTTTCAAGGTATACGGAAGAGATTAATCGGGTATAATGAATATGTAAACAATAAAAAGTGCATGAATAAATGACATGAGGATAAAAATGGAGCAGATCAGGATACTGGTGGTAGATGATAATGAAGAAATCCGTGATGTGTTACACATCCTGTTGCAGAGTGAAGGATATTATATTGAAGAAGCAGCAGATGGAGAGAGTGCACTGCAGAAGATCGGACCGGAGATTGATCTTGTGATTCTGGACATTATGATGCCCGGGATGTCAGGGCTTAAGGTCTGTGAGGAAATCCGCAGGCAGTATAATGTACCGATCCTGTTTCTGACAGCGAAATCTCAGGATTCGGATAAGTCACTGGGACTTCTGATTGGCGGAGATGATTATCTGGTAAAGCCTTTTTCACATGCAGAACTGACAGCAAGAGTAAAATCACTTCTGCGCAGATATCATGTATATAAGGGAAAAGAGAGCGCTATCGGAAATGCATATTATGTGAAGGGAAACCTTCGCGTGAATAAGGAACTGAATGAAGTATGGCTCATTGGTGCGGATGGAATAGAAAAGCCTGTGGATCTGTCAGAACTGGAATATCAGATTTTAAAGCTCCTGATCAGTAACCCGGGAAGAACCTGTTCTGCACAGATTATATATGAAACGATCTGGCAGGAACCATACCTGTATAGTTCAAATGCAACAATTATGGTACATATCCGGAACCTGCGTCTTAAGATCGAGGAAGATCCCGGTAATCCGAGGCATGTGCTGACGGTCTGGGGAAAAGGTTATAAGCTGGACTGAGCGGGGAGAGGATAACAGATGCAGAAAACTGCAGGGAAGAAAACTATTTTCAGGATACGAAATCTGTATGTGGAACTGATGGCAGCAGTTGCTGTTGCGGGAATTGCCATGGCGGCACTTTGCCTGCTGCTGTTTTGGGGGACGAACAGGTTCATTGCGTCAGCCTGGGCGAAGCAGAATATAATGCAGCCGAAGAATGTCAGTACAATAGCGGATTTTCAGGAATATGTGACACAGAACGGGCTGGCTTCCACCAATGCGGCACAGATGGATCTTTGGGTGAGAAAACATCCGTATGTGGTAATTGGCGTTCAGATGAACGGAAGTTATACCTATGATTCTTCCATTTACGGATATACGAATGATATCTCCGTGTCTTTCGTGAGGTCGGATCCTTCGGAATTCACGATCTATCACATTAATTTTACGGATGGAACAGCCAGGGTGTATTACTACGGATATTTTGAAGATCAGATGCAGACGTGGATGTACCGCATTGCTGTGATGTTCTCCATTCTGGTCATGATGATTCTGCTGCTATTGATGATTCGTAAAAAAATCCGTTATATCCATGAACTCAATGATGACATTCACATTCTGGAAGGTGGGAATCTGGAATTCGAGGTGCCGATCCGCGGAAAGGATGAACTGGCGTCGCTGGCGGAAAGCCTGAACGCCATGCGCAGGGCACTTTCACAGCAGATGGAAAATGAACGCAGTGCCATGCAGGCAAACAGTAAGCTGGTAACGGCGCTGTCACATGATCTGAGAACGCCGCTGACAACGCAGATGGGATATCTGGAAATTTTGAAGGAACATCATTATGAAAATAGTGAAGAGCGTGAACATTATCTGGATAAGTGCCTGAATACCTGTAATCAGATCAAACTGATGTCAGACCGCCTGTTTGAATATTTTCTGGCATCTGGAGCCGACCGGATGACGGCGGATGGGGAGGATACGCAGGAAATCGCGGATGCAGAAGATTATGACGGGCTGGAGGTGTTCATGCAGCTGATTACCGAGCATACGCTGCTGATGGAGGGAAATGGATTCCATTTTGATATAAAGGAGCCGGAAAAAAAATTTCTGATTCATGTGAATATGAATGAAATCTGCAGGGTATTCAATAATATTTTTTCCAACCTGGAAAAATATGCAGATCCGCAGTCACCGGTCAGGATTATCATTACGCAAAATGAGCAGCAGTGTAGTGTCAGTGTGGAAAATCATATTGCTGCGCAGAAGAAGGGAAATGAAAGTTCAAAGGTTGGGCTGGAAAGTATTCGCGGACTGATGCGCAGGCAGCACGGAAGCGCAGAGGTGAACAGTGACAGGGAGAATTTTGAAATCATTATTTCTTTTCCGGTCATACTTCCGCAGGAAGAGGCACCTCTGGGATAAGCAGAATCAGACAGAATCAAACAGTGCCAGGAATGGCTTTAGAAGCTCCGGCTCATGACGGCTCTTTTTCCATGTCAGGAAAATCTCCGTTTCGAGTTCCGGAGCTTTTATGGTGCGTGTAGCAGTGCGTGTGCAGAGCGGTTTCATGGAACAGGGGAAAATGGCAGTGCCAAGCCCCTCCTCTGCCCAGGCCAGCGCGGTTCTGGCATCGTCGCATTCACAGAAAATGTCCGGTGTCAGTGCATGGTCATGAAAGACCTGCAGGATCAGTTCCCTGTATCTGCGATAGAGAATCAGCGGTCTTTTACTGAGGGAAGACAGGGTGATTCCTTCAGAAGAAGAAAAGGACAGATCTGCTGCAATCATCGGTTCTGTAGTAACGTGCCGGGTGCAGACATCACTCAGTGAGATCGGTGTCCGCATGGTGGCAATATCGACAATATGATGCTCCAGAAGCTGTTGCATTTCGAAAGTGGTACCATCGTGGATCTCGTAGCGAACATCCGGATAAAGTACTGAAAAACGTGAAATATACGGCAGAATCAGGGGACTGGCAGTGGAGGTGATGCCCAGATGCAGCGTTCTGCCGGCACTGATTCTGGAAGTTTCCTGTATGGCGGCAGCAGACAGATTGAGAATGCCGATGGCTCTTTCATAGAAAACCTGTCCGGCCTGTGTCAGGAGGATCTGTCTTGGACCGCGTTCAAACAGTTTTACGCCCAGTTCCGCTTCGAGCTGTTTCATCTGATAGCTCAGCGGTGGTTGGGACATATGCAGCTTCCCGGCTGCTTTGCTGATGCTGCCGCATTCAACGACAGCACGATAGTATTCCAGCTGTTTCATTTCCATCTGTTCTGTGCTCCTTTGTTACTGATATACGAAGAATATATGGGTATCATATAAAAACAATCTTTTACATATGGATGGTTTCATTGTACACTTGGCATCGAAAAGAAACAAGAATCGTATAAATCGGAAAAGAAGGTACAGTGAAATGAAGGAACTCTGGGAATTATTTATCTGTTTTCTGCGGATCGGCATGGTTACATTTGGCGGCGGTTATGCAATGCTGCCGATTCTGGTACGCGATCTGGATGAAAAAAGACATTGGTGTACGACGGATGAGCTGATGGATTATTTTGCGATCGGACAGTGTACGCCGGGTGTCATTACGCTGAATGTTTCTACATTCATCGGAAATAAGAGAAAGGGAATTCCCGGCGCTCTTGTGGCTTCACTCGGGTTTCTGACTGTACCGATTATCATCATACTGATCATTGCGGCGTTTCTGACCAATTTTGCCGATCTGCCGGTAGTGAAGGATGCATTTGCGGGAATCCGTGTCTGTGTCTGTGTATTGATTCTGCAGGCAGTACTACGGCTGTGGAAAAAATCTGTCGTGGATAAAAAAGCGCTCGGGCTGTATCTGGTCGTACTGTTTCTGACGGTGTTCAGCAGTGTGCTTCCGGTTTCCATTCCGGCGGCAGTTCTGGTGATTGCATCGGGGGTATTTGGAATTCTGTTTGGAAAAGAAAATACACTGACACAGGAAAGCGGAGGTGAGGACGAATGATGACACTTCTGCGGCTTGTCTATGAGTTTTTCAAAGCGGGACTTTTTTCTATCGGGGGAGGACTTGCGACCCTTCCGTTTCTGTATGAAATGTCTGATCATACCGGGTGGTTTACACATACGGATATTGCGGATATGATAGCAGTATCGGAATCCACACCGGGAGCAATCGGAATTAACATGGCGACCTATGCAGGATATAAGACCTCCGGGATTCTGGGCGGGTTCTGCGCTACTGTGGGACTGGCGATGCCTTCCATCATCATTATCCTGATTGTGGCACATTTCCTGAATAAGTTCCGTGACAGCAGATATGTGGCAAGAGCTTTTTATGGGCTGCGTCCGGCATCTATTGCCATGATTTCAGCGGCAGGGATCAGCGTTGTGAAGATCACAATGTTCAATCTGCCGGCTTTTGAAACATCACATCTGATCACAGATCTTTTTTCCTGGAAGGCATGGATTCTTGGTATACTGATATTTATCGGAGAGAAAAAGCTGAAGTGGCATCCGATTGTATTTATTGCAATTGCAGCGGCAGCAGGAATTGTGTTTCATTTTGCACAGTAAAATGCCGCATGAAGAAAAGGGTGAAAAATATGCTTGATGAAAAATGTCGTGAATTTCTGATTGCACATGTTTCGTTCTGGGAACATCTGACTGAAACAGAGAAGGAAAGACTTTTAAACAGTACATCTGCAGTATGCTATAAAAAGGGCACGCTGGTGCATGGTGGAAATGAAGACTGCATTGGTATTCTGCTGGTCAGAACCGGACAGTTCCGTACCTATCTGATGTCAGAAGACGGGCGTGAGATTACGTTGTACCGCCTGTTTAAGGGAGATGTCTGTATTTTGTCGGCTTCCTGTGTCCTGGAAGCAATTACTTTTGACGTTTATATTGATGCGGAGGAGGATACCGAGGCGCTTCTGATTGATGCAGCAGCATTCAGGGATCTTGCCAGGCAAAATATTTATGTGCAGAATTTCGGCTATCAGATCACCACGAGCAATTTCTCGGATGTGATGTGGGCGATGCAGCAGATTCTGTTCATGGGAGCAGATAAACGCCTTGCCATTTTCCTTATTGATGAGAGCAGCAAGAATGAGACGGACACCATCAGTATGACGCATGAGCAGATTGCGAGACTGATTGGAAGCGCAAGGGAGGTTGTCTCCCGGATGCTCAAATATTTTGAAACAGAAGGAATGGTGAAGCTTTCAAGGGGATCAGTCACCATTACGGATCGGAAGAAACTGCGAAAGCTGACGCAATAGAAATGAAAAGCGCTGCTGCCTGTTTTACAAACGGATCAGTTTGTAAGCAGGCAGCAGCGCTTTATTTTGGGGGAGTATGATTTAAATCGGAAATTTTTTACTTAAGCATATCCAGGATTGCAGCTTTTGGTCTTACGCCAACGGATTGCTGAACGGCTTTACCGTCTTTCATCACGACAAGTGTGGGAATACTCATAACGCCAAACTTTGATGCAAGTTCGGGCTGCTCATCCACATTGACCTTACCTACCTTGATGCCGACAGTCTCTTCTGCAATCTGATCAACAACAGGAGAGAGCATTCTGCAGGGAGCGCACCAGCTGGCCCAGAAATCCAGCAGAACGGGTTCCTTTGCAGCAAGAACTTCCTGTGTGAAATTATCTTTTGTAATAACTGTAACTGACATAATGATTACCTCCTTGGGATAATGGACTATGGTAAGACAAAAATGAAAATCTGTTTTCTGTCTGATTGACTGTTCCTGAGACTTATTATATCGATGGAGAGAATCTGATTCTGTGACCCGGTCACAAAAGATCTGTCACAGGATTGTATACAAACATTCGGTTATTCATTGGCACGTATTATTGCACTGCGAAAAAAACGGATATATGATGGTATCCGGTTGTCATAAATCTTTAAAAAAATTATAATCAGAAGCAGAGATCAGTACGAAAATCAAGGCGTCTGGAGGATAAAAAAATTGAGTATGCATGAAGAAAAGGCGAAGGCTCTTTTCATGGAAGGATATAACTGCACGCAGTCGGTAGTGCTGGCATTCTGTGATGATATGGGAATGGACAGAGAGGAAGCGTTGAAGCTTGCGTCTCCGTTTGGCGCGGGGCTCGGCGGCATGCGTGAAGTATGCGGTACGGTCAGCGGTATGATGCTGGTGATCGGCCACTTTTATGGTTATGCAGATCCGAAGGATTTTGAGGCCAAAAAGCAGTTATATGCGAGAGTGCAGGATCTGGCAGACCGTTTTCGCCAGATCAACGGTTCCATTATATGTCACGAGCTGCTTCATCTTGAAAAGGGTGCCCGTCCGGCGCCGCAGGAGCGTTCAAAGGAATATTATCAGAAAAGACCGTGTCCGGAACTGTGCGGTATTGCAGCCAGACTGGTAGATGAGTATATGGAAGAGAATCCCGTATGAACAGTCGTATGGTAAGGGTCACAGTCAGAGTCGGTATGGCAGAGCATGTACTGATGGCACGACCCGGTAAAAAACTGCTCGATGTGCTGCGGGAAAACGCGCTTCCGATACAGTCGGTATGCGGAGGCACCGGTTCCTGTGGAAAATGTACAGTCAGATTTACGGATGGGATACCACAGATTACGGGAGCCGACCGGAAAAAGCTGTCACAGCAGCTGCTGGAAGAAGGAAACCGTCTGTCCTGCATGGTGCTGCTGCAGAAAGACTGCACCATAGAACTGAATTCGCTGCAGGAGGAAGAAATACAGGTTCCGGAAATTGCTGCAACGGGAATGATGAGAGAGCAGCCTTCTGAAGCACGATATGCGATCGGAATTGATATCGGAACGACAACGCTTGCTGCGGCACTGATCCGAACGGATCAGATGCAGGATGCGGAAGATGAACTGTCCGGGCCCGGAATCAGCCGGATCCGTGGCAGAATTCTTGCTGCAGAAACAGGAACCAATCATCAGCGTCGCTACGGCAGTGATGTGATTTCAAGGATTCAGGCGGCGCAGAACGGCGCAGCCGAAGAACTGCAGGAGAGCATTACGAAAGATCTGGCACAGCTGATTGGCAGACTTCTGCAGAAGACGAAAATCGCGGCACGGAAGATCGAGAGAATTGCCATAGCCGGAAATACCACCATGCTGCACCTGCTGCGTGGGTATTCCTGCGCGGGACTTGGAACCTACCCTTACCGTGCAGTGACACTTGCAGCGGAAGAACATAAGGCACCGGAGCTTTTTCCGGAACTGACAGCAGAATGGAAAAATTGCAGCGTAACGATATTTCCGGGAATATCTGCGTTTGTCGGTGCAGATGTTCTGTCCGGAATTTATGCGCTGGATCTGATGAAAAAGCCAGCCGGAGCAGGATTCCTTTTTCTGGATCTCGGAACCAATGGTGAGATGGCGGCAGGAAACGGACGGGGGATTTCGGTTACGTCGACTGCAGCAGGACCTGTATTTGAAGGCGGCGGAATCAGCTGCGGAATGGGCAGCATTCCGGGAGCAATCTGTCACGTGACGATTACAGGCGGCAGATGCGAGTATAGAACAATCGGTGATCAGCCTCCGGTCGGAGTTTGCGGAACCGGTGTCATGGAAACGGCAGCTGCACTTCATCGTGCAGGAATCACAGATGATACGGGGCTGATGAAGTCTCCGTATTTTGAAAACGGATATGTATTGGCACAAGAAGGCCGGAATCCGATTATCTTTACACAGCAGGATGTACGTCAGGTGCAGCTGGGAAAGGCTGCAGTACGTGCGGGCACGGAGATACTGTTGCAGGAAAGCGGATTGAATCCGGAACAGATTGCGCATGTGTATATTGCAGGAGGTTTTGGATACCGGATTGATTTTGCAGCCATCCGTGAGCTTGGAATTCTGCCGTATGCGCTGTTGGCAAAGACAGAAGCGGTCGGGAATACATCTCTGTATGGCACATTGAAGTACCTTGTACGGTGTGCGCAGTGCGGGGAGGCATCTGTGCAGGAACTTATGCAGCTTTGCAGCGCGGCGCATGAAACGGCGCTTGCACAACAGGATGCATTTGATGAGCAGTATTATGCACATATGAATTTTGAAAGTGAGGCAGCGCATGAACTGTGACAGCTGTGTGAATTATGTTTATGATGAGGACGATGAATCCTATAGCTGTATGGTGAACCTGGATGAGGATGAAATGTACCATTTTCTGACAGGGCATTATAAAGAGTGTCCATACTATAAATCTGATGATGAGTATCGTGTGGTCAGGAAACAGATGTAGAAAATATGCAGAACGGGATGACCGGATGCAATAACAGGAAAAGTGAGAAAACTTATGAAGGATCATAAGAATAATGAAAACGGGAATATTACAGCATCGCTGGAAGACGATGAACTTCCCTTTGAACGGGAAGAGAAGGTAACCGTGGAGAAGCTGAAATTTGAGAGTGGGCGTATTCTCATGGCGACGATTGGGGCACTGGTATATGCAATCGGAATCAATGGATTTGTTGTTCCGCTGGGATTATATACCGGGGGGCTGTTGGGTTACTGTCAGCTGCTGCGTACCTATCTGGTGAGTTATCTGCATCTGCTTCCGGGTTCTGTTGATATTTCCGGTATTATATACTATGCGCTGAATATACCATTGTTTTTCATGGCCAAAAAAAGAATGGGAAAGCTGTACCTGGTCAAGACCGTGATTTGCGTTTCAGAAGTGTCTCTGTTCCTGACGCTGATTCCGATACCGGCCCATACACTGATTAATGACAGCCTTGCAGAATGCCTGATTGCAGGAATTCTCTGCGGCGGAGGCATTGGTCTGATTCTGAGAATGGGTGCATGCGATGGTGGTATGGATATTGTCGGGATTCTTCTGATGCGTCGTCATAAGGATTTCAGTGTCGGTAAGCTGAGTCTTGTCATGAACTTTATTCTGTATGGGATCATGTTGTTCCTGTTTAATGTGCAAACGGTGATTTACTGTCTGATTTATGCTTCTGTCAGTGCAATGGCGGTAGATCAGGTACATTCACAGAATATCAATGTAGAAGTACATATTATTACGAAGCACAGCTGCAGAGAGATGGAAGAAAAGGTGTTTTCAGAGCTGGGCAGAGGACTTACCAAGTGGCAGGCAGTCGGTGCATATACAGAGGAAAGTGAAGAGATGCTGTATGTCATTGTTAACAAATATGAGGTGAATCATTTAAAGAGAATTGTTCACAGCTACGATCCTAAGGCATTTATTGTTGCCAGTACAGGCGTAAATGTAGACGGACATTTCCTGAAACATTTAAGTTAAACACAGGTTCAAAGGGAAGAGGCTGCTTCGCAGCCTCTTATTGAAGTGAACTGCCATTGCAGTTTATTTCAATTCATATTTATGCAGTGCTTTCTTGAAGTCGCCTCTGACGAGTGTGGCTACCTGATCGGCAATTTCTGCCGGTTCTTCTTTCATTCCTTTATTAATCCAGTCAATTCCCATGGCAAGCGTAGCAAGCGAATAGAAACGGGCAATGAATTCCTTATGAGAATCAGCGACATTCATACCAATGGCTTCCTCTTCCACGACCGGATAAATTACATCATGCAATGCCTTATACATGAAATGCTCAAGGTAATCTCTGTGGGAGGAACAGTTGATATTAATGACCAGATCCCTGTTGTCTCGCAGTCGTTTCAGTACATTGCAGTAGCCTTCCTGCCAGGTATCAATATCGCGGTTGGATGCAAGTGCAGCAGATGCCTCCTGCAGAAAGATCCATTCAATCAGTGCGTAAATGTCCGGAAAATGATAATAAAAGGTCTGTCTTGTGACATTGCAGCTTTCCGCAATATCTTTTACTGTAATATGTTCCAGTGTTTCCTTTTTGAGCAGTGTTGCCAGTGCTCTCGCAAAATCTTCCCTGATGTCGTGCATAGCGTGTCAGCCTTTCTGCCTGGTTTTTACACATAATGTTGTCTGTTAAAAAATTATACACTTATATTTGAGTGTGAATTGAAGGTGTACCTTACTGATTCTAATATAAAATTACAGCCGAGGCAAAGAAATATAAAATGCGGCAAATAAATTTTCAGGAGGTATGTATCAATGAATAACTATGAACTTCTTTACAATCCGAAGAAACCTGAAGGCATTGAAAACAGTAAGGCATATGTTGTAGGCGGAGGTCTGGCAGGACTTGCGGCGGCAGCATTTCTTGTAGATGATGCAGGAATGCCAGGGAAGAACATTACAATTCTGGAAAAGGCAAAGGACGTTGGCGGAAGTATGGATGGTGCCAGAAACGAGTTCGGTTATCTGTGTCGCGGCGAACGCGAGATGGAGCCTTATATGGAGTGCCTGTGGTATCTGTTCAGCAAGGTACCGTCACTGGAGCATGAAGGACGTACCATTCTGGATGATATTGTGGAGTTTAACAGGGATGAGCCGATTCATTCCGAGTGTCGTGTACTTGTGAACTGCGGACAGAGATACAGCAAGGTGCATGATTACAGATTTTTACCAAAAGATATGGCAGACATGCAGAAGTTCCTTCATCTTCCGGAAAAGGAACTGGAAGATAAGACTGTAGCGGATTTCTTTGATCCTTCTTTCTTTAAGAGCAGTTGCTGGGTCAATTTCCACAGTTGTCTGGCATTCAAAACCTATCACAGCGCATTGGAATGCAGAAGGTATTTCCAGAGATTTGCACTGGAAGTAAGACATGAATATCTTGAAGGAATCATTCATACCAAATATGCGGAATATGATTCCATGATCTATCCGCTTCTGAAATGGCTGACGGATCAGGGTGTAAAGACCGTATATGACTGCTCTGTCTATGACATTGACATGGATGCGGCCTGCAACACCGCACAGGGAATTCACATGCGCAGAAGCGGGAATGATGAGCATATTGAGATGGGTCCGAAGGACTATGTATTCGTAACCAATGGTTCAATGACGACTAACAGTGCATTTGGTGATAATAAGACAGTAGCACCGACCAATCGGGATACGAAGGATCTCGGAGCGTTCACTCTCTGGATGAATCTGGCGAAAAAGAATGAGAAATTCGGACATCCGGAAAAGTTTATCGGTCAGATCGATAAGACCAAGTGGATGTCCTTTATGCCCACAATTACAGATTATCCGGAACTGGTTTCCCGTATCGAGAAAATGACCGGAAGCAAGGCAGGAACCGGAGGCGCAATCACAATTCTGGATTCCAACTGGGATATGTCGTTTGAATTGCATCATAATCCGTTCTTCCATGACCAAAAACCGAATGAACAGGTAATGTGGGGCTATGGCCTTTATGGTGAAAAGCCCGGAAACTATGTTAAGAAGCCGATGTGCGAATGCACCGGAGATGAAATTATGACAGAGCTGTTGTATCATCTGGGAATGCTGGATATCAAAGATGAAGTATTGAAGCACAGCTATATATCAACCTGCATGATGCCGTATGTTACCAGTCAGTTTATGCCGCGTAAGACGACGGATCGTCCGAAGAATGTACCGGATGGATGCACGAACATCGGCTTCCTGGGACAGTATGTGGAAATCCCGCAGGATGTTGTATTTACCGTGGAAATGAGTGTACGTACCGGACTGGAAGCAGTTTATAAGCTGACAGGAGTGGAAAAGAAGGTACCGGAAGTATATCCGTCCCAGTATGATATCAGATATACGGTTGAGCGTATGAAGAAGTTTGCGGGTAAGACTGCGCAGGAACCGCTGACAGAGGAAGATCTGCCGCATGTAAAGCTGACAGATATTGCCAATCTGAAGAAGACAGCGCTTCATGCACTGAATGAAATTCCGCCATATTATCATATGTATCTCGGTCGTGATCAGACCGTGCCGTTGAAAGAATCCGTGCTTCATCCGGAAGCACCGGTCAGCAAAGACTGATCCGATAAAAAAAGCTTTGGCTCTGTATTCAGTACGAATGCAGGACCAAAGCTTTTTTTATCGGATAAAATAATTATTTTGTTTCTCTTGCCTTCTGATGCTTTAAGGATGCTTCCACAAAGCCTTTGAAGAGAGGGTGCGGACGATTCGGACGGGACTTCAGTTCCGGATGTGCCTGTGTTGCAACGAAGAACGGATGATTAGGAAGTTCGATCATTTCCACAATACGGCCGTCAGGAGAAATACCGCATAACTTCATGCCGTTTTCTGTCAGGATATTTCGGTAATCGTTGTTGACTTCATAACGGTGACGATGACGTTCGTGGATGGTTTCACTGCCGTACAGTTCATATGCCTTGGAATCTTTATCAAGGATACACGGATAGGAGCCAAGTCTTAAGGTACCGCCGATATCTTCGACGCCGTTCTGGTCAGGCATCAGTGCAATGACAGGATGCGTGGAATCCGGATTGAATTCAATGGAATGAGCATCATTATAACCGATGACATCTCTTGCAAATTCAATGATGGACAGCTGCATGCCAAGGCAGAGACCAAGGTATGGCACGTTATTGGTACGTGCATAGCGGATGGCATGAATCATGCCTTCAATGCCACGGTCGCCGAAACCGCCGGGTACAAGGATACCGTCAACATCACTGAGAATCTCTGCAGCATTTTCAGCAGTAACTGTTTCCGCGTCAACCCATTTGATTTCAACTTCTGTATGGTTGAAAATGCCGCCATGTTTGAGGGCTTCCACAACGCTGATATATGCATCATGAAGCTGCGTGTACTTTCCAACCAGTGCAACACTGACCTTGTGGTCGAGAGAGTAAAGTGTATCCACCATGGATTTCCAGTCTGTCAGATCAGGTTCCGGACACGGCAGATGCAGGCATTCACAGGCAACCTGTGCCAGATGCTCTTTTTCCATCATCAGAGGTGCTTCATATAAATACTTCAGATCAAGGTTCTGAAGTACATGATTGCTCGGAACGTTGCAGAACTGGGCAACCTTGTCTTTCATATCCTGATCCAGTTCCATTTCGCTTCTGCATACGATGACATCAGGCTGAAGACCCATTCCCTGCATGGTCTTGACGGCCATCTGTGTAGGTTTGGTCTTAAGCTCCTGTGAGCAGCGAAGATATGGAATCAGAGAAACAACAAGCAGCATGGCGTTTTCGTGGCCGACCTCATGCTGGAACTGTCTGATAGCTTCAAGGAAAGGCTGACTCTCAATATCGCCGACCGTTCCGCCGACTTCAATGATGGCAATGCGTGTGTCATTATCGGTAAAGTTACGATAGAAGTGACTTTTGATTTCGTTGGTGATATGAGGAATAACCTGAACGGTATGTCCGCCGTAGTCGCCGCGGCGTTCCTTCTGCAGAACGGACCAGTAAATCTTACCGGTAGTCACATTGGAATTCTTGTCCAGATTTTCATCAATGAAACGTTCATAATGTCCAAGATCCAGATCCGTTTCTGTACCGTCATCCGTAACGAATACTTCACCGTGCTGAATCGGGTTCATGGTTCCGGGATCAATATTAATATAAGGATCAAATTTCTGCATGGTTACCTTATACCCGCGGGCTTTCAGCAGACGCCCAAGTGAAGCGGCGGTGATTCCCTTGCCAAGTCCGGAAACGACACCACCAGTTACGAATACATATTTCACTGCCATCGTATGTCCTCCTAAAACATATCAAAAAAACACAACAAAAAACACAACAAAAAAACATCAACAGATTTTTAACAATAAAAGATATTATATATGCATGTCGTGAGAAAATCTACAAACAATATATCGAAAATATTATATCAGAAAAAAGATGGGATAAAATATGGAAAATCATTCGTCTTTACGAATCTTTTAGATTTTACAGTACTTTTTTCACAAATAATGAATTGATTTATCAAATCGCAATCCCTATAATAGGTAATTATATGACGAAAAGTACAGATTGGAAAGATTAAAATGGATAATAATCAGAATCAGAACGGCAATCCGGGCAATGGTTCAGGCGGTCCGGACGGAAATAATAACAACCCGCGCAGACAGAGTCTGCTGGTTCTTCTGGTGGCAGTGCTGGTGACAATGTTCATCATGTCCTATTTCATGCGCTACACAACAGAATCACAGACCAAGGAAATCACGTACAGTGAATTTATCACGGAACTGAATAATAAGGAAATTGAATCTGTGAAGATTCAGGATGACAGGATTGTCATTACGAAGAAGAGCAGTTCTTCTTCGACAGAGTCCAGCGGGTTCTTTTCTTCGGCATCAGCAAAGGAAACGGAGTATACAGGAAAGGCAGAAGATGATAACACACTGACCAAGCGTCTGCTTGCGGCAGGAGTGGAAGTCAGCAGCAATGTGCCTGACAGTTCAGGAGTGGTCATTTCCTTTATTGTATACTACATTCTTCCGTTTGTTCTCGTATGGGTGCTGCTGGGATTTCTTTACCGCAGAATGTCCAAGGGTTCAGGAAGTCCGTTTAATGTCGGAAAGAGCAATGCCAAGGTCTATGTACAGAAGGAGACGGGCGTTACTTTCAAGGATGTTGCAGGTGAGGATGAGGCAAAAGAATCACTTGTTGAAGTTGTGGATTTTCTGCATAATCCCGGAAGATATGTCAAGATCGGAGCAAAACTCCCCAAGGGCGCACTTCTTGTAGGCCCTCCCGGAACAGGTAAGACACTTCTTGCGAAGGCAGTAGCGGGGGAAGCGCATGTACCGTTCTTTTCGCTTGCAGGTTCTGACTTTATCGAACTGTATGTCGGCGTCGGCGCCAGCCGTGTCAGAGATCTTTTTAAGGAAGCTTCGAAAAATGCACCATGTATTATTTTCATTGATGAGATTGATGCAATCGGCAGAAGCCGTGATTCCAAGTTCGGAGGCGGTAATGAGGAACGTGAGCAGACGCTGAATCAGCTGCTGTCCGAGATGGACGGATTTGATTCTTCCAAGGGTGTGCTGATTCTCGGTGCAACAAACCGTCCGGAGATTCTGGATAAGGCACTTCTTCGTCCGGGGCGTTTTGACAGAAGAATTATTGTGGATAAGCCAGATCTGAAGGGCCGTGTGGAGATTCTGAAGGTTCATGCCAAGGATGTCAAGATGGACGAAAGTGTGGATCTTGATGCGGTAGCGCTTGCCACGAGCGGTGCAGTCGGATCAGATCTTGCCAATATGATCAATGAAGCAGCCATTAATGCAGTAAAGGCGCATCGTGAGTATGTATGCCAGCAGGATCTGATGGAAGCGGTAGAACAGGTACTGGTTGGTAAGGAAAAGAAAGACCGTGTTCTCAGCAAGGAGGAACGTAAACTTGTTTCCTACCATGAAGTGGGACATGCGCTCATCAGTGCGGTGCAGAAGAATACAGAACCGGTACAGAAGATCACAATTGTGCCAAGAACAATGGGTGCGCTCGGATATGTCATGCAGGTACCTGAGGAAGAAAAATATCTCAAGACCAAAGATGAGCTGCATGATGAAATTGTAATCGCACTTGGCGGACGTGCAGCGGAAGAAGTGATTTTCAATACGGTAACAACCGGTGCAGAGAATGATATCGAAAAGGCAACGGAAGAAGCCCGCGATATGATCACCATGTATGGTATGAGCAGGAAGTTCGGTCTGATGCAGCTGGAGACGGTTCAGAACAGATATCTGGACGGTCGCAGAGAGATGAACTGTTCTGATTCCACGGCATCCAAAGTGGATAAGGAAGTCATGAAGCTTCTGGATGAGTGCTATACGGAAGCCAAGAAGATTATCAGTGAACATCTTGATGCCATGGATAAGCTGGCACAGTTCCTGATTGAAAAGGAAACAATTTCCGGTAAGGAATTCATGAAGATCTACCGTGAAACGGAAGGAATTCCGGAACCGGAAGAAGGGGAACATAAAGCACCGGTCAGAATCTTTGCAACCAGGCCGGAATCAGCTGCAGTCGGAGAAAATATTCCGGTGAAAAAACCTGCAGAGACGCAGACGCCGGATTCAGGAGCGGATGCTTCAGCTGAGAGTAACGAGAAAACGGTACAGGAGAAACCATGGGATACCTATGTTCCTCCTTATGTGGCAGAAGACGTGGAGCAGAGAATTGAGGCCCCGGCGCCAAAAGCAGAACAGGAGCAGCCGGAAGAAAAGACAGATGAAAATCAGACGGCAGGTCCTGCAGATGAACAGTCATCTTCAGGCAGCGGACGTTTTTCTCATATCCCGGATCGCTTTGATCAGAACTGAAGTGAAAGAAACAGCAGTGGCCGTACATAATCATATGTACGGTCACTTTGTCTATATGGGTAAGCAGCGTTTTCACTGATTTCTTTGTGAGGAAAAAATGGAACAGGAAAAATTTGATGTACAGGCAGAACTGAAGAAACTTCCCAATCAGCCGGGAGTATATATCATGCATGATGCGGATGATACCATTATGTATGTCGGAAAGGCCATTAATCTGCATAACCGGGTCAGATCCTATTTCCGTAAAATTGTGGGAAGAGGACCGCAGATTGACCAGATGGTCAGTCAGATTGCGCGTTTTGAATATATTGTAACGGATTCGGAACTGGAAGCGCTGGTGCTGGAAAATAATCTGATCAAGGAAAACCGTCCGAGATACAACACCATGCTCAAAGATGATAAGACCTACCCTTATATCAAGGTGACTGTCGGAGAGGATTTCCCCAGAATTCTTTTTTCCAGAATCATGAAGAAGGACAGATCCAGATATTATGGCCCCTTTACAAGTGCCGCAGCAGTGAAGGATACCATTGATCTGATCAATAAGCTGTACGGACTTCGCACCTGTAACCGGACGCTTCCAAGAGACATCGGGCTGGATCGCCCCTGTCTGAATTACCATATGAAAAGATGCTGCGGTCCCTGTACCGGATGCATTTCAGCAGAGCAGTACAGAGAGAAAATCGATAAGGCACTTGAATTCCTGAATGGAAATTATGGACTGATCATGGATGACTTGTCAAAAAAAATGACGGATGCGTCAGATGCAATGGATTATGAAACGGCGGCACATTACCGGGATCTGCTGAGCAGTGTCCGGATGGTTTCCCAGAAACAGAAGATGACAGATTCTGCAATGGAGGACAAGGATATCATTGCCATGGCTTCAGATGACAGCGATGCGGTAGTGCAGGTATTTTTTGTCAGGGATGGGCGCCTGATCGGAAGAGAACATTTTTATATGACACATGTGTCACATAACCCGACATCGGAAATTCTGATGAATTTTGTGAAACAGTTTTATGCAGGAACGCCGTTTATTCCAAGGGAACTGATGCTTCCGGAAGAAATCGACGACATGGATATTATTGAGAAATGGCTGACACAGCGTAAGGGAGGTCGTGTTTATATCACAGTTCCGGAACGCGGACAGAAGGAAAAGCTGATGGAACTTGCGGCTGAAAATGCGGCGCTGATTCTCAGTAAGGACAAGGAGCGCCTGAAGCGTGAGGAAGGACGGACCATCGGTGCGGTAAAGGAAATCGGGACGCTTCTGGGAATCCGTGGGCTGTCCAGAATGGAAGCGTATGATATTTCCAATATCAGCGGTTTTGCCAATGTCGGATCAATGGTGGTATATGAAAAGGGTAAGCCCAAGCGCAGTGATTACAGGAAATTCAAGATCCGCTCTGTTACGGGACCGGATGATTATGCCTGCATGAAGGAGGTACTGACCAGAAGGCTGATGCACGGACTGGAAGAACGGCATGACCTGGAAGTGCGTGACATTGATGCGCAGTATGGCAGCTTTACCAAATTCCCGGACCTGATTCTGATGGATGGCGGACGGGGTCAGGTAAACATTGCGCTTCAGGTTCTGGATGAACTGGGGATCCGGATTCCGGTCTGCGGTATGGTCAAGGACGATAATCACAGGACACGCGGGCTGTACTATAACAATGTGGAACTTCCGATTAACCGTGATTCGGAAGGGTTTAAGCTGATCACCAGAATACAGGATGAAGCGCACCGTTTTGCAATTGAATACCACAGATCTCTCAGAAGCAAGGCACAGGTAAAGTCTTCGCTGGATGATATTCCGGGAATCGGACCGGCCAGAAGAAAAGCACTGATGCGACATTTCAGATCAATTGAAGATATTCGCAGTGCAGAAGTGGAAACGCTGATGGAAGTTCCGGAAATACCTGAACGGACAGCACGTCAGATTTATGACTTTTTTCATGGAAAAGAGACAGAACAGGAAGCTGAATCTGATTGATTCAGACGGGCAACTATGCTAATATGAACGTGGCTGAGAAGGCAATCGAGAATGCATTGCATTTTCATATTATGGAGGCGTGGTATGGCAAGTGTAAGTTTAAAGGCGATTATTGAATGGATGAAACTGGATAATCTGACACCCGATCTTGATATCAGCAAGATCCGTATTACACAGCCGGATATCAACAGACCGGCATTGCAGCTTGCGGGGTATTTCGAACATTTCGAGGCAACACGTTTACAGGTAATCGGTTTTGTAGAATATACTTATATGGAAGGTCTTGAGGAGGAACATAAAAAGGATATTTATAAAGAATTTCTGTCCTTTGACATTCCGGCAGTTATTTTCTGCAGAGAACTGGTTCCGGATCCGGTATTTTTAAAGATCGCACAGGAAGAAAAAGTTCCGGTGCTGATGACCAAAAAATCAACGTCTGCAGTGATGGCAGAGATTATCCGCTGGCTGAATGTAAAACTGGCACCATGTATTTCCATTCACGGAGTACTGGTAGATGTATATGGTGAAGGTGTTCTGATCACGGGAGAGAGTGGAATCGGTAAGTCAGAGGCCGCACTGGAACTGATCAAGAGAGGACATCGCCTGGTATCGGATGATGTGGTAGAACTCCGTAAGGTCAGTGATGAAACACTGATCGGATCGGCTCCTGACATCACAAAGCACTTTATCGAGCTGCGTGGTATCGGTATTATTGATGTAAAGACACTGTTCGGTGTATCAAGCGTAAGGGATACCAAGAATATTGATCTGGTCATTAAGCTTGAAGAATGGGATAAAGATAAGGAATATGATCGTCTGGGTCTGGAAGAGGAATATACGGAATATCTGGGCAATAAGATTGTCTGCCACAGGATACCGATCCGTCCGGGACGTAATCTGGCAGTAATCTGCGAATCAGCTGCAGTTAACCATCGTCAGAAAAAGATGGGATACAATGCAGCACAGGAACTGTACAACCGTGTACAGAATTCGCTGCAGCATAAAAGAGACGAAGATGAGGATGAAGACTGATGAAAAAGTATGCTTTTGGTGTGGACATTGGCGGAACAACAGTAAAAATGGGCCTGTTCAATATGAACGGAGAAGTGCTTGAAGTATGGGAAATTCCGACGGTAACAGAAGATAAGGGCAGCAGAATCCTTCCGGATATTGCAAAGTCCATCCGTGGAAAAATTACGGAAAAGAATCTTTCGGATGATGAAATTGCAGGTGTCGGAATCGGTGCTCCGGGTGCAGTAGATGGTGAAGGTGTGGTACATCAGGCAGTTAATCTCGGATGGACAAGATTCAACCTGAAGGAAGAACTTCATTCTATGGTAAAGCTTCCGGTAAAGGCCGGAAATGATGCCAATGTGGCAGCTCTCGGAGAAGCGTGGAGAGGTGGCGGAAAAGGTCATGACAACATGCTGCTGGTAACACTCGGAACCGGTGTCGGCGGCGGAATCATCAATGAAGGAAAGATTTTAAGCGGTTCAACCGGATCCGGCGGAGAAATCGGTCACATTCATCTGGTTGACGGTGAGCCTGATGAATGCGGATGCGGGAATCATGGCTGCTTTGAGCAGTATGCAAGTGCAACAGGTGCAGTCAGAATCGGCAGAAGAGTACTGGCAGCATCACAGAAGGAAAGCGTTCTTCGCGGAAAGGACTTTTCCTGTAAGGATATTTTTGATGCAGCCAAGGCCGGAGATGCACTGGCAGTTGAAATTGCAAAGCAGTATGGCGAGTATCTCGGAAAAGGTCTTGCCATTGTTGCAAGTGTGATTAATCCTGAAATTATTGTACTGGGCGGTGGTGTTTCCAGATGCGGAGACATGCTGTTTGACCTTTTGAAGCCTTCATTTGAGAAATATGTATTCTCAGGCTGCCGTGATGCGAAATTCGCACTTGCAAAGCTGGGAAATGATGCAGGAATCTATGGCGCTGCAAAGATGGTAATTGAGTAAAGATCAGAATCGGGAATGATAAATTTGAATTCAGAAATAACAGAAGCGTTAAAAAAGTTTATACCGGAAGAAAATATTCTGGAAAACGAACCAATGAGCAGGCACACCATGTTTCGTGTTGGCGGGCCTGCTGACTGCTTTGTTAGAGTAACTGAAAAAAATCAGCTGATTCAGGCACTCTGTCTGTTGAAAGAAGCCGGACAGAATTTTTTTATTCTGGGAAACGGGAGTAACCTTCTGGTTTCCGACGCCGGATACAGGGGTGTGGTTCTCTGCACGGCAGGAGGAATGAACAGAATCAGCGTCGAAGACACTGTGATTTATGCAGAAGCAGGTGCATCAAATGCAGCGATTGCGGCAGCCGCGAAGGCACATGCACTTACAGGATTTGAGTTTGCCGCAGGAATTCCGGGTACAATCGGCGGAGGAATGGTAATGAATGCCGGTGCGTACGGGTCAGAAATGGTAAATGTAACGGAAAAGGTTGAAGCTCTCAGGGCAGACGGTACGGTTTGCAGATTTTCCTGTGAAGAGATGAAATTCGGATACCGCAGCAGTATCATACGTGGCAGTCATATGGTTGTTTTGTCTGTGCAGCTGCATCTTCAGCATGGGGATTCCAGGGAAATTGGCGCAAAAATGGAAGAGCTTGCTGCAAAAAGGATGGAGAAGCAGCCTCTGGAATATCCGAGCGCAGGTTCAACGTTCAAACGTCCGGAAGGATATTTTGCAGGTAAACTGATTATGGATGCGGGTCTTAAGGGCTTTACTGTAGGCGGCGCGCAGGTATCGGAGAAGCACTGCGGATTTATCATTAACCGTGGCGGTGCAACTGCAGCGGATTTGCATCATGTGATAGATCAGGTGCAGGAGAGTGTTTTTACACAGTTCGGAGTGAAACTGGAGCCGGAAGTCATTATGCTTGGAGAATTTGACGGAACTGAAAAACTGCAGGAGAGCAGAAACGGAAGTTGAGGAGCGTCATGAGATTCGTTATTGTTACCGGAATGAGCGGAAGCGGAAAGTCAACAGCAATTCATATGCTTGAAGATGCGGGATTTTACTGTGTGGATAACCTTCCGATTTCACTGATTCAAAAGTTTGTGGAGCTGATTGCACTTCCTGACAGCGGGATTACCAATGTGGCGCTTGGGCTGGATGTACGAAACGGGCAGCGTTTTGAAGAAATGCCGGAGATTATTGACAGACTCAAGGCAAAAGGTTTTCCGTGTGAGATTCTGTTTATGGATGCCAGTGATAGGGTCCTTGTAAAAAGATATAAGGAGAGCCGCAGGCTCCATCCGCTTTCACAGGGAGATCGTGTGGAGGACGGAATCAAGCGAGAACGGGATATTCTCGCTGAGGTAAAAAAGAAAGCTGATTATATCATTGATTCTTCACAGTTGCTGACAAGAGAACTTCGGGAGGAACTTGACCGGATTTTTGTCAGTAACAAGGAATATAACAGTCTGATGGTAACAATTCTTTCCTTTGGTTTCAAATATGGAATTCCGGCAGATGCGGATCTGGTTTTCGACGTAAGGTTTTTGCCGAATCCTTTTTATATTGATGAACTGAGGTCTCAGACCGGAAATGACAAACCGGTTCAGGATTATGTCAAAAGTTTTCCTGAATGCGGAGAATTTCTGGATAAGTTGGCAGATATGCTGAAATTTCTGATTCCGGGTTATGTGAAGGAAGGAAAATATCAGCTGGTGGTGGCAATCGGATGTACCGGAGGCCAGCATAGAAGTGTAACAATTGCAAATGAACTGTATGAGCGAATGAAAGATCAGGGAGATTACGGACTGAAAATTTCGCACAGAGATGTAAAACATGCAGGGTAAAGTGATAAGGTCGAGCTTAAATGTCGTTTTCAGGTGAAGTAAAGGAAGAACTTGTAAAGCATACGGGCACTGCAAGGCATTGCCTGCTTGCAGAGCTTGCGGCAATTATGACTGCATGCGGATCTGTTTCGGTGGCAGAGGATGGCGATATGACGCTGTTTCTGCAGACAGAGAATGAACTGGTGGTCAGAAAGTGCTTTACAATATTGAAAAAAGCATTTAATATAGATACTGATATTTTGGTGGTAGTGCCCGAGAAACACGAAAATGGGCGTATATACAAGCCTTTTCTTGATCAGCAGCGTGAAGTCAGAAGTGTTCTGATGGCACTTCGGATGCTGGATGAAGCAGGTCAGCTGCGGAAGATGGAAGAGGGTGTTAACCCGATGCTTGTAAGAAATTCGTGTTGCAAGAGAGCATTTCTCAGGGATTCATTCCTTTGTATCGGATCAATGAGTGATCCCAGAAAATCATATCATCTCGAGTATGTCTGCAGTTGTGAAAAGCATGCAGAAGATCTGCAGAGTCTGCTTAAGACTTTTGATATTGAAGCCAAAATGGTACGGCGAAAAAAGTACTTTGTAGTGTACTTGAAAGAAGGTTCTGAAATTGTAGATCTTCTAAACGTGATGGAAGCGCATGTCAGCCTGATGAATCTGGAAAATCTGCGTATTTACAAGGAAATGCGGAATTCAGTGAATCGGCGGGTTAACTGTGAGGCGGCCAATATTACCAAAACAGTGACGGCAGCATCCAAACAGACGGAAGATATCATATACATTCAGAAGCATTACGGATTCAATAACTTACAGGATAACCTGAGACAAATGGCCGAGGTCAGGTTACAGTATCCTGAGGCAACATTACAGGAACTGGGGCATTTCCTGGATCCGCCCGTTGGCAAGTCAGGCGTGAATCATCGTTTGAGGAAGTTGAGCGAGCTGGCAGACAGGATCCGGTCATAGAGGAGCTCTTTGCAGTAAAGGAGGAATTATGATTAAGAAGTCTATCGAAATCAAATTGCCGCACGGCCTGGAGGCTCGTCCGGTAGCAGAACTGGTACAGCTTGCAAGCAAGTATGACAGCACGGTTCACATTGAGGCACAGTCCAAAAAGGTGAATGCCAAGAGCATCATGGGAATGATGACACTGAACCTTAACAGCGGTGAGAAGATTGATGTGATCGCTGAAGGATCAGATGAGACAGCAGCAGTAGCCGATATGGAAAGTTATCTGCAGGGTGTGAAACACTGACGAAATTGAATTAAGGGGCGGCCTTGCATCGGAAGATGTGGGCCGCCTTTTTGCGCGAATAAGCAGAGCCATGTGGCAGGAGTCGTCTGCATGCCTGCATGCAAAGACGACGAGTGACATATGGCGAGCAACGCGACCGAGAAACCGGAGGTTTCGAAGGTGGCGTCTGCTTATTCGCAATTACTGGAGCAGAGCCATGTGGCAGGAGTCGTCTGCATGCCTGCATGCAAAGACGACGAGCAACGCAATCACAGGTGTCTGGAGGATGATCATGAAAAACAGAATGCTGTTTATATATAATCCGCGTGCGGGGAAAGAACGAATTCGCAGTAATCTGCTGGATCTGATCGATATTTTTACCAAAGCAGGATACGAGGTGACTGCATATCCTACGCAGTATGCCGGAGATGCGACACGCGCAGTAATTGAACGTGATGAGAATTATCAGCTGATCTCCTGCAGTGGAGGAGATGGGACTCTGGATGAAGTTGTTAATGGCATGATGAGATCCAGAATTCATATTCCGATTGGCTATGTGCCGGCGGGATCAACAAACGATTTTGCCATGAGTCTTGGAATCCCGGCAGCTATGAAGGCGGCAGCACAGGCGATTACAGAAGGAAAGGACTATGCATGTGATGTGGGGACACTGAACGGCGAGTGCTTTGTTTATATTGCGGCATTTGGAGTGTTTACGGATGTGTCATATCAGACCAGACAGGATCTGAAAAATGTACTGGGGCATATGGCCTATCTGATGGAAGGCATGAAAAAGCTGTCTGAAATTCGCTCCTATCATATGAAAGTAACTTACGGAAACACTGTAATTGAAGATGATTTTATTTTTGGAATGATAACCAATTCCATATCTGTCGGGGGCTTCAAACGGATTACCGGAAAGTATGTGGAACTGGACGATGGTGTATTTGAAGTCACACTGATCAAATTGCCACATAATATGATTGAACTGAGCAATATTATGGCAGCGCTGATGGACCGTGACATCAATACCAATTATATGTACTGTTTCAAAACGGATCATCTGACCATGGATTCAGCGGAGGAGATTGCATGGACAAGGGACGGAGAATATGGCGGTTCGCATCGTCATGTGGAAATCGTGAATGAGAATAAGGCATTAACAATCAGAATTCCGCAGTAAATTCTGGCCGTGTTCATAACTTGTTCATAAATAATTAAAAAAACCGTTACTTCAGATTATTGTTTCTTCATTTCTGTTTTATATACTAATAATTGTCAGATGAAACAATACCAATTAAAAAACTTTTTCATAATAATGCCAGATAAACTTAGTTTATCTGGCATCCTCCCTTTTTAGAGATAAATGCAGACAGCATCTGCTGAAAAAAGGCGATATCGAAGGAATTATCCTCCGGTATCGCCTTTTCTGATACGGAAATTTCTGTTTTACATCTTTTCCGGTTCCGGATAATCCTTTCCGAAAGTTTCTACGGTAACAGTCTGCATGATCTGCGGCTGAAGCGGGCGATCCTGAAAATCAGTCTGGACAGCAGCAATTTTGTTTACGATATCCAAGCCTTCCGTCACCTTGCCGAAAGCTGCATATTCACCGTCAAGGTGCGGAGCATCCTGATGCATGATGAAGAACTGCGATCCTGCAGAATCAGGAATCATGGTTCTGGCCATGGACAGAACACCTGCGGTATGCTTTAAGGTGTTTTTGAAACCATTGGAAGAAAATTCTCCCTTGATTTCATAACCCGGGCCGCCCATGCCGGTTCCTTCCGGATCTCCGCCCTGCAGCATGAAACCGCTGATGACGCGGTGAAAGGAAACATGATCATAGAAATGCTTATTGATCAGAGAAATAAAATTGTTGACTGTGTTGGGGGCGATTTCAGGATAAAGCTCTGCCTTGATGACATCCCCATTTTCCATGGTAATTGTTACAACTGGATTCTGAGCCATTTGATACCTCTTTCCAAGACACATGACGGTGTCTTTACTTCAAAATAATGGTCGATGAAAAGCGCAATTTATTATACAATAGAGAAGTGATGTAATCAAATCATCCTCGCAGCCTTTATGAGATGAAAGCCATTCAGGATGATCTATCATTGATATATGAGAGGATAAGGATGCATGCTTAAGCAAGTGATTTTCTGCTTACGTATGGGCGGAGAACTGGAACAGCCTGTGCGCGGCGCAGCACGGTATCTGCAGCAATGCGGCCTGAAGACGAAGATCTGTCATACTGCAGACGGAGATGAGATCAGCTGTGATGATGCAATGGAGACACTTTTCCTGGCTGACGATATGGAAATCATTGAAAAACTCAGGAAGAGCGGATTTTATGCCATCGGAATTCAGAAATCGGAAGATACGCAGCAGAGATTTTCCGGTGTAAAATATGTATTTACGGACATTGAGGAGGTTGAGGCGGACTCCTATGAGAAAGCTTTTCAGCGTCTTGCGGGACTTCCGTGGAAAATTCTTGAAACAGACAGATGCATTGTCAGAGAAACCACGGTAAATGATGTGAATGATTTTTACCGGATTTATGCAGATCCGTCCATGACGAAATATATGGAAGGACTTTTTGAACACCCGGAAGATGAAATCAGATATACAAAGGACTATATCGAAAAGGTGTATGGACTTCTGGGATTTGGTGTATGGACAGTAATTGAGAAGAAAAACGGAACTGTGATCGGGAGAGCCGGGTTCAGTATACGGAACGGTTTTGATGACGTGGAACTTGGATTCCTGATCGGCGTACCGTGGCAAAAAAAGGGATATGCAACTGAAGTCTGCAGTGCGGTAATGAATTATGGAAAAGAAGTATTGCAGTTTCGGGAAGTACAGACGCTGGTCAAAAAGGAAAATGAGGTTTCAATTCATATCTGTGAAAAGTTGGGATTTCGAAGATATGATGAAGTGGATATAGAGGAAAATATCTATGGGGAAAGCTATCAGAACGGCAGAAGCGTAAACTTCAGCCCGTCACATTATGGTAAGTATGTCCGTCTGATATGGGAGTCAGACAGGCAGAACTAATATATGGAGGTTACAGGAAATGGAAGAAAAGAAATATGTACTTGCGCTGGATCAGGGAACCACAAGCTCACGCTGCATTCTGTTTGACCGAAGCGGCAAAATTGTAAACATGGCGCAGAAGGAGTTCCAGCAGTATTATCCGCAGCCGGGGTGGGTAGAGCATAATCCGAGAGAGATCTGGTCCTCGCAGTTGGCGGTTGCTACAGAAGCCATGGCGACAATCGGTGCAACGGCAGAACAGATCGCGGCAATCGGAATTACCAATCAGCGTGAAACGACGATTGTATGGGACCGGGAAACCGGAGAACCTGTATATAATGCAATTGTATGGCAATGCAGACGAACAGCGGATCGGATCGAACAGATCAAGAAGGAAGGGTTTGACCGGATTATCCGTGAAAAAACAGGACTGGTACCGGATGCATATTTTTCTGCAACCAAGATTGAATGGATTCTGGATCATGTGGAGGGTGCCAGAAGAAAGGCGGAAGAAGGAAGACTTCTGTTTGGAAATGTGGACAGCTGGCTGATCTGGAACCTGACGAAAGGTGCAATTCATATTACGGACTACACCAATGCCTCCAGAACCATGCTGTTTGACATTCATAAAATGTGCTGGGATGAGGAGCTTCTTGCAAAATTCAGAATTCCGGCGAGTATGATGCCGCAAGCAAAGCCGTCAAGCTGCATCTATGGGAACGCAGATCCGTCTGTACTTGGAGGCCCGATTCCGATTGCGGGTGCGGCAGGAGACCAGCAGGCGGCGCTGTTCGGCCAGTGCTGTTTTGAACCTGGACAGGTTAAAAATACCTATGGAACCGGCGGATTTCTTCTGATGAATACGGGGCATGAAGCAATTCAATCTTCGCACGGACTGCTGACAACTGTTGCAGCGGGCATCGGGCCGGAAGTAAATTATGCACTTGAAGGAAGCGTTTTCGTAGCCGGAGCAGCAATTCAATGGCTCAGAGATGAAATGCGTATGGTGAAAACTGCAGCACAGTCGGAAGAATACGCAGATGAAGTATTTGATACGGCAGGTGTTTATGTGGTTCCTGCGTTTACGGGAATGGGTGCTCCGTATTGGGATCCCTATGCACGTGGTACTGTAGTCGGAATTACCAGAGGCTGCAAGAAGGAACACTTTATCCGGGCAACACTGGAGTCTATCTGTTATCAGTCTGCAGATGTGATTCATGCCATGGAAGAGGATGCAGGAGTTCCGCTGAAGGAACTGCGGGTTGACGGCGGCGCAAGTGCCAATAATTTCCTGATGCATTTCCAGGCCAATATTGTCGGAACAACAGCATATCGTCCGAAATGTATTGAAACGACTGCACTTGGCGCAGCATATCTTGCAGGAATTGCAGTGGGGTACTGGCGGGATATTGATGATGTCAGGATGAACTGGCAGCTGGGCAGAAGATTTGAACCGGATATGCAGGAAGACGAGCGCAGGACATTGATGAAGGGCTGGAGAAGAGCCGTCAGATGTGCGATTGCGTGGAGTCAGGACGACGGGGAATAAATGAAATTGATATTATGGCAGAAACGGGATCAGCAGAGCTGATCCCGTTTTTTGTTGTCAATTCAGAAAGGATCGGGTATGATATATGTGTAAAAAATGTCAGGTATATGTAAAAGCCGGGTAAATTAGAATTCACCGGTATGGAGGAAGAATGAGCTCACTGGAAGTATTTTCGTTGATTGCAGGTCTGATTGGCGGTTTGGCGCTGTTTCTGTATGGAATGAACATCATGAGTGATGGTCTTACCAAGGCGGCGGGAGGCAAACTGGAAAGCACGTTGAGTAAGATTACGTCCAATCGTGTTGTTGCATATTTCTTTGGTATTGCAGTTACTGCGCTGGTTCAGTCATCATCGGCTTCGACGGTTATGGTTGTCGGACTTGTCAATTCCGGAATCATGACGCTGAGAGAAGCGGTTAATATTATTCTTGGTGCTAATCTTGGTACCACATTCACTGCATGGCTATTGAGTCTGAATGCCATCAGCAGTGAAAATTTTCTGATCAATATGTTCAAGCCTACCTCATTTACGCCGTTCCTGGCGCTGATCGGTATCGCCTTTCTGATGTTTTCCCACTCTGATAAAAAGAAAAATGTCGGTACAATTCTGCTGGGATTTTCAGTGCTGATGTTCGGCATGGATATGATGTCCGATGCGGTATCTCCGCTGAAGGATGTTCCGGCATTTCAGAGTTTTCTGGTACACTTCTCCAATCCGCTGATCGGACTGCTGGTAGGAACCGGATTCACCATGATTATCCAGAGTTCGGCTGCAACAATCGGTGTGGTACAGGCGCTGAGTGCCTCTGTTGCGATTAATTACGGAATGGCGATTCCGGTGGTCATCGGTGCAGAAATCGGAACCTGCATTACCGCAATCCTTTCTTCTTTTGGAGCAAATAAGAATGGTAAGCGTACCGCACTGATGCATCTGTATTTCAACCTGATCAAGGCGGCTGTTTTCATGACTGTATTCTATACACTCAATGCAATTCTCCATTTTGCATTTCTGCAGGATCAGGCAGGAATGGTTGGCATTGCCAGTGTGCATACACTTGTTAATGTGATTGCAACGCCTCTTATGCTTCCGTTCTCCGGAATCCTTGTAGATCTGGCACTTAAAACGATCCCGATTGATGAGAAGGAAAAGGAAGAGCAGGAAACTGAAAAAGGGATCACCACACTCGATCCGAGATTTATTTCCAATCCGCCGTTTGCACTGGAACAGAGTAAACAGGCGGCCAGCGATATGGCAGGATTTGCAAGGGAATCTCTTGGCAAGGCCATTTCCCTTCTGACGTCCTATGATCAGGAAACGGCAGAGGAAGTAGAGAAGCTGGAAGAGAAGGTGGATCGTTACGAAGATCAGCTGGGCAGTTATCTGGTCAAGATCAGCGCGCACCATCTGAGTACGCAGGACAGTCACACATTATCCATTCTGCTGCACTGTATCAGTGATTTCGAAAGAATCAGTGATCATGCGCTGAATGTCATGCAGATTGCAGAGAGAATGCATGCAAATAACAGGAGCTTTTCCGACAGAGCACTGGAAGAACTGAATGTGTTTACCGATGCGGTGCAGGATATCATGAATACTTCTGTGCTGGTATTCCAGAATAATGACCTGAAGCTGGCCAGAACCGTAGAACCCCTTGAAGAGGTGATTGATGGACTGCATATGGAAGTCAAGAGACGTCATATCCGGAGATTGCGTAAGGGCAAGTGTACGATTGAACTTGGCTTTGATCTGTCAGATCTCGGAACCGATTTTGAAAGAATATCCGATCATTGCAGCAACATTGCAGTATGCCTTCTGCAGGTGACAGAGGACGGATTTGATACACATGAGTATCTGGAAATGATCAAGCAGGAAAAGAACCAGGAATTTGAACAGGCAGTGGATTTCTATGAACGGAAATATCGTCTCCCGAAAATGAAAAAATCTGAAGAGGATGAAGAGGATACACTGGATCCGTCTTTTGTTGCAGAGCATCCGGTATTATTAAACGTCAGAGCGTTCAAGCCTGATGCAGGAGAGAACGGGACAGCGCGGACGGAAGAAAATGTATCGTCGAGCCGGACAGATAAATCAGAAAAAGACAAGCACAAAAAAGATAAGAAAGATAAAAAGGAAAAAAAGAACAAAAAGGACAGCAAAGATAAAAAAGCAGGGAAGAACAGCCAGGAGTAAGAAACGGAATGCAGGTCATTGAAATACGGATGACCTGCATTTTTTGACACTTCACAGCGATAAAGGAAAGGAGTATAATGCAGGTTGTCATAAAGAACAGGGGTACGGAGGCGTTTGAATGAATATCAGAAAACTTGGCAGACTGGATGCTTATCTTGATGCACAGAAAGATCAGGAAAAGATTCTTGGGGCATCCCTTCTGGTAGAACATAAAGGGAAAAAGGTATATGAGAACTGTCTTGGAACGGATCGAAAGGACAGCATCTATAAGATCTTTTCCATGACAAAGCCGGTAACGGCGGTTGCAGCCATGATACTGTATGAGCGCGGTGAGCTGGATCTGATGCAGAAGGTATCAGATTTTCTTCCGGGATTCAAGGACTGCAGGGTGGCAATGCCTGAAGGAATCCGCAGGGCGGAGAATCCGATTCTGATCAGGGATCTTCTGAATATGACCTCAGGGATTGTCTATAATGGAGATTATGGAGAAGCCGGACAGTCCATGACCAAAGTGTATAAGGAAGCACGTACACAGAAAAAATCCGGTATCCTCAGGAGTAATACAGATGTCTGTAACAAGTTCAGTGAAGCCTGCCTGGCATTTGAGCCTGGTACCGGTTTTCGGTATGGCCTGTCGGCGGATGTGATGGCGGCAGTGATCGAAGTAATTACCGGGATGCCGTTTTCACAGTTTCTGAAAGAGGAACTGTTTATTCCACTGAATATGACAGACACGGATTTCAAAATAGATGCAGACAGGAGCTTTCGCCAGGCAGTTCTTTATCGAAGGAAAAAAGACGGAAAACCGGTGCGTGCAGAAGAAGACATCCGGCAGAAGCTGGAGATGGATCAGCCGTTTGAAGATCCATGGTATGAATCCGGCGGAGCAGGACTATATTCCACAGTAGAAGATTATGCGCATTTTGCAGAGATGCTGCTGAATAAAGGTGCATATCATGGAAAGGAAATAATCGGCCGCAAAACGATGGAGTTTATGACAACCAGTCAGTTGACGCAGCAGCAGATGAATACATTCAAGCTGGACAGCTGCATCGGCTATGGATATGGGAACTATTTCCGTATTCTTCAGAATAAGGCGGAAGCAATGTCAAATGGCAGTATTGGCGAATTTGGATGGGACGGTCTCGCAGGGAGCTATTTCTTTACAGATCCGGAGGAAGAACTGATTCTGATTTATATGCAGCAGATTGATGGCGGCTGTGATCACAGCTTTATCCGTGGAATGCGTCAGATTGTATATGGTTCGATCTGACCGGAAAGATGAGGAAAAAGATGGAATTCAAGGCGATCAGAAAGCTGGATGAGGGGAATTTTATTACCAGATATGATCTGCAATACAGGACAGTGGACGGACAGGATAAGATCTATGAGATGATCAGCAGAAATCCGCATATGAAGACCAGCGAGGATATCAAAAATCCGGGAGTGGATGCGGTTGTTCTGATTATTGAAGATGAAACACATGAGAAAATCCTGATTGACCGGGAATTTCGCCTTGCGGCAAATAGCTGGGTTTATAATTTCCCGGCAGGGATGATTGATCCGGGAGAAACACCGGATGAAAGTGCCAGGAGAGAACTGAAAGAGGAAACAGGGCTTGATCTGATCAGCATTGAAGATCATATCGGACCCAGCTACAGCGCAATCGGATTTTCCAATGAAAAAAACGTCTGTATCGTTGGTACTGCAGCCGGAACATTTGCAGAAAGTACTTCTGCGTTTGAAGAAATAAAGCCTGGCTGGTATACAAGGGCACAGGTCAGAGAACTTCTTCAGAAAGAAAGCTTTACTGCCAGAACACAGGCATATTGTTACCTGTGGTCAAAGGAAAGGTAACTGCTTCTGCGCTCAATGAACAAGGAGTGGAAGGAACAGCTTTGCCAGACCCAGGAAGATGAAGAATCCGCAGGTATCTGTCATGGTGGTCAGGAAGATGGAAGAAGACAGTGCAGGATCTGCACCAAGCTTCTTGATGATCAGCGGAATCAGAAAACCGGAGAGACCGGCGATGATCAGGTTCCCCGTCATGGCCAGCAGGATAATCAGTCCGAGATAAATATTGCCATAGCGGAAATAGAATACAATGCCGGTAAAAAATCCGATGGCAGCACCATCCAGAAGACCGACCGCAACTTCTTTGAACACAAGTTTCCAGTTGCTTTTCAGATCAATTTCACCAAGAGTAATACCGCGAATGGCAAGTGAGAGGGTCTGTGTACCTGCATTTCCCCCCATTCCGGAGACAATGGTCATCATGGAGGCCAGTGCGGCAACCTGCGCAATTACATCATCAAACAGTGCAATGGCACTGGCGGCAATGAAAGCAGTCAGCAGATTGATGAAAAGCCAGGGGAGACGTCTGCGTACGGAGATATTGATGGGACCACCGATTTCTTCGACTTCTCCGATACCACCAAGACGAAGGATATCCTCGGTCTGCTCTTCTACCATGACATCCATGATATCATCTACAGTGATGATACCCAGGAGTGCGTGGCGTCTGTTAATGACGGGGATAACCGTCAGATCGTATTTATTTACCAGAAGGGATACTTCTTCCTGATCCTGCTCCGGAAAAACGCTGATGACAGTTTCATCCATGATGGAAGAAAGCACATCATCGTTTGGTGCAATCAGAATATCCCGCAGGTCGGCAATTCCGACCAGTTCTCTGTTTTTATTCAGAACGAAAATGGTTTCGATCACTTCTGTTTTAGGAGCAATTTCCTTGATCTTTACCAGGGTCTGTGCGATGGTCAGATCATCCCTCAGTGCGATGTATTCAGTCGTCATGATACCGCCGGCGGTATCTTCTCCATATCCCATCAGGGCACTCAACTCACGGGAATCGCTTGCCTTCATCAGATTCAGAAGTTTTTTTCGCAGATCAATCGGGAGATCCCCCAGAATATCCGCAATATCATCCTTTGACATATAGGAGAAAATCCGTATGACATCTGTATATGGCAGGAGTGCGACAACGCGTGCCTGCAGTCCGTCATCTGACTGTTCCAGGACACTTGCCAGAAATTCCTTGTCTTCATGCTGGAAAAAACTGGTCAGTTCTTCATCGGATACGTCCTCCTCATTCAGACAGGCGGCAATATCTGCTGGATGGATGTCTTCAAGGAATCCTTCGACAGGAATGTCTTCACCGGCATGAATTTTTTCCAATAATTTTTCCTGTTCTTCAGATAACATAAAGGCCTCCTTTCCAGTGGAACATTCCTATTATAGCTTTTTGAAATTGTCACTACAACAGTTAAAATACGTATATTTTATGGAATTTATGTTAATGAACATACCTTTTTGCTATGTAAAAAAAATTCCTGATGTTACAATAAAATTATGTGAACTGTTGTATCTGATTACGGGGTTATGAAAGAAAAGAGGAACAGAATGGAAAAATGGATCAGAGCGAATTATCAGCCGAATCTTCCGCTTGGAAAAGACGGGAAGAAAGTGACGGAGAGCCAGGCACATATACTGCTTTCGAAAAATGCTGCAAAGGAAGGAATGGTACTGCTGAAAAATGACCGACAGGTATTGCCACTTGCAGCAGGCAGCAAAGTGGCATTGTTTGGAAAGGGAACTTTTGACTATGTGAAAGGCGGCGGCGGAAGTGGGGATGTTACCGTATCCTATATTCATAACCTGTATGATGGTTTCCTCATGCTCAGAGACAGGATAAGTGTGTTCGAAGAAACGGCAGATTTTTATCGTGAGCAGGTACAGAAACAATACGCACAGGGGAAGGTACCGGGAATGACGCAGGAGCCCAGGCTTGCGAAAGAACTTCTTGCCCGTGCGGCAGCGTATACGGATACTGCGATTATTTCCATCAGTCGGTTTTCGGGGGAAGGCTGGGATCGCAAGGTGGCAGGAGATCAGAAACGGGAAAAAAAGAGTGAGGACGACCATATGGTTGCGGAGTCTGAAAAGCTCTTTGAGCGTGGAGATTTTTATCTGACCAGAGCGGAAGAAGCAATGGTTAAGCAGGTGAAGAATGCTTTTGCAAAGGTCATAGTTGTCATGAATGTCGGTGGAATGGTGGATACGCAGTGGTTTAAGGATGATGCGGGAATTTCTGCGGTACTGATGGCATGGCAGGGGGGAATGGAAGGCGGTCTGGCTGCAGCAGAACTGCTGATGGGAGATGGAAATCCCTCCGGGAAACTTGCGGATACTTTTGCTAAAAAACTGGAAGACTATCCTTCTACAGCGGGCTTTCATGAATCAGATCAGTATGTGGATTACACAGAGGATATTTATGTGGGCTACCGGTACTTTGAAACCATTCCGGGAGCGGCAGAGAAGGTTAATTATCCTTTCGGTTACGGACTTTCCTATACCTGTTTCGATGTGACGGGAGTACAGGTAAGTGAGAAGGATGGCATGCTGGAAGCATCTGCGACAGTATGCAATGTCGGAGACTATCCGGGAAAAGAAGTTGTGCAGGTGTATTTCAGCGCGCCGCAGGGAAAACTCGGAAAACCTGCAAAGGCGCTGATCGGTTATAAAAAGACAGGACTTTTACAGCCTGGCGCACAGCAGCAGGTCCGGATCCGTTTCCGTGCAGAAGATATGGCATCCTATGATGACCTCGGCAAGATCAGAAAATCGGCATATGTACTGGAAAAGGGCAGCTATGTGTTCCATATCGGCACCTCGGTAAGAGATACACAGAAGGCGGAGTATACGCTGGAACTGAAAAAGGACAGAGTGGTCAGAGCATTAAAACCGGAGATGGTACCGACTTCTCTGAAAAAGAGAATGTTGGCGGATGGCAGCTATGAAGCGCTTCCGCAGGGAAAAGCCAATAATCCGGATGAAAATATCCTAAAGCGTGAGAAGCTTCAGAATATGGATCTGTGCGCACCTGCAGTGCGGGCAAGAGCCCCGTTTGTATTCTTTGGTGTAAAGAGTAAGAAACATCAGCTGATCGAAGTGGCAGAAGGAAAGATTACGCTGGATCAGTTTACTGCGCAGCTGTCAGACGAAGATCTGGCGGTAATGCTGGGAGGACAGCCAAATACAGGTGTTGCCAATACTTTCGGATATGGGAATCTTCCGGAATACGGCGTGCCAAATGTCATGACGGCAGATGGCCCTGCAGGACTCAGGATCTGGCCGCAGTGCGGCGTGCATACGACTGCATTTCCATGTGCAACACTTCTGGCATGTACGTGGGATCCGGAAGTGACGCAGATGGTTGGCGTAGCAGGAGGCGCAGAGGTAAAGGAGAATAATATTGCGGTATGGCTGACGCCGGCAGTAAATATTCACAGAAGTCCTCTTTGCGGCAGAAATTTTGAGTATTATTCAGAAGATCCGTTCCTGACCGGAAAACAGGCAGCAGGAATGGTAAGGGGTATACAGAGTAATCATGTCGGGGCAACGGTCAAGCATTTTGCGCTTAATGACAAGGAAACCAACAGGCGTGGCAGTGATTCAAGAGCCTCGGAGCGTGCGATCCGTGAAATTTATCTGAAGGCATTTGAGATCATCGTGAAGGAGGCAGATCCCTGGAGCATCATGTCTTCCTATAATATCATCAACGGACACCGTGCTTCGGAAGATCATGATCTTCTGACGGATGTTCTGCGTGGTGAGTGGGGTTACGAAGGGATGGTAACAACAGACTGGTGGAATCTCGCAGAGCATTACAAAGAGGTCAAGGCGGGAAACGATGTGAAGATGGGACTGGGATTCCCGGAGCGTCTTCTGGAAGCAAAGAAGAAAGGCGCAGTGAGCAGAGCAGAAATGGAGAGCTGCGCGAAACGGATCCTGAAACTGATTCTGAAGGTAGACTGACTGAAGGAAACGGAGAAAGAAACGATGTCACAGGGAAAAGAGCAGCAGAGCGTAAAGCTGACATATTCCAGTATTGTGTCTGCAGGCGGAAAACCGCTTGTAGCCATTACGTTTGAGCGGGGCTCTGATGTTGCGGAGGGAATCATGCCAGAGGGCAGGATCCGGAGCAGCAGCGGATTTTCTGAGGAAGAGGTGCACCAACTCTCTGCATATCTGATCCAGAATAAGGATCAGATCATGCAGGAAGCCAGAAAAATATCTTCATTAAATCATCTTCTCTCCTGAATCTGAAAGCAGAATAAAGGACAGATATCGGCACAGACCGGACTGCAATACAGCAGTCCGGTTTTTTTACGTGTCCTTTACACCGCGCTGATAGCAGATTTTACCTGACTTTTTTATCATTAAAATGAAAAAACAGAAAGAGAAAAGTGATGACAGTGTCAGGAGAACGGCACGGATTTTAAGGAGAATACAGATGACAAGATATTTATTTGACAGTGAGCTGGAAGAACTTAATAACGAGATGATAGAGATGGGGAGTCTGATTGAAAAGGCAATTGAAGCCGCAATTCAGGCACTGATCAGGCAGGATACGGAAATTGCAGAGAAAACAATCCGTGATGACGAAATTGTGGATTCACAGGAAAGAAAGATAGAAGCATTGTGTTTAAAACTGCTGATGCAGCAGCAACCGGTAGCCAGAGATCTGCGAACCATCTCATCTGCACTGAAAATGATCACGGATATGGAACGGGTCGGAGACCATGCCTCAGATATTTCGGAGATCATTCTGATGATGGACGGTAAGCCTTATATCAAGGATCTGGAGCATATCAAGTCCATGGCAAAGGAAACCACCTTCATGCTTAACAACAGTATTGATGCATTTGTGCATAAGGATCAGATGCTGGCTGCAGAGGTTATTACCCATGATGACGTTGTAGATGAACTGTACTGTAATGTCAAAAAGGAACTGATCAGTCTGATCCATCAGAATCCGGACAACGGTGAGCAGGCAATGGATCTGATGTCAATTGCCAAATATTTTGAACGGATTGGCGATCATGCAACCAATATTGCAGAATGGGTTATTTTCTCCATTACCGGAAAACATGTCAGTGAAGAAGTACATGAAGAGGAACAGACTGATCATGATGAAGCCAGAATGAAGTACGCGGAAGGAGTGGATCACAGTGACTGAAAAAACGAGAATAGAAAGCACGAAGGAAAGAGTTCTTTATCTGTTGCTCAGGGTACTGATCTTTGCAGTGGTCGGTTTTGCCGCAGGAGCTGTAGTACATGTCATAAGGAGTGCGGTGTTCATGATGCCTTCCAGTCTCATGGGAACCTGCTTCCTGACTGCAGGGTACGCCATTGTCTTTGGCGGAGTAATGGCAGGTCTGATCTGCCTTTTACGTAAATCATAAGAAAAGCATGGGAAAAGCAATCTTTACAATCTTTTACACCGATGTGATAGTTCTGAAAATCCGCCTCTGATATCATCATGGCATAACCCGAAGGGATGATGACAAGGAGGAGAATCAAGGAATGAAAAGAAAAATGATTATGGCAGTATGCATGGGAATGGCGGTGATGACCGCAGTACCTGCAATGAATACGTTTGCATCCACATCACACTATGCGGATTCCAGTACACTCAGTTCTGACAGCAGTTGGGCAGACTGGGTACAGAAATGGAGCAGTGTGGCATCGGATGATACAAAGGTATCCATTGCACCTGGAGCAAATGAAACGCAGCTGAATTTTGCATGGTACAGTAAAGTGGAGAGTGGGAAAGATGCAACACCGGTCGTACTGTTTGGAAAAGACAAAGCACATCTGAAGCAGTTTACCGGAACCGTGCAGCAGGTAGACAGCACACTTACCGGCGGTATTTCCTATGTTTCCAATAAAGTGACAGTGACAGGACTTGAACCTGGGAACAACTACTGTTATACAGTGGAAAAAAACGGGGTGCAGTCAGAAGTACGTTCTTATCATTTAAGTGATACGGCGGATACAAAGATTTTGCTGGTAGGAGATCCGCAGATCGGCGCATCAAAGGGGCAGCCGCAGGGCGGCGGAGAACTGGCACAGGAAGATGGAGCAGCCAATACGGCGGCCAGAAATGACAGTTATTCCTGGAACAGAACTTTAAATATTGCCAGATTTGCCAATCAGGATCTGGATTTTATCATCTCTGCGGGAGATCAGATCAATAAGACAGGGAAACCAAAAGAGGAAGAATATGCAGGTTTTTTAAATGCGGATGTATTGCAGCAGGTACCGGTTGCAACGACAATCGGTAATCATGATTCGCTGAATCCGGATTATTCCTGGCATTTCAATACACCAAACCAGACAGGTAACGGAGAAACAAAAGCCGGTGGTGATTACTACTATTCCTATGGAGAGGGACTCTTCATTGTGCTCAATACCAACAACTACAATGTGGCGGAACATGAAAAGACACTTCAGCAGGCAATTGCTTCCGATCCGTCTGCAAAGTGGAGAGTGGTTACGATTCATCAGGACATCTATGGATCAGGCCTCGATCATTCGGATACCGATGGCATGATTCTCCGGACACAGCTGACACCTTTGTTTGATCAGTACAATGTAGATGTTGTCCTGCAGGGACACGATCATACCTACAGCAGATCAAAGCTTCTGTACAGCGACGGACAAACACACGATAATTACGAGTTTCAGATGCTGGCAGATGGTTCTGATTATGACTGGGATCATGCATTTGACCTGACCACGCAGTCACAGATCACGCTAACACCGCAGGACGATGTGGCAAAGAAAGGTCTGGCAGCATTCCAGAAGGATAATCACTGCTATACGATTGAAAATACAGAGGGGAATACAGTGGTTAATCCGAAGGGAATTCTGTATATGACTGCAAATTCAGCTTCCGGTTCCAAGTATTATGAGTTGATTGCCTCACAGCAGGACTATATTGCAAAGCGTGCGCAGAACTGGTTGCCAAGCTATTCTGTCATTGATATGACGGCAGATCATTTTGAGATAACAACGTATCAGGTTACGGATCAGAATCAAATTGAACAGATGGATGAACCATTTACGATTGTAAAGGAATGAGTGTGAAGCGTTCATGAACAGAAAGAAACAGTTCAGGCAGGCCGGAATCCGGTGGGGGATTCCGGCTCTGCTCATTTTTATCTTTATCATTTTTACAGTACAGCTGAATCAGGGAAGTAAGATAGAACTGATTTCCAGAGCAGGACAGACTTTTGAAAAAGGAATTGTGACAAAGATTCTGGAGGATAACCTGCAGGATGATGGCATGCGCGTCGGTCAGCAGACCGTGCTGGTCAGAATGCTGAGCGGGAGTCATAAGGGGGAAGCACTGCAAACGACCAGTTCAGCAGGGTTCCTGTTTGGCGCAGCCTGCAGACCGGGGATGCGTGTCATTGTCATGCAGTCTGTTGCGGGAGATGCGGTGGTTACCAGCGTATACGCACAGGATCGCGGGATGATGATCTGGATTTTCGGCGCGTTGTATCTGGGTGCACTCTGTCTGATCGGAGGAAAGAAGGGATTGAAGGGGGCACTTGGGCTTGCGTTCACATTCTTTACTGTGATTTTTCTTGATCTGCCGCTGATATACAGAGGGTATTCACCATTTATGGTGGCAGTGGGTGTCTGCTGCATTACAACACTGGTGACCATGTATCTGATTGGCGGCCCCACGGCAAAGACGGCAGTTGCAACGCTTGGAACTGTGGCAGGTGTAATTATTGCCGGTGTTACGGCCAGAATATTCGGAATGCTGACCGGACTTTCGGGCTGGAATGTATCAGATATTGAAAATCTGGTCACCTTATGGGATACAAATGGGATTCAGGTCGGAGAGCTGCTCTTTTCCGGACTATTGATTTCCAGTCTGGGTGCTACCATGGATGTTGCAATGTCGATTGCCAGTGCCATGCAGGAAATTGTGCATCAGAACCGTGAAATCACGGCAGGAGAACTATGGAAAGCAGGGATGCGTGTGGGAAGGGACATGATGGGAACGGATTCCAATACACTGATTCTGGCATTTGCAGGTGGCAGTATCAGTACACTGGTACTGGATTATGCATATGATCTTCCGTATCTGCAGATTATCAATTCCAATAATATCGGTCTTTCGATTATGCAGGGACTCTCCGGCAGCTTTGGAATCGTTTTAAGTGTACCGGTTACGGTTCTGCTTGCGACACTTCTGTATCTGAAGAAAGTGCCGCAGAACCGGGCAGGTGCTCACTTGGTGTAAGGTGCCAGGCGGATACAACATCGGAGGCATCGGTCCAGCCGATATAGTAGGCATCCAGGGCAGTCAGTTTATTGGAAATCAAATGATATTCAGAGTCGCCGGTGGCCTCATTGTAGCATGTATACATGATGTCATTGGCGTCTTCTTTTTTTACATAATCATTGATGAAGTGATCTGTGATGTGAAATTCCGGGTCGGCAGTATAGAGATCAACTGCGCCGAAGGTGTGCAGAATTTCATGGGCATAGGCAGCAGGAGATTCTTCATAACCGTCACAGTGCAGATACATATAGCAGACTTCATAGGGATATTCCATTCCCGCATACCAGTTACGCGTACAGGATGTGACATTATTGTCAGAAGGTGTATTGATGAGCAGCATATAGATGATGTTGTCTGCGTGATATTTTTGCATCAGTGCCTTTGTATCTACATGTTGATCAATATAATTCCAGACGGAAGTGTCCATATTGTCATTGTAGTTTACAAGATCGGTGTTGAATGTGCCGGTATGCATAAGATCAGGATATGTCGTCCAGTCATAGATAAAATCTGCCTGATATCCCCATTTCCGGCTCTGGCTGCTAAGCCAGTTGCAGGCAATGCCAAGATAGGTAAGTGCATTTTCAAGCGTATCCTGATCCCGGGGTTGCTGCAGATTCCAGGAAGTGTTTGCGTCAGAGGCCAGAACAGGGAGGATGAGAGTTGTGCCATCCGGGGTATCAGCGGTGCCGAGGGAAAAAGCCATATTGCCATTTTCTTCGGAGGAAAGAGCAGATGATGCGGAAGCAGAAGTCAGGTCGGAGGAGGGAGAAGTGACAGATGCCGGACTGCATGAAGCAGTGAGCAGAATGACAGTAAGTAACAGGAACAGAATATTCTTTTTCATCTGATATGTTTCCTCCATCCAAATCGGGATATGTTATTATGATAACATGTGTAATCAGACGATTTCGGATAAAATTCATTCATTTAGTTTAAAAATTTCTTAATTTGAGGTATAAAGATAATAAATGGGAAATTTGCGGGTCTGTGAAATAAACGAGGAAGAAAATGAGAAAAGAAGATAGGGGAATCCGAATTTTACAGAAAATGGGCTGGGGAGCCCTGATTGTAGAAGGATTACTGGTGGTGTTTATTCTGCTGTGCTTTCACGTGACGGATATGACACTTGCCAAGGGAGATATCTGCAGTTTTGATACCGGATGGACAATGGTCCGTGAAGACGGGACATCGGAGAAGATTGTACATCTTCCATATGCGAGCACTTCGGCACCGGGAGAAACCATAATTCTGGAGAATACGATTCCGCAACAGTTTGCAGGGAAGACACTGGCGTTTCTCTCAGCGGATAAAACGGTTGTGGTTACGGTAGACGGCAAGGATATTTACGAATTCGGGACAAAGGATCAGAAGGTTTTTGGCCATACTGCCGGCAGCATTACCAATTTTATTGATCTGCCGGAACATTTTACCAGGGGAAAGATCCGTATTGTCATGCAGTCTCCTTACAGTGATTATGCAGCAAAGCTCAGTGCCATGCGTGTCGGAAACCGTGATGTGATTATTCTGCAGTTTCTAAGGGAAAATCTGTTTAATATTGTACTGAATATGACCATGCTGTTCTGTGGAATTCTGCTGGCTATTTTTTCCGTGATGCAGTTTTTTTCCGGGCAGAGTCTTCAGGGGATGCAGTTTCTGAGTCCATATTGTCTTCTGGCTGCGATATATTATTCGATAGAAACTAAAATGATGGAGACATTTTACGGAAACCAGGTACTTTATTCCGATCTCATTTTCCTGATTCTGATGATGATGCCGGTGCTTCTTCTGCTGTATTATCAACAGAGGCTTCCGGAGAATGTGCAGACCGGATTTCATGTGCTTTTGTATCTTGCTTATGCCAATATTGTCATTCAACTGATTCTTCAGGTCAGCAATACAATTGATTTTATGAATATGGCATTTGTTTCACATATCATGATTTTCCTGACGATTCTGGTAGTTATTTTCAAGTGGTGCGAGGTCGCGCTGCAGGAGAGAAAATGGTCATTTTTACTTGAGTTTGCAGCACTGATCAGTTTTGCGTCCGGGAGTATTGTGGATCTGGCAAGAACCTATGTGGTGAAAGTGGGTGATCTTGGCAGATACAGCAGGTATGGGGCGGCATTTTTTGCCATCGTCATGCTTTATGTACATTTGAGGCAGATTATGCGTGGCTATGCAGGCGCTTTTGAAGAGAATGAGCGTCTTCTGAGAAATGAAATGGAAGCGGAAAAGGCGCGGATGCATCAGATGATAGAGGCAAAAGATCGTGCGGAAGAGGCAAACAGGGCAAAAAGCCGTTTTCTGGCCAATATGTCGCATGAGATCCGTACACCGATCAATGCGGTACTGGGAATGAATACATTGATTCAGCGGGAGTCGCAGGAAGCTGAAATACGGGAATATTCCAATGATATTGAACGATCGGCAAGAAATCTGCTGTCGATTATTAATGATGTGCTGGATTTTTCCAAAATTGAATCAGGAAAAATGGAAGTGATTCCGGCAGAATATAACTTGGCTTCACTGATCAATGACAGCTACACAATGGTTCTGGTACGTGCACAGGAAAAACATCTGGAACTGGAAGTTGTGAATGATCCGATGATTCCGTCAGCGCTGATCGGGGATGAGGTAAGAATCCGGCAGATCGTGATTAATCTTCTGTCAAATGCAGTGAAATATACGGATCGGGGCAAGATTACGCTCAGAGTATCATACAGTCCGCTTGGAGATTGCAGGGTGCTGCTGAGAATTGCAGTTAAAGATACGGGCATTGGCATTCATCAGGAGGATCAGGAAAAGCTTTTTGGTTCATTTCAGCGGGTGGATGAGATTAAGAACCGTTCGGTGCAGGGTACAGGTCTTGGATTGTCCATTACGAGGCAGCTGCTGGATATGATGGGCGGACAGATTCAAGTGGACAGTGTGTATGGAAAAGGTTCGGAATTTACGGTGGAAATTCCGCAGAAAATTGCATCGCAGGAACCGATGGGGGATTTTGCGCAGCGATATGTGCTGACAGAAAATACGGAAAGGAAGTCATATCATCCGGGAATTTATGCACCGGATGCGAAAATCCTGATTGTAGATGATGTGGAGATGAATCTGAAAGTAATCCAGGGGCTTCTGAAGAAAACCGGAATTCAGATGGATACGGCCAGAAATGGAAAAACGTGTCTTGGACTGGTACAGGATACCCGGTATGATATGATCTTTCTGGATGATATGATGCCTGAAATGGACGGAACAGAGACACTTTGCAGGATGAAGCAGTTCAGGGACTGTCCTAATGCGCATACACCGGTAATTATGCTGACAGCCAATGCGCTTTCCGGTGCCAAGGATGAATATCTCAGAAACGGGTTTGATGATTATATTGCCAAACCGGTGATATATGCAGAACTGGAGGATATGATCATGAAATATCTTCCAAGGCAGCTTCAGAAGGAACAGAAGGAGGAGAAAGACATCGGAGAAAAACTGCAGGATAATCAGATTCCGGATCAGGACGGTTTCCTGGAAGATGTTCCTGAAATTAATGTAAAACTGGGAATGTCCTATTGTATGGATACAAAATCATTTTATCTGGAAATGCTGGAAGAATATCTGAACGCGGATAAGCGCGAAGCGTTTCAGAAGGCGTATCAGGAAAAAGACTGGGAAAGTTATCGCATTCTCGTGCATTCACTCAAGAGTCTGTCACTGACGATCGGTGCAGAGCAGCTTTCGGCCCAGGCAAAGGCTATGGAAACCGAAACAAAGAAGCAGAATACGGAATATATCAGAATACATGAAGAGGAACTGATGCATGCATATGCGGCGCTTCTGGAAAAACTCAGGAAAGCGGTAGATGCGGAAAAAACCAAAACGTAAGATTTTACGGAAAAAGTAAGAAAAATGTGGCAATGAACCGGGAAAAGCGGTAAACTGAATAACGGTTATTGTGATTTATTTGGAAAAAGAGGTAAGAAAGATTATGATGCAATCCCGTACACATACCTGCGGAGAGCTTCGGCTGTCTGATGCGGGTAAAAAGGTGAAGCTCGTCGGCTGGATGGAAAACATGCGTGAAGTCGGCAGCAATCTCGGTTTCGTTGTACTGCGTGATTTCTATGGAACCACACAGGTTGTCATTCAGACTGAGGAAATGATGAAGACATTCAAGTCCGTCAACAAGGAATCTACGGTTTCTGTTGAAGGAGAAGTAAGAGAGAGAAGCAGCAAGAACCCGAAGCAGGAAACCGGTGATATTGAAGTTGTTCCGGAAAAGGTTGAGGTTCTGGGCCGCTGTCGTTATAATGAGCTGCCGTTCGAAATTAACCACAGCCGTGAGGCGGATGAAGCAGCAAGACTTAAATACCGTTATCTGGATCTGCGTAATCCGGAAGTAAAAAAGAACATTATCTTAAGATGCAATGTTGTGGCTGCCCTTCGTCAGTCCATGACAGAGCATGGTTTTATGGAGATTACCACACCGATCCTGACCGCTTCTTCACCGGAAGGTGCAAGAGACTATCTCGTACCTGCCAGAAAGCATCCGGGTCAGTTCTATGCACTTCCGCAGGCACCGCAGCAGTTCAAGCAGCTACTGATGGTATCCGGTTTTGACCGTTACTTCCAGATCGCTCCGTGCTTCCGTGATGAGGATGCGCGTGGAGACAGAAGTCCGGGAGAATTCTACCAGATGGATATGGAAATGGCATTTGCTTCTCAGGAAGATGTATTTGCAATTCTGGAAGACGTTCTGCCGCCGATCTTTGCAAAATATGGTACCTATAACAGAGCGTCCGAAGCTCCGTTTAAGAGAATTCCGTATCTGGAAGCCATGGAAAAATATGGTTCCGACAAGCCGGATCTGCGTATTGATCTGACGGTAACGGATGTGACAAAACTCTTTGAAGGCAGTGAATTCGGTCCGTTCCAGGATGGCAATATTATCAAGGCGGTTGTCGTGTCTGACTTTAAGGAAAGCCGTAAATTTATTGATAAGACACTTGCAGACGTGGAAGTACAGGCCGGAAACAAGGGATACTGGTTCCGCATTGATGAAAATAATGAAGCCATCGGTGGCATCTCTAAGTTCGTTGCACCGAAGAAAGATGAGATCATTGCAGCACTTGGACTTAAGGCCAATGATCTGGTACTGCTGTCTGCAGGTAAGCTGACCGCTGCACAGAAAACTGCAGGTGTTCTGGTAAAGACATTCGGTGCAGCAGTTCCCGGACATATGGACAAAGAGCAGTATTCTTTCTGCTGGATTGTAGACTTCCCGATGTATGAGATCGGTGAGGAATCCGGGGAGCTGGAATTCTGCCATAATCCTTTCTCCATGCCGGCAGGTGGTCTTGAAACACTGCTGAAGGCAGAACGGGGCGAAATTGATCCGTTGTCCATTACAGCAGATCAGTACGACCTTGTATGCAACGGTGTGGAACTTTCTTCCGGAGCTGTCAGAAACCATGATCCGGAGATTATGATAAAGGCATTTGAACTGGTTCGTCTTGGTGAAGAGGATGTAAAGGCAAAGTTCCCTGCCATGTATAATGCATTCTGTTACGGCGCACCGCCGCACGCAGGTATTGCGCCGGGCGTTGACCGTATGGTCATGCTGCTCGCAGGTGAGGATTCTATCCGTGAGATCATTCCGTTCCCGATGAACAAGAACGCACAGGATGTCATGATGGGTGCTCCGGGCTTCGTAACGGATCATCAGCTTGAGGAGCTTCATATCAGAACAGTAACAGAAGAATAAAAAACTTGCCTGTCCGGTTCGGACAGGCAAGTTTTTTTATGACAGAACCGGTTTTATTCTGTAACCGGTTCTTCCAGTTTCTCTTTGTAGTGATGCTTGTCTTCAAGCATCATATCTTTTACCTTCATCAGACGGATCTGCGTGCTTCGTTCATTTTCATCCAGCTTCATCGTAATGTACTTGATGTTCTTTTGATACTCTGGAATCATGACGTGCTCCAGGGCATTGACACGGCGACGCGTTTTCTCGATTTCTGCAGCCATGAGCTGGCAGGATTTCTCAACTTCTGCGAGCTTGAGCATATCGTCCTGAAGCTCAGCCAGGCTCTGTACGGCATCATCGAGGTCGCTGGAGGTGAAAGCGAAACCATACGAGTAGATGTCGTTCGCATCGGAGGTACGCGTGTGGGTTGTAAACTGCGGGATATCGACACTCATGACATTTTTTGTATCCACATCCACAGAAACTTCCTGCTTGGGTGCCATGAAAGCAACCTCAACGGCTTCGGAGGACATGGTGGAACGCGCCAGAACGAAGTTCTTATTGGCATCCTGAAGCTCCTGCTCTACCTTTTCACGAAGTGTTTTATTCACACGTACCAGATCGAGGAACTGGCGCATCAGCTCATCACGCTTATCCTTTAATAGCTTATGTCCCCTGGTGGCTGTCGCAAGCTTTACCTTCAGCCTTGTCAGCTCCATTCGGGTAGGATTTACTGTTGGCATGATTACCACCTCTCTGTAAATTACAGTTATACGTTGTAGTACTTATCCAGGTATTCATCCTTGATACGCTTGAGTTCTGTTCTTGGCAGAATCCGGAGCAGTTCCCAGCCGATGTCCAGTGTTTCCTGAATACTCCGATCGGTACGGTAGCCCTGGGATACATATTTTTTCTCAAATTCATCTGAGAACTTTGCATACAGTTTATCGATATCGGTCAGTGCGGCTTCGCCCAGAATAACCATCAGTTCTTTGGCATCCTTACCACGTGCATAGGCTGCGAACAGCTGGTTCATCTGGTTGGAGTGATCCTCACGGGTTTTTCCTGCACCGATACCTTTATCCTTCAGACGGGAAAGAGAAGGAAGCACATCGATCGGAGGCTGAACGCCCTTACGATACAGGTCACGGGACAGGATAATCTGTCCTTCTGTGATATAACCGGTCAGATCGGGGATCGGGTGTGTCTTATCATCTTCGGGCATGGTCAGAATCGGAATCATGGTAATGGAACCGGGCTTTCCCTTCTGACGTCCTGCACGCTCATACATGGAAGCAAGATCGGTGTACATGTAGCCGGGATATCCACGACGTCCCGGAACTTCCTTACGCGCGGCACTGACTTCACGAAGTGCATCGGCGTAGTTGGTGATATCGGTCAGGATAACCAGTACGTGCATGCCTTTTTCAAAAGCCAGGTACTCTGCAGCGGTCAGCGCCATACGGGGCGTAGCGATACGTTCAACAGCCGGGTCATTGGCGAGGTTGATGAACAGTACGGTACGGTCGATTGCGCCTGTTTCCTTGAAACTTTCCACGAAGAAGTTGGATTCCTCAAAGGTGATACCCATGGCAGCAAATACAACGGCGAAAGGTTCATCAGTGCCGACTACCTTGGCCTGACGGGCAATCTGGGCAGCGAGCTGTTCGTGAGGAAGACCGGAAGCAGAGAAAATAGGAAGCTTCTGTCCACGAACCAGTGTGTTCAGACCATCAATTGCGGAGACACCGGTCTGAATGAATTCCTCCGGATATGCTCTTGCCGCCGGATTCATTGGCAGACCGTTGATGTCACGACGCTCTTCGGGAAGAATGTCCGGGCCGCCGTCAATCGGTCGGCCAAGTCCATCGAATACACGGGAGAGCATATCTTCGGATACGCCAAGTTCCATGCTTCTGCCAAGAAAACGAACCTTGCTGCTTTCCAGATTGATACCGGTAGAAGCTTCGAACAGCTGTACCAGCGCGTTGCCATCATCAATTTCCAGTACCTTGCAGCGGCGCTTTTCACCGTTTGCAAGTTCAATTTCGCCGAGTTCATCATACGCGACATCGTCTACGCCACGTACGAGCATCAGAGGACCGGCAACCTCCTGTATGGTTCTATACTCCTTGGGCATTTAGAAGTCCTCCTTTGCTGCGGCAATGTCATCTGCTTCCTGAATCAGTTTCTGCTCGATTTCCTTATACTTTGCATCTACCTGATCTTCAGCAGTGTACTTGAAACGTCCGATCGGTTCACGGACATCCATATCTACCAGTTTGTTGATGTTTGCGCCTTTTTCCAGAGCCTGACTGCAGACATCATAGAAGGAAAGTACCAGTTTCATCAGCATATACTGTTTATGCAGAGAAGTGTAGGTATCTTCATCCATGAATGCATTCTGCTGCAGCAGATCTTCACGGATGGATCTGGCAGCTTCGATCTTCAGGCGGTCAGGAGCGGAGAGGGCATCTTCACCGACCAGTCTTACCATCTCAAGAAGTGTGGATTCATCTTGCAGAAGGCTCATGATACGGCCTTTCTGTGCCATCCAGTCATCTGCAACATTTTTATCGAACCAGTTTCCGAGTGTGTCATACAGAGAATAACTTTCCAGCCAGTTGATGGCCGGGAAATGACGCTTGTAAGCAAGGTCGGAATCCAGACGCCAGAATACCTTTACGATACGAAGTGTTGCCTGGGTAACCGGTTCTGAAATATCACCGCCGGCAGGAGATACAGCACCGATAACGGAGAGTGTACCTTCACGGTCATCGTCTCCAAGTGCCTTTACACGTCCAGCTCTTTCATAGAACTGTGCCAGACGGGATCCGAGGTAAGCAGGGTATCCTTCTTCACCGGGCATCTCTTCCAGACGGCCGGACATTTCACGAAGGGCTTCTGCCCAGCGGGAGGTGGAGTCAGCCATGAGGGCTACGGAATAACCCATATCACGGAAATATTCGGCAATGGTAATACCGGTATAAATACTTGCTTCACGTGCAGCAACAGGCATATCAGAGGTATTGGCGATCAGAACGGTTCGCTCCATCAGCGTATGGCCTGTTTTGGGATCCTTCAGTTCAGGAAATTCATTCAGAACATCTGTCATTTCGTTACCACGTTCACCGCAGCCGATGTAAACAATGATGTCTGCTTCTGCCCATTTTGCCAGCTGATGCTGTACAACGGTCTTACCGGAACCGAAAGGCCCGGGAACTGCTGCAACACCGCCTTTGGCAATCGGGAACAGGGTATCGATGATACGCTGACCTGTGATCAGGGGCATGTTCGGAGAGAGCTTCTGCTTATAAGGACGTTCTTTACGTACCGGCCATTTCTGCATCAGCGGAATATTGACATTGGTACCGTCATCTTTTGTAATTACAGCGATGTTATCGGTTACGGTATAGTCGCCTTCGGTCAGGCTTTCGATGGTGCCGGAGATTCCGTTCGGAACCATGATCTTCTGTGTGACGATGGCAGTTTCCTGTACGGTTCCGATGATATCGCCGGAAGAAACATGATCGCCGACTTTTCTGGTCGGAACAAAGTGCCATACCTTATCTCTTTTCAGCGAAGGAACTTCAACACCACGCTTTAACAGGTTACCGCCGGTAACTGCCATGATGTCATCAAGCGGACGCTGGATACCATCATAAATGCTGCCGATCAGGCCGGGGCCGAGCTCTACACTCATAGGCTGACCTGTGGACTCAACGGGAGCGCCCGGCGCAAGTCCGGAAGTTTCCTCGTATACCTGTACAGAAGCCTCATCACCGTGCATTTCGATGATTTCGCCGATCAGACGCTGTTTACTTACACGAACCACGTCAAACATATTTGCCTGGCCCATTCCTCTCGCAATGACAAGAGGACCGGCCACTTTCTTAATTGTTCCAGTACTCATTGAATTGTGCTCCATTTCTGCGCATCGGGAATCACGCAAGTACTTTTTAGTTGTTGAAAATGATATCTGAACCAACAGCCTGTTCCACAGATTTCTTTACAGATTGTATTCCCTTGCCTGTATTTCCGGAAACGCCCGGAATAAGGATGATTGCCGGAAGCATCTGTTCTCTGTAATGGTCGATTTCAGCAGTCAGCTTATCGGCCAGGGCCTCTGTGATATAGATGACAGCATAATTGTTTTCTGCAAGCTCACGCATTTTTCTGCCTGCGGCGACGGGATCTGTAAACGGGAATGTATCCAGCCCCAGGGCGGCAAATCCGTAAATGCTGTCTTTATCACCCATTACTGCGATTTTATACATACATTTCCCTTACCCTTTCTCTGACGGAGTCATCCGGGAGGTGATTAAGCTTTCCCGACAGAATGATTCTGACAGATTTGATCTCATTTTCGCGAGCCAGAATATAGGCAGCAAGCGGTCCGATGGAAGATGGATTATGGATCTGCGGGCGTATGCTGCGGATGATGCGATTATCGCACCAGCGTTCAAATGCAGACGGAGATTTTTTGATCTCCGGAATGGCATCTGCGTAGGCCGTGCGGTCGAGGTAGGTATAGATTGCCTCCGGACTGTCGGCGGCAGCGGCTGCCAGCTGTTTCAGGTCAAGAGAGTCACAGGGTGCAAGTGCACGGTTTAAGAACTGGAGATCCTTGCCGGTTTTGCAGGCACGGATTGCAGTCTTGATATCTGCGGATGCAACGGTAAGCTCTCCGTATAAAGCCAGAATTTCATTTCCGGATTTTTTCCCGGATTCATAAATGGTAATCAGTGCAGCGCGGTCAATCAGAATATCGCAGAGCTGTCCGTCACCGGTATGCAGCAGAGTTTCCGTTGCCTGTCTGGCAACTTCCTGCATATGTTCCGGCAGCGCCTGATAATCATGGTCACGGATTGCCTTCCGGATCAGCTCGGGGTCGATGGTACACTGGCTTTTGTCAATATAGATTCCGGCATGTTCCGTACCTGTGCATACTTCCTTGATGGCAGCCTTCAGATTGTGATAATCATTGGCATAGAGGAAAACATCAAAAACGGACATGTCCTTTACCAGTTCGCCGATAAACTCCCAGGTTTTATCCCGTTCAGAGGACAGAAGCGATTCGGGGGAGGTACTCCCGTCACCGTTCCAGCCGTGATCGGAAAGAACACGAAGGCATTCATTGTAATTATCCGTGGACAGAAGAGCGTCCATAACGGAACTGCCAAGCAGTGTCAGCTCTTTGCACCTGATTCTCGCTACCGCATATAAATATTGTTCAGGCATGTGATTCCTTTCTTTTATTTACATGAATTGCGACGATTACGGCATAAAGAGCAGGCGCTGTATCTGATCCTGCAGTTCTTCAATATTTGTTTCAAAAAGTGCACTGATGGAGCAGTTTTCTTCGATTCCGTCGTAAGCCAGTATAAAACCGCCGTCGATCAGACGTGTGCTGTCAGAAACTTTCAGAGAGCCGCCTTTTTCAGAAGCTGCTTTGTTTGCAGAAGCAGCAAAGTCAGATGGGAGCCTTCTGAGATCTTTTTCGGAAAAAATAATTTCTCCGTTCTGCGGCAGTGCATTTTTACTGATCAGCGCAAGAAGCAGAGGAAAATACTCATTCTCAGGAAGCTGTATCAGATCCTGCTTTGCCTGTGAAAGCACTTCGCTAATCAGGCGCTGCTTTTCTGCAAGCAACATCTGCCGTTTCGTAAGTGCTGCGGCAGAGGTAGCACGTGAAAGCTGATCAGACAGACGGATTTCTCTGTCATGTGCAAGTTTTTCACACGACTCATTTGCCTTTTTTTCGGCTTCGGTCATAATCTGCTGCGCTTCCCTGGAGGCTTTTGACTGTACTTCGTCAATGGTCTGCCGGGATTCGGCATTGATTTCACCGATAATCTTATCTAATCCAGCCATGTTGGTTTTCCTTTCCTTATTCGTGGTGTCATTTCTGATTCCAGATTAAATATTTACATTTGCAATACCGAAGATTGCAAGGATGGAAACCAGCAGAGCAAGGATGGCATAGGTTTCTACCATGGCCGGGAAAATCATGGCTTTACCGAACTGATCAGGTCTCTTGGCAACAAGGCCGATGGCTGCAACAGATGCCTGTGACTGATAGCATGCGGAAATGTAGCCGACGATTGCCATGGGAAGGCAGGCAGCGAGGTACAGAAGCCCCTTGGCAAGAGAAATGTTGGAATCTCCACCCATGATGCCGATCTGCGTCATGGTGATGAAAGCGATCAGCAGACCATAAATACCCTGTGTACCAGGCAGCAGCTGCAGCAGCAGAACCTTACTGAACTGTGAAGGGTCGTCTGTGACAACACCTGCAGCGGCCTGACCTGCACGGCCAACACCGACCGCGGAACCGGCTCCTGCAAGCAGAGCGGAAAGAGCTGCACCAAGAAGAGCAAAGAATAATCCTAACTGTGACATAATTGATACCTCCGTTGTTTTAGTTGTAAGTTTATTATTCCTGAACTTTGTAATATTTTGTATTTTCGGTAAACGGTCTGAACTTACGTCCGCCGCCGTCATAGAACTTACCGAAGAATTCGACATACTGCAGACGGTTGGTATGTACATACGCGCCGAGGGCGTTGATCGCCATATTCAGCAGATGGCCGATGATAAAGATAATGAGGAACACAATAAAGCCGATGACACCGCCGCCAAGCCCCGTGGCAACCATGCTGCCCATTTTGTTGAAGACAGTGGCAATTACACTGGTTGCAAGCCCGAGTGCAAGGAGTCGGGAATAGGAAAGTACATCGCTCAGGTAGCCGGTGATTCCATACAGTGCATACAGACCTTTAAGAATCCGCTTGAACCAGTTACGGGATTCTCTTCCGCCGGTCAGGATAATTCCGATGGCGGAGATGATCATCAGTACGGCAGCGACCTGCCCGGCAGCTGACGGAAGTACGAAACTTACGCCCAGCATAGAGGTGATCATGGGAACGGTCAGCAGATAAATGACAGATCCTCCGACGAGCATGTACCAGAATACAACATCATAGATGGCATCCAGAATCCGATGTTCACGGATGCAGCGCTTGAGCTTCAGTCCCAGACCGGTAAAAAGATGAATCAGACCAAGCAGGAATGAGAAGGTCAGCATCTTGATCGGGAGACTGATCGGTTCGAACCAGATCGGTGGAAGGGAAATATCCGTACGACCAAAGAACGTGGTGGCAATTACCTTTGTGGCATCACCGAAAAAGCTGCCGAACATAAAACCCCAGAATATGGTGCCGATACCGCAGAGCATGAACATCTGAATGGTTTTTCGCATGCTGTCTTCCATATTCTTGAATTTCTTCAGAATGACAGCGCAGCCGATCGCCATAATCATGCCGTAGGCGGCATCTGAAAGCATCAGGCCGAACAGAACATAATAAAAGATGGAAACGGGAAGCGTAGGATCATCTTCTCCCTTACCGGGAAGTGAGTAGCTTTCGATTACACTTTCAAGCGGGGCGGAAAAAGCATTATTCTTCAGCGCTACAGGTACATCTTCGGATTCATCCGGAACAGAAAACTCTACAATACAGTTGAATCTGGCAGTCAACAGAGATTCCAGCGCGGATGTGAAACGGTCCTCAACATAACCGGTCAGCAGGAAGGTGCGGTTTGACTGATGAAGACCGCTTAATACTTCATACTTATCGGAACGCATGGTAAAGTAATCGATAATGAATTTGAGCTGATCACGACGATCTGCATAGGAAGAGATTTCCTTTTGAATATCGGCAGCCTTTGTCTGCAGCTGTTCAATCTTTGCACGGGTGTCCTGTGCCTGCTTTAAGGGTGCATCACCTCCGGAAAGAGCGGGGCGTGCAAAATTCATATGGCGCAGTGCTTCTTCTACTTTCTGGGCATCCTGTTTCAGGCATACAACCATGATACAGGTCTGCTCGGTGGATGCACTGATGATGGTAACATCAACGCCGGTAATGTCCGGGGCAGAAGCACCGATCTCTTCGAGAATCTGAAGAGAAGTAACTTCATTGGGCAATGTACCGATGAAAGCTCTGGTACATCTGGTACCTTCGAAATTCATGGGATAGCCGAACTGAAGCCATGGCTGCAGCGTTTCCAGCTGCATTTCGAGTCTTGGAAGTTCTGCCTCAATTTCGGTCATCTGTTTTGAAAGGGTGCCCAGGCGATAGACCATTTCCATGATCCTGTCTCTTTTTGCTACGTTTGTTTCATAATCCGTCAGAGTCATTTTCTGACGACCGGAGAACATGGTAACCGGTTCGGGATCAGGGACTGTCTGGTTTAATACATCGAGTGCCTGCGAAGCCAGAGTGACATTTTTGTCAAAAGTGGCCCGGGCGCTGGACATATCAATCTGATGAAAAACGGTATCATCCTGATCTTTATGCGGTTCAGAACGATCTGCACTGATTTCCACGACGCCCTTGCGCTGCAGAAGTTCCAGTATCTGCTTCCTGTCTTTGCGCAGTCCGACGATCAGTACCCGTTTCATTGGTAGTACAGACATGATGACCCTCCTTTCTTAGATAATATTAGTGAAAATATGGTGGTAACGTCTGCCGTCAGGAAACCAGCAGATCTATGACTGCTTTAACAGCATTCTGACGTTTTTTCGCCACCTGCTGTTGAAGCTCCATGATTTCTTTCTGCGCTTCCTCCTTTGCGTCCTGCATGATTTTTTCATTCCGGAGACCGGCCTGTGTAAGCGCAGACTGGGTTTCCTCCTTCATGGCATCGGTGCGGGATTTAATCAGTGCTGCAGCATCTGTCCGGGCCTTGCTGACAAGCTGGTCAGCACTTTCTCTGGCTTCTTTTTCCTTTGCCGCAGCAGCAGCCTCGGCATCCCGGATTGCCTCAATCGTTTCCTGTGCCAATGAATTCATCCTCCTTTTCTGAAATATATATAATTATAAATAAATAACTGTTAAAACATATTAATTTTATCTCATAAGTGCATATTAATCAATGAAAGTGTGTGAAAACAGTAGATTTGTAGTGAAAATTACAACATATTCGGATGGAAGAAAGGCTGTTATTTGTATAGTTTCATTCGAAAGAGAAGAAATTAATCTTATGAAGAATATGTGAGATTAATTTTGTACTTGATTATTTATACATTCTGTGTATAATAAAGCACATAAATGCATAAATATACGATTAATTGTTATAAACTTACATATTCTGGCAGCAAAATGGACAGATGAGTATATTTCAGATGAAAAGGGAGATAACATTATGAAGAAAAAAATGATCAGTGCAGTTATGGCAGTAGCGGTAGCAGCAGGACTGATGGCATGTGGAAGTTCTTCTGCAGACAGTGCGGTATCGACATCTGCAACTTCTGCAGCATCGGTTCAGGCACAGAGCAGTTCAGATGCAGAAACTTCATCAGCAGATACTTCTGCGGCAGCATCTGCATCAGGGACAATTACGGGTGACGGCGTCGGCACGGCAGGAACACTTGTTATGGCAACCAATGCAGAGTTTCCTCCATATGAATATCATGACGGATCCAATGATGAAATCGTTGGTATTGATGCAGAGATTGCACAGGCAATTGCGGATAAGATGGGATGCAAGCTTCAGATTGAAGATATTGCATTTGATTCCATCATTCCGGAAGTGACTTCCGGGAAGGCAGATATGGGTATGGCCGGAATGACTGTTACGGATGAACGTAAGAAGAGCGTTGATTTCTCTGATACCTATGCAGAAGCGTCACAGGTTATTATTGTAAAGAATGATTCTGCAATCACTTCACCGGATGGCCTTAAGGACAAGATCATCGGTGTGCAGACAGGAACAACCGGTGACATCTATGCAACAGATGACTTCGGTGATGATCATGTAGAACGTTATAATAAGGGAATGGAGGCTGTACAGGCACTTTCCCAGGGCAAGATTGATGCGGTAATCATCGACCGTGAACCGGCAAAGGTATTCGTTGCAGACAATACGGGACTGAAGATTCTGGATCAGGCCTATACTACAGAGCAATATGCAATTGCCGTAGAAAAAGGCAACACTGCACTTTTAAATAACATCAACGCAGCACTTGCAGAGCTGAAGGCAGACGGAACGCTGGACAAGATCGTCAGCAAGTACATTACAGCGGAGTAAACAGGAAACTATGATCTGATACGCTGAGCGCGGAAAGAGCCTGTGAACATTCACGGGCTCTTTTTGACGAAATGGTGTAAACTATAAGAAAATGCACCTGGCGATCAGCCGGAAAACAGCAGTCATGAAGCGGGGAATAAAAACGTATGTGGAAGAGCTTTGAAGATGCATTCTATCTGAACTTTATCGAGGATGACAGATGGAAATATCTGACCAACGGTCTCGGGGTAACACTCAAAATTACATTTTTTGCGGTCTTGATCGGTATTCTGCTTGGATTTACCGTAGCCATTGTCAGAAATACTTATCAGAATACCGGAAAACTGAAGGTGGCAAATGCAATCTGCAGTCTGTATCTTACCATTATTCGTGGTACACCTGTGGTCGTTCAGCTGATGATTGTATATTTTGTCATATTTGGAAGCGTCCGGATTGATAAATCAATTACTGCAATTCTTGCATTCGGCATTAATTCAGGAGCATATCAGGCGGAAATTTTTCGTTCCGGAATCCAGTCGATCCCAAGAGGACAGTTTGAAGCGGGCAGAAGCCTTGGCTTTAGCTATCATCAGACCATGCTGAAGATCATCATGCCGCAGGCAATCAAGAATGTTATTCCGACGCTCTGCAATGAATTCATTACCCTGCTGAAGGAGACCTCAGTTGCAGGCTATATTGCACTGGAAGATCTGACCAAGGGTGGAGATATTATCAGAAGCCGTACATATTCGGCCTTCATGCCGTTGATTGCGGTAGCGCTGATCTATCTGGTCATGGTGGTGATTCTGGAAAAAGTTGTCAGGCTGATCGAGAGGAGGCTGAAACAGAATGAACGATAAAACGATGAATGAAAAAATGCCTCTGATTCAGGTAAAAAATCTGTATAAGAAGTTTGATCAGAAAGATGTGCTGAAAAATATTTCTGTAGACATAAATGAAGGAGATGTGGTCTGCGTGATTGGACCGTCCGGTTCCGGAAAATCCACATTTTTACGATGCCTGAACAGACTGGAAGAGCCAACAGGAGGACATATTCTGTTTGATGGAGCGGATATCTGTGATCCAAAAACAGACATAGACCTTCATCGCCAGAAGATGGGAATGGTATTTCAGCAGTTTAATCTGTTTCCACATATGACGATTCTGAAGAATCTGACGGTTGCACCGATGAGCCTGCAGAAAAAGTCGCAGGAAGAAGCGGAAGGCTATGCCATGCAGTTGCTTGAGAGAGTAGGACTGCAGAATCGTGCAGCGGACTATCCCAGCCAGCTCTCCGGCGGACAGCAGCAGAGAATTGCCATTGTCCGCGCACTGTGTATGAAGCCGGAAGTGATGCTTTTTGATGAACCGACCTCTGCACTCGATCCGGAAATGGTAGGAGAAGTTCTCAATGTCATGAGGGATCTTGCGGCACAGAAGATGACAATGGTGGTGGTAACGCATGAAATGGGATTTGCAAGAGAAGTGGCATCCCGGGTAATGTTTCTGGATGACGGGGATTTTCTGGAAGAAAATGCACCACAGGAATTTTTCGAAAATCCACAGAATGAGAGACTTCGCAGCTTCCTGAGCAAGGTTCTGTAAACAGAAAAACAAGGTACTTCACAACTTTCATTACAATGTAGTATAGTATTAATCAGGATTCATACAACTTTTACTTCTATTTCCTACCAGGAGGATACAGAGACATGAAAATTGAGAATATCAAGGATGTAAATGAATTTTTCAGGGTTGTGGATTCATGTAAGGGCAAGGTTGAGCTTGTGACAGGTGAAGGCGATCGCCTGAATCTCAGGTCGAAGCTGTCACAGTATGTTTCACTGGCAAATGTATTTTCCGATGGAAATGTGAGAGAACTTGAAATCGTGGCTTATGAACCGGAAGATATCAAAAAGTTGATTGATTACATGATGCAGAACGGAAAGTAAGTACAGGATATTTTAATACGACAGAAACCAACGCGATCTGATGATAGAGAAAAGTCATCAGATCGTGTTTTTTTAATCTTGTTTTTACATTACAAAATTAATGTAATTTATTAAAAATGTATAAATTTGTCATGTTGTCTTCTACAGTTTAAAGTGATAAATTGATAGACAGCCAAATGCGACAAAACGGTAAAATCTGTCACATAGAAGGAGCAGCCGGATGATGGAAATGACCGAATATTTTGAACGTACACTTGATAAATATGCAGGAGCGTTCGACATATACAGAAATTATTCCATAAATCAGAGACAGTACCCTGCATACGGGTACTTTTTTTCATTGGGTGAAAAATATGTATTGTCCAGAAAAGCCAATCTGTGGAGCATCAGATCCTATGAACATGTCCTGTTTATGCAGGAAGAAGCAGTGACGGAAAAGCTGCTGGAGGAACTTGACAGCGTACTGGCAGGGTATATGGAGCCTCAGATGGTGCGAAAAGGGGAAAAATATCCGGAAAAGGATCATATGTATTCTTATCTGACGTTTGTCATTCTGTGCAGAAAGAGCCCGGAACAGGAAATAATCCGAAGAATCAGGCATTATAAATATGAAAAAAGCTATCTGATGAATTTCAGGGGCCATTCGGAAGGCCATTTGATCTGTGTAGATCTGGAGCAGGAGAAAATTTATACCAACAGAGCTGCATCGGGAATGAAAAAAATGTTTGAAAAAACATTCCGGGAAAATCGAAAAAGCAGAGTCGGCAACGCCGATGCTTTTGAGCAGGCGGGCTGAACTGTCTGCGAAAAATAAACAGGAGAGTTACAAGGAGGAAAAGTATGAATGCAGCAATAGTTCTTATTGTCAGTATTGCAGTTCTGGTTACCGGATACTGTACATACGGCAAGTGGCTTGAGAAGACGTGGGGCGTTGACCCAAGCAGAGAAACACCTTCACATGAACTTGAAGACGGTATGGATTATGTCCCGGCCAAGGCACCGGTTTTGATGGGACATCATTTCTCATCCATCGCAGGTGCGGGCCCGATCAATGGACCGATTCAGGCAGCAGTTTTCGGATGGGTACCGGTTCTTCTATGGGTACTGATCGGCGGACTTTTCTTTGGCGGTGTACATGATTTCGGTGCTTTATTTGCTTCTATTCGTAATAAGGGGCAGTCTATCGGCGAGATTATCGAAGATACCATGGGGGCGAAGGCCAAAAAGCTGTTTCTGACTTTTGCGTATCTGACATTGATTCTGGTTGTTGCGGCATTTGCATCAATTGTTGCCAGTACATTCGGAACCACCAGCGCAGCAGGCACTCCGATTGAAGAGCCTACCTTAAGTGCAAATCTTTCTACCGCAATGATTTCCATGCTGTTTATTGTACTGGCCATCATTTTCGGAATACTTGTTTATCGTAAGAATGTTCCGGTCAGCATTGCAACGTTGATCGGAATTGTCGGGATCGTGGCAATTGTGGCAATCGGCCTTGCATGGCATCCGGTTGCACTTTCCTATAATGTATGGATGTGGCTGATCGGACTTTACATTCTGGTTGCATCTGTCACACCGGTATGGATTCTGTTACAACCGCGTGATTACCTCAGTTCTTTCCTGCTTTACTTTATGGTGCTGGTATCCATTGTCGCAATTATCGGTGCAACAGTAACCGGAACAGGTAATCTGAACATGCCTGCATTTACCGGATTTACAGCGCCTGCCAGCAACGGACTCTTTACTACAGGTACAATGTTCCCGGCACTGTTCGTCACCATTGCCTGCGGTGCAATTTCCGGATTCCATTCACTGGTTTCTTCAGGAACAACAGCCAAACAGATCAACAGTGAAAAAGACGCAAGACCGATCGGATATGGTGCAATGCTGATTGAGTGTGTTGTTGCAGTTGTTTCTATCTGCGCTGTCGGCTATGTATGGAAAGATGCAAGCGCAGCAGAGTCTGCATTTAAGTCACCAACAGTTGTTTTTGCTACAGGTATTTCACAGATGCTTGGCTCTTTCACCAATACAAAACTTCAGGGCATCATGTATCAGATGCTGGTACTGGCGGTTTCTGTATTCTGCCTGACTTCACTGGATACGGCAACACGTCTTGCGAGATATATGTTCCAGGAATTCTGGCTGGAAAAGGGACAGACCAATAAGGATGCAACAGGATATAAGAAAGTACTGACGAATCCTTATTTTGCAACAGGAATTACGGTTGTGATGGGAATTCTGCTGGGAATGACAGGATATACCAAGATCTGGCCGCTGTTCGGTGCTGCAAACCAGTTGCTGGCGGCACTTGGTCTTCTGGCAGTGTGTGCATGGCTTGGAAATGTCGGCCGTAACAATAAGATGTTCTATGTACCGATGGTATTCATGCTGGCAGTTACTGTCTGCTCATTGGTACAGACGATTATTGCAAAGCTTGCAGTACATGACGGCTGGTCTCTGATTCAGGCAGGTATCGCCGTACTGCTGGTTGCACTTGCAGGTGTACTTGCAGTAACTACATTCCAGACGCTTGGCAAGCAGAAGAAGAGCGAATCAAAGGCAGCATAAGGTCCAGATGAAATGATTGCGTGGCTTTCGTACATTACAGTACGAAAGCCACGCTTTTTTATTTGCATGAGTGAGCAGAGCCAAGCGACCAGAGAACATGAGACAGTATCTGCTAACTCATTTCAGAAAGCATACAAGTTGTCTGTATGAAGTATGGAAAAGTTGTATAAGCACAGTGCACAGAGATAAAGATCTCTTTTTGGCAAAATGGATGAAAATATGGATAAAACTGAAAAAAGTGAGCAATACAGATCAAAATGGTATAAAATAATTCAGAGAATAGTAAACAACATGAGTCGTTTGAAAAGTTGTATGGATAACCAATACAGGAGGATAAACCATGATTAATATTCCAAAGGTAAAAATAGGTATTGTTGCAGTCAGCCGTGACTGTTTTCCGGAATCTCTGTCTGTAAACAGAAGAAAAGCGCTTGCAGCAGCATATCAGAAGCAGTTTCGTGCAGAAGATATTTATGAATGCCCTGTCTGCATTGTAGAGAGCGAAATTCAGATGACAGAGGCACTTGAAGACATTAAAAAGGCCGGATGTAATGCACTTTGCGTATATCTTGGTAACTTTGGCCCGGAAATTTCTGAAACACTTCTGGCAAAGCATTTCGACGGACCCGTGATGTTCTGTGCAGCAGCAGAGGAATCTCAGGGCGATCTGATGGATGGCAGAGGTGATGCATACTGCGGTATGCTCAATGCCAGCTATAACCTGAAACTTCGCGGGACACATGCCTATATTCCGGATTATCCGGTTGGCACGGCACAGGACTGTGCAAAGATGATCAATGACTTTCTGCCGGTTGCGAGAGCAGTGATCGGTGTCAGAGAACTCAAGATTATCAGCTTTGGCCCTCGCCCGATGAATTTCCTTGCGTGCAATGCACCGATTCAGCAGCTTTATAATATGGGTGCTGAAATTGAGGAAAATTCTGAACTGGATCTGTTCGAAGCATTCCATAAGCATGATAATGATCAGAGAATTCCTGCAAAGGTAAAGGAAATGGAAACAGAGCTCGGCAGCGGAAATATGAAGCCTGAAATTCTTCCGAAACTGGCACAGTATGAACTGACACTTCTTGACTGGGTAGAAGCGCACAGGGGATACCGCAAATACGTAACCCTTACTACAAAGTGCTGGCCGGCATTCCAGACACAGTTCGGTTTTGTTCCCTGTTATGTGAACAGTCGTCTGACCGGTATGGGTATTCCGGTTTCCTGTGAAGTGGATATTTACGGAACACTCAGTGAATTCATCGGTACCTGCGTCAGCCAGGATGCAGTTACACTTCTTGACATTAATAATTCTGTTCCGGATGACATGTATGAGGAGTCCATCAGAAGCAGATTCAGCTATAAGCATACAGATACATTCATGGGATTTCATTGCGGGAACACATGCTCCAATAAGCTTGCAGCATGTTCCATGAAGTATCAGAAGATTATGGCAAGGTCACTTCCGCAGGAAGTAACCAACGGAACACTGGAAGGCGATATCGTACCTGGAGATATCACATTCTACCGTCTGCAGAGTACGTCAGATAATCACCTGAGAGCTTATGTGGCGCAGGGAGAGGTTCTTCCGGTGGCAACGAAATCTTTTGGTTCCATCGGGGTATTCGCAATTCCGGAAATGGGAAGATTCTACAGACATGTCCTGATTGAACAGAACTTCCCGCATCACGGTGCAGTTGCGTTCGGACACTACGGCAAGGCTCTGTTTGAAGCATTCAGATATCTTGGTGCAGAGACAATCGGCTACAATCAGCCGGCAGGCGTCCTGTATCCGAGTGAGAATCCGTTTGAAAGATAAGTTTCTGTAAATCTGCGTTTCATATCGTGTTAAAATAAACGTGGCCGGGCACATCTGCTCAGCCACGTTTTTTGTGAGAAAATTACAGAGGGACTCTGACATGGAGGTATAAAATGAAAATTGTTGCAGCGGAGATCGACAGTGTTGGGAAGGACATTGACTATGGCATATTGCAGGATCTTGGGGAAGTGACTTTCTACAGAGATAAAATTACGGGGACAAATGCGGCAGAGCGGCTTAAGGGAGTCAGCGTTCTGGCCATTAATAAAACAGGAATTACAGAAGAAATCTTAAATCAGGCACCGGATCTGAAGCTGATCTGTGAGTTTGCTACGGGCTTTGATAATGCGAATATTGCAGCCTGCAGTGCGCGTGGTATAAAGGTTGCCAATGTAAAGGACTATTCATCTGCTTCTGTTGCACAGCATACCTTTGCAATGTATTTCTACCTGCTGGAAAATCTCCGGCATTATGATGAATTTGTAAAGTCGGGAGCATATGGGGCGCAGAAACATTTTTCCTGTCTGGATATTCCCTTCTCCGAGCTGGATGGACAGACCTGGGGAATTGTCGGAATGGGAAATATCGGAAAAAGAGTTGCGAAGGCAGCGCAGGCTTTTGGCGCACATGTGATTTTCTATGCCTCCTCAGGCTACAGTGACTGTACGGATTATGAACAGGTGAGCTTTGAAGAACTGCTCAGTCGCAGCGATGTGATTTCATTGCATTGCCCGCTCAGTGAAAAGACAGCAGATCTGATGAACCGGAAGGCTTTTGCACAGATGAAACCATCGGCATATCTGCTTAATGTGGCGCGAGGCCCTGTAGTGAATGAACGGGACCTGTATGATGCACTTATCAGCGGGCAGCTCCAGGGAGCGGGTCTAGACGTGCTTTCAGCAGAGCCGATTGCAGTGGATAATCCGCTTGCCGGCATCCGGGACAGCGGCAGACTGCTGATTACACCGCATATGGCATGGGCCAGTACAGAGGCAAGAACCAGATGCGTAAGGGAAGTTCGGGAAAATATTCTGGCATGGCAGAATGGAGAGAACCGGAATATTGTAAATGGGATGTAAACATGAAACGTTTCACAAAAATACGGTGAAAAATCAACTTATCTGACTTATTTTTGAAATTTTCCAATGCAAGTTATAACGTTATTCTAAAACTTACACCTGTATAAATAAATTTATCTCTGTCTGAAGATCAGGAAGAAAACTATTAAAAAGACGCTAGCATGTGAATTCTGCACATACAAGCGCCTTTTTTTCTGTGAAAAATATCCGTATTGACAGTAACACGTGACAAACATATAATAAAATCATAAACATGAAACGTTTCAAGTTACAAAGTAACAGTCACTCATACGAAAAAGGGAGGCTTTTTATGAAAAGGAAAATGGTCAGCGTTTTACTGACAGCAGTAATGGCAGCATCTGTTCTTGCAGGCTGCGGAAACAGTGAGTCTGCAGATACGGCAGCAACAGATGCAAAGTCAGCAGATTCTGCAGCAGTGGCGGAAAGTACCTCAGCAGAGGCAGCTGAGACAGCGAATACAGCAGCAACACAGGCAGCAGGCGGTTCATATTCTTATGCTGCAGGCAGTTATGACGGCGTCAAGATTACCATGCTGAATACAAAGTCGGAGATTCAGGATCAGCTGGAAGCAGCGGCTGAGAAGTGGGGCGAACTTACGGGAGCAACACTTGATGTATATACGATTTCCAGCGATGCAGAATCACCGGCAGAAGAGATTGCAACAAAGTACGCGGCAGGTGATGCACCGACACTGATCATGGGAGATCCGCAGGATGTATACAGTATCTGTAAGGAAAAAGGTGTTGACCTTTCTGACCAGCCCTGGGTATCTGTTGGTGGAAGCCAGTACGGAATTACCAATAACGATAAGGTATACAGCTTCCCTTTCTGTATTGAAGGAAGAGGACTTATCTATAATGCATCTGCAATCGAAAAGGTGACAGGAACTGCATTTGATCCTTCCACGATCAAGTCCATGGATGATTTTACTGCTCTTCTGGATAAACTTGTTGCAGGCGGAATGCAGTATCCGATATCTGTAAACTGTGAAGACTGGTCGCTCGCAGGACATTATATGACACAGGTTTATGAAATGCAGAATGGCGCAACAAGCCTTTCCAATGATCTGATTGATCAGCTTTATGCAGGAACGGCAGATCTGAACAGCAATCCGGTATTTACAGAAATGTTTGATACTTTTGATGTCCTTAAGAAATACAACATTAATCAGAAAGATCCGATGTCGGCAGATCGTGACGAATCCGGCACAGATCTTGCGGAAGGAACGATTGCATTCTGGTTTGACGGATGCTGGGCATGGGATACCATGCAGGACAGCTATGATAACAGCAGCAATATCGGAATTATGCCGATTCCTGTAAATGATACAACCGGAAATGCAAACATTGGCAGTTATATCTGCGGAAGCCCGACAAAACAGGTAATGATTGATAAGGAGGATTCTGATGAAAAGCAGCAGGCTGCTGCAAAGGATTTCCTTAACTGGCTGGTCTTCTCGCAGGATGGACAGAACGTTCTTGTCAATGAATGTTCTCTGGTTCCGGCATTTACCAATATTACCGCAGAAGCAACCAATCCGCTTGCAAAATCTGTACAGCAGTATTCTGCAGCAGGAAAACTTTTCCCGGGCTATATCAATTATCCTTCCGATCATTGGCAGAAGGTGGGCGCAATCATGCAGCAGTACCTTGCGGGCAAGATTGACAGGGCCGAATTTGCCAAAGAAGTTCAGGCATACTGGTCAGCATTGAAGAAATAATGAAAACCAGGTAATCGATACGGGCCAGCTGTAGCACATGCGGCTGGCCTGTTTTATCGGGAGTAAGGTGACATTTCACTTTATTTTTTTACAGAAGGATGGATAACTATGCAAAGAGAAAAAACATTCGGTCAGAAACTTCGATTATATCTGATGTTTGCAGGACCTGCCACATTTGCGTTTCTGGCAGTTGTAATAATACCGTTTCTGTATGGCGCATTTCTGACATTTACGAGTTGGGACGGAATTTCGAACGCAAAGCCCTTTGTGGGGCTGGAGAATTATATCGCGGTCATGAAAGATACGGATTTCTGGAAATCCCTGTGGCTGACCATCCGGTATATGGTTATTTCCGTAATTCTTGTAAATGCAATTGCATTTATGCTGGCACTGTTGGTAACGGGAAAAATCAGGGGAAAGAACTTCTTCCGGGCAGGCTTTTTTATTCCGAATCTGATTGGCGGAATTATTCTCGGATATATCTGGCAGTTTGTTTTTGACAAGGCACTTGTATTCATCCTGAATCAGATCGGGATTGATTCCATTTCCATGTTGTCAACTGAGGTCGGTGCATTCTGGGCACTGGTAATTGTTACGGTATGGCAGTATTCGGGTTATATGATGCTGATATACATTGCAGGTCTTACCGGTGTTTCGACAGATCTGCTGGAGGCAGGTAAGATTGACGGATGTACGGATCATCAGACAACAAGATATATTGTATTGCCGCTGATGACACAGTCCTTTACCATCTGCCTTTTCCTGACCATTACCAGATGCTTTATGGTATATGATCTGAACTTGTCATTGACTGCGGGAGGCCCTTACGGATCTACGACACTGGCAGCCATGAGTGTATATGAAAAGGCATTTGCAGCAAAGCAGTATGGACAGGGACAGACAGAAGCGGTGGTACTGTTTATCATTACGGCAATTGTTGCAGTTGCACAGGCAAAGATGGGTAAGAGCAAGGAGGTAGAAGCATGACGACAGAGAAATCCATGATTGTTGGCGGAACAGAGCGCAGAATATCTCTGGCGGTTAAGACGGTCCTGACGACGCTTCTGCTGATTGTCTATCTGTTTCCTTTCTATATGATCATACTGAATTCCTTCAAGGTAAAAAGAGATATTATCAAGCAGCCTCTGGCCTGGGGAGGGAAACATGGACTTTCCTTTGACAATTACGTGGAAGCATTTAAAAAGATGGATTATCTGAGCGCGGTCGGCAATTCACTCCTGATCACCTGCTGCAGTGTGGCACTCATTATCCTGTTTTCTTCCATGGCAGCATATCTGTTTGTACGTACGACATGGAAGGTTTGCGGCATTGTGTTTACGGTAATGATATTTTCCATGGTAATTCCTTTTCAGGTAGTCATGATTCCGCTGGTATCCATATATGGTGGCATGCTTCATATACTGAATCACAGATGGCTTCTGATCTTCATGCATCTTGGATTTTCGGTATCCATGTCGGTGTTTATGTATCACGGATTTATCAAGAGCAGCGTTCCGATTTCTCTGGAAGAAGCAGCCGGTATTGACGGTGCATCTCCGTTCCGCACCTTCTGGCAGATTGTTTTCCCGCTGCTTAAGCCAATTACGGCGACACTGGTAATTCTGTATGTACTTGCGATCTGGAATGACTATCTGCTTCCGAGCTTGATTCTGAAGAAAGGAATGTACACATTACCGCTTGCCACTAATGCATTTTATGGTACACATTCCAATGACCTTGACCTTCTTCTGGCAGCACTGGTTATGACAATTATTCCGATTATTCTGTTGTATATCGCGCTTCAGAAGTATATTATTCAAGGTGTAGTAGCCGGTGCAGTAAAGTCATAACTTTGCCGGGCGGGAGGAACATGGATTGACCACGATAAAAGATGTAGCCAGAGATGCCGGAGTATCCATTGGAACTGTATCCAAGGTGATTAACGGAGTACATGTACGGGATGAATACTATCAGCGGGTAGATGCATCCATTCGGAAACTGAATTACAGAGTCAACCTGAATGCACGGGGATTAAAGGCACAGCGGACGAATGACATAGCGGTGATTGTACCAACGCTGGAAAATCCTTTTTTTCCGCCAATGGTGGACGCAATTGAAAAGGAACTGACAGAAAAAGGAAAGCGCATGCTGATCTGTATTTCCAGAAACGACAGAAACAAGCTTCATGGGTATATAGAGATGGCGCGAAATAACCGCGTGGATGGAATATTCGGTGTTACCTACAGTAATATTGATGATGATATTCTGGAACATATGCCGATTGTATCTTTTGACCGGCATTTCAAACCATCCATTCCATGTGTTGCATCTGACAATTTCTCCGGTGGAGAGCTGGCAGCACGCACACTTGTAGAAAAAGGCTGTAAAAAACTTCTGTGTTTCTGGACCGGATCAGATTATGACTGTGAGCCGTCAAAGAGAATCAAAGGATTTCAGCAGTACTGCCTGCGAAATCATGTGGAGCATAATGTGCTCAGTTATATGGATTATGAACAGGTGGATACCGGATTTATGTATATTTCTCAGATTTACAGAGACATGGTGAGAAATATTATTCAGGCACATTCTGAAAACGGGAAGTTTGAGTTTGATGGTATTTTCTGCAGTTCGGATCATCTGGCACTGGTAGTGAAGGAAGAACTTGAAGGGATCGGAATCAGGGTGCCGCAGGAGGTACAGATTATCGGCTTCGACGGGATACAGATTATGAACGGGGGTAAACCGATTGTATCCAGCATTCAGCAGCCTGTTGCACAGATTGCACAGACAGGTGTCAGAATGCTGCTGCAGCTGATTGAGGAAGGCAGCGCAGAAAGCGTTGTGGATCTTCCGGTTCGATTTGTGGAAGGTGGGACAACCAGACAATGATAAATGAGTATCATATGGAACTGGAGGATGATTATCTGTATATTCCGGTTGTAACCGGAGCCGAGACACAGACGATTTCCTTCTATATAAAAGACCATTCAGAATACAGAAAAATAATGGAGCTGGAAATTCCGGTTGCAGAAGAAAACGGGGCTGGTGATGCAGTCTCGTTTTTTAGTTCACTTCCGGTGAGAACATGGAAGGGAAGAGAACTGATGATATCCGGGCAGATGACGGATACGTTTATTCAGGGGATCGGTCAGGGCGGAGAAATTCTGCATTGCATTGCAGATTATCCGGAAATTCACTTTGCACCGAACGGAGGTTGGATGAATGATCCGAACGGACTGGTATACGATGGGGAAAAATATCATCTTTTCTTCCAGTATAATCCGGTGGATAAGATATGGAATAATATGAGCTGGGGACATGCAGTCAGCATGGATCTTCTGCACTGGACACAGATGGAGACTGCGATGCTTCCGAATGAGGATGGAACTGTGTATTCCGGGTGCGGAATAATGAATACAGAAGGAATGCTGGGGCTGCCAAGGGATGCAATGCTCTTTTTTTATACCTGTGCCGGAGGCAGGAGCGGGTGGAGCAGGGAAAGAAAGTTTTCACAGAAGATTGCATACAGTCTGGACAAAGGACGGAGTCTGAAAAGGATAAAGAAAGATGCGGTTCCATTCATAATCAATGAAAATCGTGACCCAAAGGTGTACAGACATGAAGCATCAAATGGTTATTATATGGTCATGTTTCTGGACGGGCACGAGTATGCAGTTCTGCATTCCGGAGATCTGAAAGAATGGAAGGTTACACAGAAACTGACACTGGAAGATGCGTGGGAGTGTCCGGATCTGAGAGAAATTCCGGTTGCCGGAGGCGGGACGGCATGGATATTCTGGACACCGGATGGCGCATGGTATCAGGGAAGGTTTGATGGATATCAGTTTACTGATGCGACAGGACCGCATCATGCTTATGCCAATCAATGCGCTTATGCGGGGCAGACATGGTCCGGTGTGCAGGACAGAGTGATTCTGATGCAGTGGATGCGTACGCATAACCCGGATCAGTGTTATACCGGTGTGATGGGAATTCCAAGGGAAATGGAGCTGATTCCGCAAAAGGATGATTTACGACTGGCACTTCATCCGGTCAGAGAGTGGGAACTTCAGAAAAAGGAAATTTTTACCGGGTGTGGGACGAAGATGGAATTCGAAATGAATGCCTCTCATGCAGTAGAAGTGTTTACACAAATATCTGAGGCAAGTGCAGTCTCCTGGGAAATTTTTGGTGAAAAAATAGAGTATGACGCTGAAAACGGAATTTTAAGTGTGAATGGAAAGAAAACAGATTTCGGAAGAAACATCAGAGAGTTCAGAATGCTGATAGATATTGAAATTCTTGAAATATCTGCCGAGCAGGATACTGTTAATGCGGCGTATGAAGTTGCACAGAAGAAAAATATGGGAATGATCCAGATTTTAAGTGAAAAGAATGCAAAGACGGAAATATACATTATATAATTCATAAAATAACGCCATGACGAATCTCATGACGTTATTTTTGTACGAAAAGATGCCAAAACTATCATAAAAAAACAACAGTTTTAAGGTTGACCCATTGGAGATATGTCTCTATAATAAAAACTGTTAAGCTTTTGTTAAGAAAGAGTAAAGTGAGGAAGAGAGTGGGAATGTTTAGAAGATTATGCAAGTGGTTTGCGGTAGCAGCTGCAACATTGGGGATCGTAGCGGCAGTTTCCGTGACACCCGGCACGGGCATCAGGGCAGAGGCAGCAGGTGCAGTGGCACAGGGAATCGATGTTTCATCCTATCAGGGAGTAATTAACTGGCAGGCAGTGAAGAACAGTGGCATTTCTTTTGCTTTTGTAAGAGTAGGAACGTCCAAAACAATCGATACACAGTACATTAATAATTTACAGGGAGCGGCAGCGGCAGGAATTCGTACAGGTGTCTATTTTTATACTTATGCAACGACACCGGAGCAGGCTGCAAATGAAGCAGCACTGGTGCTGCAGCTGATTGCACCATATCAGGTTTCTTTCCCTGTTGCAATCGACATAGAGGCTGAAGTTCAGAAATCACTGACACCGGATCAGCTGCAGGCAATTGCTAATGCGTTCTGCACCACGATCGGCGGACAGGGATATTATCCGATGGTATATGCAAGCCGTAACTGGTTTGTGCAGAGAATTGGAAATGTAGCGTGGGATAAATGGGTGGCACAGTATAATACGGTCTGCACATATCCCGGTGCCTATGGGGCATGGCAGTATACAAGCAGCGGTGCAGTGAATGGAATTAATGGCCGTGTGGATATGGATTATCTGTTTACAAATTATTCCTCCATTATTATTCCGCAGGGATTTTCCACCAGAAACGGTGTTACTTATTATTACAGCAATTATCGCTGGCAGAAGGGCTGGGTTACAGACAACGGCGGCCTATACTACTGCGGACTTGACGGAGCGGTTCAGACCGGATGGTTTACAGACGGAGTATATAATTATTATCTTGATCCGGCGCAGAATGGCAAAGCAGCTGTCGGGTACACGGCAATTGCAGGAAAGCAGTATAACTTTAACACTGCCGGTGCAATGCTGACAGGACTTCTTCCGATTGGCGATAAGATAATGTATTTTGGTGCGGATGGAGCTGCAGTGAAAGGATTTGCAACACTTCCGGATGGCATTCGTTATTTTGGTGATGATTATGCGATGCTGATCGGCATGCAGACAATTAATAAGAATCTGTACAGTTTTGATGCAAATGGTATTATGCAGGTAGGTATGCAGACTGTGAATAATGCACTGTATATGTTTGGCGCAGACGGAGCTGCAGTGAAGGGCTTCTTCACTAATACCGACGGAAAGATTTATTACTTCGGTGATAACTATGCAGCTGTTACAGGGGCACAGACGATCAATAAAGCTCATTATATGTTCAATCCGGATGGCTCCATGTTTGTGGGCTGGTACGGAACGCTGCCGACGAGATCCTACTATAAGGCAGACGGAACAATGGCAACCGGATGGACAGCAATTGATGGATTGTCCTATTACTTTGATGCAAATGGTATGATGCAGACCGGACTTCTGACACTTAAGAAAGATGGCACATATTATCTGGATGTAGATGGTCATGAAGTGACCGGATTTGTTCAGATCGGCGCTGGGTTCTATTATTTTGATCCTGCAACAGGCAAGATGGTGAAAAAGAAGACAGTCAATATTGCAGGTCTTGACTGTACATTTGATAAGACCGGACTTCTGGTTGCACCGGCAGGTCTTGTTCCTCCGGTTGTTTCTGCAGTGGCACCTCAGTAAAAATGTTGTTTCCGAAGCCGGAGCATTGTGACTCCGGCTTCGTTTATTGTATCAATCTTACAATGAATCTGTCATGAAAACGAAGAGGAGAATGAAAAGATGAATCTCGAAGAGGCGAAGAAGAAACTGGAACAGTTCGGACAGCAGCATGTACTGAAATATTACGACGGGCTGACAACAGAGCAGCAGCAGGAACTGCTGGAGCAGATTGAGGCAACAGATTTTTCCGTTCTGAAAAAGTGCAGTGAGCTTGGCAAGGCAGGGGGAAGAGGCACGTTTTCTCCGCTTGCGGCAATGCAGCTCGATGAAATTGCAGCCAATCGTGAGCAGTTTACAAAGACCGGTGTGGAAACGATAAAGGCTGGAAAAGTGGCAGCAGTTCTTCTGGCAGGCGGAATGGGAACCCGTCTGGGTTCAGATAATCCAAAGGGAATGTATGATATCGGAATTACAAAACATGTATACATTTTTCAACGTATCATTGAAAATCTCCTGGATACGGTAAAACAGGCAGACGGCAGCTGGATTCATCTTTTTATCATGACCAGTGAAAAAAATCATGAGGCAACGGTCCGCTTCATGAAGGAACATGACTATTTCGGATACCGCGCAGATCGCATTACATTTTTCAAACAGGATATGGCACCGGCTTCTGATTACAATGGAAAAGTGTACATGGAAGCCCAAAACAGAATTTCCACATCACCAAATGGTAATGCCGGCTGGTTTTCTTCCATGCTGAAGGCAGGACTGGATCAGACGCTTCATGCCGAAGGCATTGAGTGGATTGATGTTTTTGCAGTGGACAATGTGCTTCAGAGGATTGCTGATCCCTGTTTTGTAGGTGCTACAGTTTCCAGAAAGGTTTCTGTCGGTTCCAAGGTAGTGCGTAAGAATGCACCGGATGAGAAGGTTGGTGTAATGTGTCTGGAAGACGGTAAGCCGTCAATTGTTGAATACTATGAGCTTTCGGATGAAATGAAGGATGCAAAGGATGCAAACGGCGATCCGGCATATAATTACGGTGTTATTCTGAATTACCTCTTTAATGAACCGGCACTTGAAAAAATTGCCAGAAAAGAACTTCCGCTTCATGTGGTGGAAAAGAAGATTCCCTGTCTGGATGCAGACGGTAATCTGGTAAAGCCGGAACAGCCAAACGGCTGCAAGTTTGAGCAGCTGGTACTGGATATGATTCATGAGCTGGACAGCTGTCTTCCTTATGAAGTGGTCAGAGAGCATGAGTTTGCTCCGATCAAGAATAAAACAGGTGTGGATTCTGTGGAATCAGCACGTGAACTGTGTGAAAAAAATCATATTGAACTGTAATGAAGTTAACATTTTGACATGCTTGCATAACATTAGAATCTTGCAGGCATGCAACCTTTTGAGTAGAATCATGGACATAGAATAACAAATAACTTTGTTGACTGTGCAGCAGACAGTGCTGCAGAAAAGAGGTTCATATGACAATTCTGGTAACAGGCGGTGCCGGGTACATTGGCAGCCATACAGTAGTAGAGCTTCAGAATGCAGGTTATGATGTAGTGGTAATGGATAATCTTGCAAATGCCAGTGAAAAGGTCATTGACAGGGTAGAAGCAATTACAGGAAAAAAGGTTCCTTTTTATAAGGCTGATATCAGAGACCGTGAGGCTCTGGAAAATGTTTTTTCAGCGGAAAAGATCGATGCGGTCATTCATTTTGCGGGTCTTAAGGCTGTTGGAGAATCAGTACAGAAACCCTGGGAATATTATGAAAATAATATCAGCGGAACATTAACGCTGGTGGATGTAATGAGAAAGCATGATGTAAAGAACATTATTTTCTCATCTTCAGCAACTGTATACGGAGATCCGGCATTCGTTCCGATCACGGAGGAGTGCCCGAAAGGCCAGTGTACAAACCCTTATGGCTGGACGAAGTCCATGCTTGAGCAGATCCTGACAGATATTCAGAAGGCAGATCCGCAATGGAATGTTGTACTGCTCCGTTACTTCAATCCGATCGGGGCGCATAAGAGCGGCACAATCGGTGAAAACCCGAATGGAATTCCGAACAATCTGATGCCTTATATCACACAGGTTGCAGTCGGTAAGCTCAAGTGCCTGAATGTATTCGGTAATGATTATGATACACCGGATGGAACAGGCGTCCGTGATTATATTCATGTGGTAGATCTTGCACTCGGACATGTAAAGGCACTGAAGAAACTGGAACCCGGCAGCGGACTTAATATCTACAATCTGGGAACGGGTGTTGGCTACAGTGTTCTGGACATTGTCAAGAACTTTGAATCAGCGACAGGTGTAAAGATTCCTTATGAGATCAAAGGCAGAAGAGCCGGAGATATTGCAACCTGCTATTCAAGCGCAGAAAAGGCATTTAAAGAACTTGGCTGGAAAGCACAGTACGGAATCAAGGATATGTGTGCAGATTCCTGGAAATGGCAGAGCTCAAATCCGAATGGATATGAGAACTGAAAACAGTAGGATAGGAAAAGGCCGTGAGACATGAAAATCTGTCTCGCGGCCTTTTTGTGATTGAAATTTAAGAAGGTATGCCGACAGGAATCAGGCAATATACAGGTACATACACAGAAAGTGACAAAAGCTTCCAGCCATGACGAAGAGGTGAAAAATTTCATGGGAACCAAAAGAAGAATGACGCTGGTTGAATAAAGGCAGTTTCAGTGCGTAAATGATGCCACCGACAGTATAGATAATGCCGCCCGCTAGAAGAAGGGCAAAAGCGCCGGGAGCAAGCGAACTGGTAAGCTGACCGAAAACAGTGACACATGCCCAGCCCATGGCAATATATATAACGGAGGAAAACCATTTAGGACAGTTGATCCAGAGGATGTTACTCAGCATTCCGACTGCCGCAATCGCCCAGATAACAGCAAGCAGAATATAGCCCTGATGATGACCGAGTACAAGCATGCAGATAGGGGTATAGGATCCTGCAATGAGTACAAAGATCATCATGTGATCAATTTTCTGAAATATTTTCAGAACGCTGCGGCGTACAGTAAGCGTATGATAAAGTGCACTGGCACCGTAGAGCAAAACCATGCTGAGCATAAAGATACTCATCGCGGTCAGACTGGCACGGGACGAACTGCTGGCTTTGATCAGCAGAATTGTTGCTGCAGGAAATGCAGCCATCATTGCAAAGAAATGTGTGAATGCGCTTCCGGGTTCACGAATGGTAAGAGTCATGGTTTTCCTCCTTTAAAACAGAAATCGAACTATGTAGTATTTAAAACTATGTAATGCATTTATAAATACTATTACTTGATTCCTGCTTTGTCAAGATACAAATGGATGCTTCTGCATGTGATCCGGATATGTTAAGATAGATGTGAATTGCAATGGGAAAGGATATGAAAAAATGTTCCGGATGTGGATAAAACTGATAAAGGATAATCATCTGATAAAGGATATGGTAGTCTGCGATGAAACACAGGACAGCAGGACACATAAGATTATGAATGCAGTGGAAAAAGCGTGTTATGATTTTGATCTTCAAAAGCCCATCTGGCTGAAGTCAAATGTAAATGAATTCAAGGTGCACAGTAAATGCAGATTTTCACAGGATAACTTCATTGAGGAAATTTCGTTTGACTATATGGAGATTCAGGTTATTGAGGAGACGTAAAACCGATTCACGATTTTATTAGAATCAAAACACATTTTTATCACAAATAATGATTATACTGATTTCATCGATACAGAAAGGAGTATTGGTTATGTACGAAGAAGATAATCGGGGTACAGATCAGAATAATCAGGGGAATTTTTCCGGCAGCTATGGTAATGACAGTTCACAAAGCAGTGCAGGTTCAGATATGGAGCAGCAGAAGACAACGTATGGAGAGGCATCTGGCACGGGGACAGATACAACTGCAGCGGGTACTTCCTACGGAAGCAGTTCTTACAGCAATTATAATTATGGTACAGGCAGCGGATCAAACAGTTATGGAAGCTATGATTATACAAATACAGGTTCGGCTTCCGGCACACAGTCAGGAACGTCCTATGGCAGTTACCAGTACAGCAATGGGTATCAGGGAATGCCATATGGTGGTAGTTCTGATGGCTCTGACGGGAATGGCGGCAAGAAGAAAAAAGGCAAGGGCGGTATTGCCGGAAAGATTGCAATCTGTATTGCCTTTGGTCTGATTTTTGGTGTATGCTGCGGATTTGGAATCTGGGCGGTTCAGAAGACTGCGGGACAGAATTCGGCAGCAACAGCTGTTTCAAAGACTGCGGAGGTGGCACCTGCTTCAGCGGGCACATCAAATGCAGCAGCGGCAGCATCATCGCAGCAGGCACAGGTGACAACAACGGCCGGTACAGATAATGCAACGGTAGCAACAGATGTCACGCAGGTTGTAAAAAATGTAATGCCGTCAATTGTGGCAATTGATAACAATTATAAAGAATCCGTACAGTCCATATTCGGACAGGTTTCGGAAGAAGAGGCGACAGCTTCTGGATCAGGAATCATTGTAGGGAAAAGTGATACAGAACTTCTGATTGTGACCAACAATCATGTGGTTGAAAATGCAGATTCTCTGAAGGTACAGTTTATTGATGGAACAAAGGCGGAGGCGGATGTAAAGGGCACAGACCCGGATATGGATCTGGCAGTGATCGCCGTTCAGCTTAAGAACCTTGACAGTGCAACGCTGAGTAAGATAGCGGTAGCCACACTGGGAGATTCAAATGCGCTTCAGGTCGGCGAGCCTGCAATTGCAATCGGTAATGCGCTTGGCTATGGACAGTCAGTTACAACGGGTGTTATCAGTGCACTGAACCGTAAGATTGAACTGGAAGATGGATCTACAGGTACATTTATTCAGACCGATGCGGCGATTAATCCTGGCAACTCCGGTGGCGCACTCCTTAACAGCAAGGGAGAGGTAATCGGTATTAACTCCAGTAAGATCGGCGGTACGACGGTAGAAGGGATGGGATATGCAATTCCGATGTCTTCTGCGCAGCCGGATATCAATAAACTGATGAATGAAGAAACCAAAGTCAAGGTTGCAGATGCGAAACGCGGATACCTTGGGGTCAGTGTGATGACGCCGACCGGTGTGGAAGGTGCCTATGTTGCAGAAGTCGGAAAAGGCAGCGCGGCAGAAAAAGGCGGTATAGAAGCAGGAGACATTATTACCAAGGTGAACGATACGGAAATTACTTCGCGTGAAGATCTCGTGAATGCATTAAAGTATTATGAAGCAGGGACGCAGGTAACTGTGTCGGTTCTGAGAAAAGGTGATGGCGGTTATCAGGAGGAAGCGCTTCAGGTGACACTGGAAAGTGCTTCAGATGCAAATGTGGGAAGTAGTGACAGCAGCTCCAGCCAGGACTCAGGAGACCAGCAGATGCCTGAACAGCAGCAGGGACAGAGCCAGCAGGGACAGGGCAGCGAGAGTCAGGATGGCTCACAGAGCTTTCCGTTTTCTAATTTCGGTTTTTAATAATAATAGAAGACAGGGTACCTTCGGGTTCCCTGTCTTTTTTATGCAGGACGGTTTTATAGTTTATTACCGTTTTTTAGATATTGTTTACTTGTTCCCACATTCACCTGGGCATATAATTTAACATGACAGGCAAAGGATGGCCAGGATGCTTTTTCTATGGAAAGGTGCAGGACAGTATGAATGATAATAACCAGATGGACAATGATCAGGATAAAAATGAACTTGATTTCAGAGAGGTAAATGAAGACGGAACAGACCGTACAGATCAGATGTCAGATGAGCAGGACCGGAGCAGGAAAACGGAAGGCGAAGGCACATCGGATAAAGACGGCAGTGGATATGAAGATGTCTGCTTTATCTGCAGGAGACCGGAAAGCAAAGCCGGTAAAATGTATAAGCTTCCCAACAATATCTGTATCTGCGAGGACTGTATGCACAGAACCATGGATACGGTCAGCCAGTTTGATTACCAGAATATGCTCAATAACCCGGATCTGATGAATGAACTGAATAAGAAGAACGGGTTTCCGAATATCAGTTTTCTGAACATGGGAGACTTCCAGAATAACGGAGGAATTCCAAACTCCCAGAAGATCAAAAAGAAGAAGGAAAAGGAAAAGACAGCGGCACCTGAATTTGATATTAAGCACATTCCGGCACCGCATAAGATCAAGGCGAAGCTTGATGATTATGTCATCGGACAGGAGCACGCAAAAAAAATTATTTCTGTTGCTGTATATAATCATTATAAACGTGTGGCTGAAAATGCCATGGATGATATTGAAATTGAGAAGTCCAATATTCTGATGCTGGGACCGACAGGAAGCGGCAAGACCTATCTTGTGAAGACGCTTGCAAAGCTGCTGGATGTGCCGCTGGCAATTGCAGATGCAACTTCACTGACGGAAGCAGGATATATCGGTGATGATATCGAAAGTGTTGTTTCCAAGTTGCTTGCAGCAGCGGACAACGACATCGAGAAAACAGAGCATGGAATAATTTTCATTGATGAGATTGATAAAATAGCCAAGAAGAAAAATACAACATCAAGGGATGTCAGCGGAGAATCTGTTCAGCAGGGGATGCTTAAGCTTCTGGAAGGTGCGGATGTGGAAGTACCGGTCGGAGCTAACAGCAAGAATGCAATGGTTCCTTTGACCACCGTAAATACCAGAAATATTCTTTTTATCTGCGGCGGAGCATTTCCGGATCTTGGAGATATTATCAGACAGAGGTTGAATAAGCAGGCAGGAATTGGGTTTAATTCAGACCTTAAGGATAAGTTTGATAAGGACCCGAATATTCTGAGCAAAGTAACGGTAGATGATCTGAAAAAATTCGGTATGATCCCGGAATTTCTTGGGCGACTTCCGATCATCTGTTCACTTGAAGGCCTGACTAAGGACATGCTTGTGAAGATCCTGAAGGAACCAAAGAATGCCATTCTCAAGCAGTATCAGAAGCTGTTGGCACTTGATGAGGTGGATCTGGAATTTGATGATGGTGCGCTTGAAGCGATTGCCGAGAAAGCGCTGGAAAAGGATACCGGTGCACGTGCACTTCGTGCAATCATTGAGGATTTCATGCTGGATATCATGTATGAAATTCCAAAGGATGATAATATCGGTAAGGTGACAATTACAAGAGACTATGTGGAAGGAAAAGGCGGACCGCTCATTGAAATCAGAGGGGATCAGACTGTGGAAATTCCCAGAATTCAGCCGCAGATCGCAGGTGGAGCCACAAACATATGAAGAATATCGGATATCTGATGACAATTCCGGCAATATTTGCAGCGGATGAGAAGCTGAAGCAGATGTCGGAAGAAAAAGAGTTTCCGGCGGATGAAGATGATCAGTGTCCGGTTGTTTTCAGAAATTATCATAATACCGGGGCAATGCTTAATTTGGGGGCAGGCAGAGCATTTGTAAAGATTCTGTCGACTGTCTTTACGCTGGCAGTCACCATATATTTTGTGGCAACACTCGGTCACAGAGGTCAAAAACTTCTGAAAACAGGTCTTTCGCTGATCCTCGGAGGTGCATACAGCAATATGTATGACCGTTACAGAAAAGGATATGTTGTGGATTATATCAGCTTCAGATGCAGGTGGAAATGGCTGTCCGGCATTGTATTCAATATCGGTGATTTTGCCATTATGATCGGGGCATTCATGGCGGTAATGGCAACAGATCTTTCAGAATAAAAAAGGCTTTCATGACAGAACGAATAATGTCATGAAAGCCTTTGTATTGCTATTGACTTATGCGGTAATAAAAGTACCTGCTTTACCCTTAAGCGCGTCAGAAACGGCAGAAATGGAAGTAATCAGGACACTTCCCTCCGGGTTTGCCGTCAGGAAAGTAATGGCAGCCTCAATCTTGGGAAGCATATTGCCTTCTCCGAATTCTCTGCGGGAAATGTACTCTTTTGCTTCAGTGAGATTCATGCGGTCAATGGCAGTCTGACGGTCAGTACCGAATCCGGTATAAACACACGGAACGGAAGTCAGGATGACAAGTCTGTCAACATGAAGATCAGCAGCAAGCTTACCGGCAATACTGTCTTTTTCAATGACTGCGGAAGCACCTTTCAGGTTGTGGCTCTGTCTCATAACCGGGATACCGCCACCGCCGCAGGCAATGACTTCCTGACCGGCATCGCCGAGGGCGCGAATTGCATCAATTTCCACAATTTCAAGTGGCTTTGGCGCTGCAACTACTCTCAGATAACCTTTTCCGGGTTCTTCACTGACAAAATTTCCTTTTTTAATTTCATTGTCAGCATCTTCTTTGGACATATAACGGCCGATTGCTTTATTGGGTGCGTAAAATGCATCATCATAAGGATCAACAGTCACCTGCGTCAGAATCGTGCTGACCGTCTTGGAGATTCCGCGACCGGCCAGTTCGCAGCCCAGCGCATTCTGCAGATCATAGCCGACATAACCCTGACTCATTGCGCTGCAGACACTCATGGGAGCGGGCGTGTAATCGATATAAATACGATGCAGCTCCGTCATGGCCTTATGGATCATGCTGACCTGCGGACCGTTACTGTGTGTGATGGTAAGCTGATATCCGGATTCTACCAGATCTGCAAGAGCCTTCGCAGTCACGGTAACTGCGTTTTTCTGTTCCTGTGTCGTATAACCAAGCGCCTCATGTCCCAGAGACACAACTGCCTTTCTGTTCTCCATTATCCATCCTCCATTATGCATTTATCATATATTGCATGCATTTTATCGCCGAGATTATGCTGGTAACCTCGTATAGAAAAAGATGCGCAGCATGCATCCATCTGCCGAGGTTACGTTAGTAACCTCGTATAGAAAAAGATGCGCAGCATGCATCCATCTGCCGAGGTTACGCTAGTAACCTCGTATAGAAAAAGATGCGCAGCATGCATCCATCTGCCGAGGTTACGTTAGTAACCTCGTATAGAAAAAGATGCGCAGCATGCATCCATCTGCCGAGGTTACGCTAGTAACCTCGTATAGAAAAAGATGCGCAGCATCTTTTTCTATTAGTATAGTATAAAATCGCTCCCGAGAATAGTGATAAAATGATTGACAGATAAATATTCGTGCGCTATACTACAAATCATAATAATCCTAGTTAATTAGTATGAATAATATAAAACGAAGGGAGATCGTATCATGGCAAATGTAAAGACATCAGCAACAGAGTTAATCGGTAACACACCTCTTCTTGAGGTAAGAAACTATCAGAAGAGCGAGAATATAACAGATGCACATATTCTGGCAAAACTGGAATATCTGAATCCCGCAGGAAGTGTAAAGGACCGTGTAGCCTATGCGATGATTGAAGATGCGGAGAAATCAGGCAAGATCAGACCGGGTGCAACCATCATTGAACCCACAAGCGGAAATACAGGTATCGGGCTGGCGTTTGTTGCAGCAGCCAGAGGATATAAGGCGATTCTGACACTGCCGGATACCATGAGCGTGGAAAGAAGGACACTTTTAAAGGCATACGGTGCAGAACTTGTACTCACGGAAGGCGCGCTTGGTATGAAAGGTGCAATTGCAAAAGCGGAAGAACTGCAGAAGACAACACCGAATTCTGTAATTCTGGGACAGTTTGACAATCCGGCCAATCCGGCAGCACATAAGGCAACAACAGGACCGGAGATCTGGAGAGATACAGACGGACATGTGGATGCCTTTGTTGCGGGTGTCGGCACAGGCGGAACACTTTCCGGTGTGGGTGCTTATCTTAAGTCTCAGAATCCGAATGTGAAGATTATTGCTGTAGAGCCTGATTCTTCCGCAGTCCTTTCCGGAGAAAAGCCAGGACCGCATAAGATTCAGGGAATCGGTGCAGGATTTGTCCCGAAGGTACTGGATCAGAAGGTTTATGATGAAATTATCCGTGTAAAAAATGAAGATGCATTTGCAACAGGTAAGAAAATAGCACAGACAGAGGGTGTTCTGGTGGGAATTTCATCCGGCGCAGCACTCTGGGCAGCAGCTGAGCTTGCAAAGAGACCTGAATACAAGGGCAAGACGATCGTCGCACTTCTTCCTGATTCCGGAGACCGTTACCTTTCAACACCGATGTTTTCATCTGAAAGTTGATATATTTTTTGACGATAAATGCGCAGTGTGATATATTTTCATGTATGTGGGACAGAAAACCCACATACATGAAATAAAAAAGACAGAGCGGAAAAACGCTTTGTTTTTTTCACAAAGAGGGTACAGAATGGGCGCAGATGAAAATACTATAATCCGGGTGGAAAATGTCAGCAAGACGTTTTCCGGCAAGGATGGTCAGGTGGAAGCCCTGAAAAATATCAATCTCGATATTCATCAGGGGGATATTTTCGGAATTATCGGAATGAGCGGGGCGGGGAAATCCACGCTGGTGCGTTGTCTGAATTTTCTGGAGAGACCGACGGAAGGTCATGTATTCATAGATGGTAAGGATCTGTCTGGTTTGAACGAAAAGGAGCTTCGTGCGGAACGTACGCAGATTGCCATGATTTTCCAGCATTTTAATCTGCTGATGCAGAGAAATGTTATTGATAATGTCTGCTTTCCGATGGAAATCCTTGGAATCAGCAAGGCAAAGGCAAGGAAGAGAGCGTTGGAACTGCTGGAAGAGGTGGATCTTGCAGACAAGGCCAAGAGCTATCCTGCGCAGTTGTCCGGTGGGCAGAAACAGCGTGTTGCAATTGCAAGAGCACTTGCCAGTGATCCGAAGATTCTTCTGTGTGATGAAGCGACAAGCGCGCTTGATCCGACCACGACCAAGTCAATTCTGGCACTTCTTAAGGAAATCAATGAGAAGCATGGGATCACCATAGTGATTATTACGCATGCCATGTCAGTGGTACAGGAAATCTGTAATCGTGTTGCCATTATTGACGGCGGAACACTTGCAGAAACAGGAACTGTTCTGGAAGTCTTTTCAAGACCCAAGAGCAGAGCAGCTATGAAGCTGGTCTATCCGGATGGCGGAGATACAAGCGTTGCCGAGATGAAAGGCAGGCATTGTATCCGCATTGTCTTTTCCTCGAATTCTTCTTTTGAGCCGGTGATCGGAAATATGGTGCTGTACTGTAACGCACCTGTAAATATTCTGCTGGCGGATACGCGTGATATCGGCGGAATCGCGCAGGGGCAGATGATCCTGCAGTTGCCTGAAGATGAACAGGTTGCAGCGAGGATGATTGCGTATCTGAGGGAAAGAAATCTTGGAGTAGAGGAGCTGGATGGATATGTTGGCTGAGTTTTGGCAGGAATACGGACAGATGCTTGCAGAAGGCACAGGCACAACACTCTATATGACACTTGCCTCCACGTTAATGGCATATGTACTGGGAATTCCGATGGGCATCATTCTGGTGGTTACTGCGCCTGGCGGATTAAAACCAAATGCGCCGGTATATAAGGTAATGGATTTTATTGTTAATATTGTCAGAAGTATTCCTTTTCTGATTTTGCTGATCATGATCATGCCTTTTACCAGATTGATTGTAGGTCAGAGTTATGGCTCAACGGCAACGGTTGTACCGCTGGTGGTATCAGCAGCACCGTTTATTGCCAGGATGGTGGAGTCTTCCCTCCTGGAAGTTGATCACGGCGTGATTGAAGCGGCGCAGAGCATGGGAGCGGATAACTGGACCATCATATGGAAAGTGATGCTGACAGAAGCCAGAACATCGCTGATCGTCGGGGCTACGATCGCACTCGGTACAATTCTGGGATATTCTGCGATGGCAGGAACTGTCGGTGGCGGCGGACTCGGAGATATTGCCATCAGATACGGATATTACCGTTATGAGACAAATGTCATGCTGATTACGGTAGTACTGCTGGTACTGTTGGTGCAGATTATGCAGGCAATCGGCATGAAGATCAGTAAAAAACTGGACAAGAGAATTACCGGCTGATTTTTAGGCCGTTGTGTTTAAAAAATGTTTTGCGGCAATGCCGCGGGGAGGACATTATGAAAAAGAAGGTTTTATCAGCACTGCTCGTAAGTTCACTGGCACTTTCCGTTCTGACAGGCTGCGGTTCATCCGCATCAGGCAGCAAGACAGGGACCGCTGCATCAGACACTTCATCAGATGCTGCATCTGCAACGGAAGCATCTTCTGATTCTGCACAGGGGGCATCAGTTGCCAGCAAGGGTAAGATTACTGTTGCAGCGACAGAAGTTCCGCACGCAGAGATTTTGGAAGCAGCAAAGCCGATTCTGGCCAAAGAAGGCTGGGATCTTGAAGTAACTGTATTTGAAGATTATATTCAGCCGAATCAGGTCGTTGCTTCCGGTGAGATTGACTGCAATTATTTTCAGCATCAGCCGTATCTGGATGAGTACAATACACAGAATGGTACGAATCTTGTTGCAGTCGGCTGGATTCATTACGAACCGCTCGGAATTTATGCAGGCAAGTCATCCGATCTGAAGAATATTCCGGATGGCGTGAAAATTGCAGTGCCGAATGATACGACCAATGAAGCAAGAGCACTGGAACTTCTGCAGGATAATGGCATCATCAAGCTCAAGGATGGCGTAGGCCTTAATGCAACAGCTAAGGATGTAATCAAGGATCAGTCTCATAATGCAGAAATAGTAGAACTTGAAGCGGCGCAGGTTTCACAGCATGCAGGCGAGGTGGATTACATGGTGCTTAACGGCAATTATGCAATGCAGGCAGGTCTGAATGTCGAGAAGGATGCGCTTGCTTTTGAACAGTCAGATTCTGATGCAGCCAAGACTTATGTGAATGTTATTGCAACAACACCTGAAAAGAAAGATGACCCTGGAATCAAGGCACTGGTAGAGGTACTTAAGTCGGATGAAATTACGAAGTTCATCAATGATAAATACCAGGGTTCGGTAGTTCCTTATGATGGGGAAGCACTTCAGTAAAGCAGAATATATAAAGATAAAGAATAAAAAGTCTTCAGAGACCGCGGTACGATTGGTTTCTGAAGACTTTTTTGCATGAATAGGCAGAGCAGTATTCAGTCAGTTACTGCCGGAATCCTCTGCAGAAAGGTTCTGGCAACGGAATTCTTTTGGCGTTAAGCCGGTCTTTTTCTTGAAAATGCAGTTAAAGTAACTCTGCGAACTGAAGTTGAGCAGATTACTGATTTCAAGGTAAGAGAGATCCGAATGCAACAGCAGATGCCTGGCTTCTTCAATTCGCATATCCTGCATGAAATCGGTAATGGACGAACCGGTTTCTTTATTGAACAGTGCAGAGAGATACTTTGGGGACAGATGAATACTGTCTGCAAGATCTTCCAGTGTGACTTTATCCGGCATCTGTTCAATGATCTGCTGGATACATTTGTTGATCAGAGGACTGTAGTCTTTTTTGGTATAGGTAATAACCTGATGCGTATAATCTGAAAATTCGCATAGACATTTATGTACAAGAGAAATCAGACGGTCTGTGCATCTGCATTCACGGATCTGATCCATGTAATTCCGGTACAGATAATAGGAAGATTCAGTACTGTAGCCACCTTCAACTGCAGCAAGCCGCCCAATGGTCATCAGTTCGGCAGCACGAATGATGCAGTCAGAAAGGGAACTGCGATCAGGGAAAAGAAATGTGCAGTTTTCTGCATCGTCCAGAAAAGTATAGAGCCGGTATGCATTTCCGTTTCGAATGTAATAGCGCAGGCATTCCTCTTTTTCATGGAGCTGTGCGGGACTTACATGTGTGAGTCTGCCACGGCAGGATTCTTCCGTACATGCAATTTCATCATGAATATGTTCATCTTTTGGAAAATGTTTGAAAAAACGGGTAAAATCCGGCGCAGGCATCTGGCATACGGATTTCAGAAACACAGTGATCTCCTTTAAGAAAACCTCAAGTGTCATAATGGGCAACAGATCAATCAGTGTTTCCCGCTGATCTTCAAAAACTGCCTTCCGAAAAGAATAATGGTTCCAAATTTTTATTGTCGGCCGTGCGGGCAGTACGGGACCCACCAGAATGGTATAGGAAATACGGCGGGTCTGGTGCCAGGTAAAGGCATAATAAGACTCATAGGGATAATCCAGAATTACGCGATAACCGTCTACTGCTGAAGAAACGGCATAATTCCGGATAAGCGGTTTGATGGTATCCATCAGATGCAGAAGGATCGGTGTCGTAAAATTGGTAAAGCACAGATCATTATTCTGATTATAGATCCAGACCGGCAAATGTTCTTTTTCATAATACTGATACAGATTATCCTGAAAACTCTTCATGCTCATCTGCATAAGCAATCCCTCCCTGAAACAATCTAATAGTACAATAAAGAAGCTAAAAAAACAATATAGTAGCAGCATATTGCATATAAGAGCAAAAAATATATCAATAAAATCTACAATTGAACGCTGCTTAAATGCTTAAAATTAAGCATAATACACAAAAATAAACAGGATTTTTTTTTACAGATGCGGAAATTTTGATATATAAGTATACATGGGGAAACTATTATGGTATTAGCGAGTCGATGAGAGACTCATAATAACGAAAGGGAGGTTTATATGAAGAGAAGAACTGAGAAACTGATGTCAATTCTGATGATCTCTGCCATTACTGTATCAATGATGGCAGGCTGCGGATCATCGACATCCGGTACAACGGCATCAAGCTCTGACAGCGCAGCTTCAACAGCAGGAGCAAGCGAGACGGCGGCTTCGACCGACAGCGCTTCTGCAGCAGCAAGCACAGATACTGCAGATGCTGATTCCACACCGAGAAATGAGACATTGTATTTTGCAGGGCAGCAGTGGGGAACTGTGAATGACTACAATCCGATGTCTGCAAACTCCAACAATGCAATGGTAATCAACCAGACAGATTATGCACGTGTCCTTGTATATGAGACACTGTACATGTTCAATCCGCTGGACGGTTCCATGAAAGGACTTCTGGCAACAGGTGATCCTGAATGGAATGCTGACAAGACAGAGATGACGGTTAAACTGAATCCTGATGCAAAGTGGAGCGATGGCACACAGGTAACCGCAGACGATGTCAAGTACACATTTGACTCACATGTCAAATATCAGTCCTCAACAGGTACTGATTATTCCAATTATATTGACAGCGTAGAGGCAAAGGATGCAACAACTGTTGTATTCAAGGCAAAGCTGGATGACAAGGGTAAGGCTGTCAATCCGCTGAAGGTAAGCGATTATCTGCCGAAAGTCTATGTCATGCAGAAAGCATATTTGCAGACGGTAGAAAAGAGAAACAACAATGATGCCGACAAGATCAAACAGGATCCCATGAAAGACCTTGTTGCATCAGGACCGTACAAGCCTTATGTAGATAACGACCAGAAGATCGTTCTGCAGAGAGATGATAACTATTGGGGCCAGGCTTCCTCCATGTGGGGTAAGCTCCCTGTACCGAAGTACATTGCCCATGTAATCTATAAGGATAATGCAGCAGGTCAGGTAGCTCTTCAGCAGGGCGAAGTGGATGTCTGCCAGGAATTCCTTACAGATGTTCAGGATATGTGGGAAAAGGATAATCTCCCGATTTCCACATGGCTGGATGATGCTCCTTATGGACTGTGCACATTGATGCCGACCGCATTCTTCAATACCAAGAAGGCAGGACTCGACAATGTAACAGTACGTAAAGCCATTGCAATGGCAGTTGATTATGATCAGATTATTGCATCTGCAATGTCCGGTCAGTCACCGACATTTGACAAGTATCCGCGTTCCATCATGGGACCTCTTGACAGCGAGCAGGCATTGGTAGATCAGAGTGCACTCAAGGATCTTCAGTGGAAGAGCGGCGATGTAGAAGGTGCCAAGAAGCTGTTGGATGATGCAGGCATCAAGGATACAGATGGTGATGGTATCCGTGAGATTGACGGCAAGAACCTTTCCTACAAGGCTGAGTGCCCGAATGGCTGGTCAGACTGGAATGCAGCACTTGAAATCGTAGCTGCAGCAGGTAAGAACATCGGTATCGATATTACGACTTACTTCCCTGAAGCAAGTACCTACTATGATGATATGACAACAGGCAACTTTGATATCTGTATGTGGAGTTCACCGGGAGCTTCCGTATCCAATCCGTGGAGCCGTGCAATGTTCTTCTTAAGTTCCAAGTATGCGGATCTGAAGGTTAACTGGAGTGGTAACTTCGGTGGCTATAAGAATGCAGATGCTGAAAAACTTCTGGAAGCAATTCCAAATGAAACAGATCAGGCAAAGCTTAAAGAAGATTATACAGATCTGAGTAAGATCCTGCTGACAGATGTTCCTTGCTTCGCATTGATGTATCGTCCTGGTGAGTTCTATACAGTCAATGAATCTGTATGGACAAATTACCCGCAGTCTGATGATGGCAGAAATATCCCGCCGATGGACTGCACAGACGGATATGGAATTGCAGCACTTTATGATCTGCAGCTGGTTAATCAGTAATCAATTGCACACCTGAAACAGATTCAGGCTGAAAAGGTAACAACAAAGTAATATGGAAGGCATCTTACTTTGTCAAAAGGGGGGTTGCCGGAAGTGGTTTCCGGCAGCCCCTTTTCTGAATAGATTCGGGTGGTTGCATGCAGGAAGCCTGAAACGGGGGTGACTATATTGAAGGGATTTAAAAAGTATTATGGTCAGAAAATATTCTGGTATTTGCTGACACTTGTTTTTGCAGTAATACTGAATTTCGTATTGCCCAGAATGATGCCGGGGGATCCGGTATCTGCAATTGCATCCAGATCGATTAACGGAATGCAGGACTCTACGGCAATTCAGAAAGTTTATCAGGACTATGCCGAGAAATTCGGTATCAATAAACCAATGTATGAACAGTTCTTTATCTGGCTGAGCCACGCATTGAAAGGGGACTTTGGCGTTTCCTTCAGTCAGTATCCGAGAACTGTCGCAGATATTATTTCCTCTTCTGTATGGTGGACAGTTGCACTGCAGCTGCCGGCGATTATTGTCGGATGGTTCCTGGGAAATCTTCTTGGTGCCATTGCAGCATATATCCGAGGCGTATTTGATAAGGTAATTCTTCCGTTTTTCCTTTTTGTCAGCAATATTCCTGCTTTTGGTATGGCGACGATTCTTCTGTTTATCTTTGCCATCAGGCTGGGAGTTGCGCCCAGCAGCGGCGGCTACGGATTTGATCTGATTCCGAATGCCAGCTGGGTATTTGTTAAATCGGTAATTGCGCATTATCAGCTCCCGTTCTGGTCCATTGTGCTGATCACAATCGGCGGACAGGCAATTGGTATGCGATCCATGTCCATATATGAACTGAATGCAGATTATGTCAAATATTCCAGATTTCTCGGAATCAAGGACAGAAAAATTGTCGGTTATGTGTTCCGTAACGCAATGCTTCCGCAGATTACAGGCCTTGCACTTTCCCTTGGAACCATGATCGGTGGTGCACTGGTTGCAGAGATTATCTTCAGCTATCCCGGACTTGGAACCACGATGCTGACGGCAATCAAAGGCCAGGATTATCCGCTTCTGTCTGCATGTACCCTGATCATTACCATTATGGTACTGATTGCCAATCTGGTAGTTGAGCTGCTCTATGGTGTCATTGACCCGAGAGTCAAAGCCAACCAGCAGGATTAAGGAGGGCGTGCGATATGAAAAATACAATTAAACAGGTATTCCATTCCGGAAAATTTCTGGTAGGCTTTATCATATTTTTTATTATTTTTCTGACCTGTATCTTTTATCCGCTGATCGTACGTACAGATCCGCTGGCCATGGTCGGAAACGGTAACTTTTTTGCACCCGGCACCTACATTTCACAGGAAGAGGCAGCAACAGAGGAGCCGTACTCACTCAATGTAGATGCATCTTCTGCAAAACTTCAGGCGGCACTCAGTGTGGATGACCTTTCTGCGATGCAGCAGTGGCTGATCAAATACGGCGGAGTCAAAGAGTCTGATATTGATGTTACGGATGCGCAGAAAATGGCAGAGCTGTGGCAGGCACATTATGATTCTACAGTTGCACAGCCGGGACTTATTGCAGCCAAGAAAAAATATTATGTCCGTCTGGATAAGAAAATTACAGCAGCATTGAAGGACAGTGGTGTCATTATTGCAGACAAGGACGCAGATACCGGTGCACTGACAGAATCCAAGACCATTAAAGAAACGGACTTTATCAACACGGGTGATATTTCGAACAAGAGAACCTTCATTCTCGGAACAGATAATTTCGGACGTGATGTACTGACAGAACTGATTTCTGCCACGGTGTCCTCCTTGAAAATCGGTTTTATTGCCGGTCTGATTGCAACCGCTATCGGATTGTTTCTGGGACTGCTGGCAGGTTATCTTGGCGGATTTCCGGATAATCTGATCATGTTTATCACGAACCTCTTTACCGTAATTCCTTCCTTCGTCATTCTGATCCTGATTTCCTACAGTGTAGGTAATTCCGCGAGAGGAATCATGATGGTGGCACTGATCATTGGACTGACCTCATGGCCATGGACCACCAGATCTGTCAGATCACAGGTAATTTCACTCAGAAACCGTGATCATGTCAATCTGTCCAAGCTGTCCGGACACAGTATGATGAGAATTATTTTTACAGATATTCTTCCTTACATTGCTTCCTATGTTGTCATGGCAATGATTCTGCAGATTTCCTCCGGAATTCTTTCAGAAGCACAGCTGTCCATGATCGGTCTTGGACCGGCGACGACCAAGACAGCAACGCTGGGACTTATGATGAACTGGGCAATGCAGTATTCCGCACATCTTAATGGCAGCTGGTGGGCATATTTCCCGGTAGTTATCATGATTGCACTGATTTCTTTCTCACTGAACCTGATGAATACAGGACTTGATCAGGTATTCAACCCGCAGCTCCGCGATTAACAGACAGGAGCTAAAAGCAGCTCCTGTCTGTAGGAGGATGCTTCGCATCTTCGGAGACAGAGAGTTGAGTGTGAAATTGAGAATAAAATCGGTGTGGGGACACGGAAAGGAAGAATATATGGGAAAAACAATGTTGGAAATCAGTCATCTGAAGACCAAATACATTACCAGATTTCACGAAGATGTATATGCGGTAGATGATGTTTCCCTCAAAATAGAAGAAGGAAAATCGCTGGGGATCGCGGGAGAATCCGGATGCGGAAAATCCACGCTGGCACTCAGCCTGATGGGGTATTATTTCGCACCGCTTCATTATATCAGCGGTGACATTATCGTAGATGGCGTGAAAATTTCAGATATGAAGCCTGAGCAGGTCAGACATAAGATTCTTGGCAATGAGATCGCCTATATTCCGCAGGCAGCCATGAATGCACTCAATCCGACACAGAAGATCATCAGCTTCATTGAAGACGTCATGCATGCGCATGGCATCAAGATGACCAAAAAAGAAATTTATGATATGGCAAGAGAACGTTTTGCAGAGCTTGGACTTCCGGAAGAAGTGCTTCAGAAGCATGCAGTAGAGCTGTCGGGCGGTATGAAACAGCGTACGGTAATTGCAATCTCCACGATCCTTTCTCCGAAGGTGCTGATTGCTGATGAACCGTCATCTGCACTGGATGTTACTTCTCAGAAGATGGTAATCCGTATGATGAGAGAGCTGATGGAAAAAGGCTATATCAAGTCCATGATCTTTATCACACACGAACTGCCGCTTCTGTATAACGTAACAGATGATATTATGGTAATGTATGCAGGGCAGATGGTGGAAAAGGGAACGGCAAAGGAAATGGTCTTTGATCCGGTACATCCGTACTCCAAGGGTCTTATGGGGTCTATTATTGTACCGGAATCAGGTGTCAGAGAACGTAAACTGACGGCAATTCCGGGAACGCCTCCGAATCTGAAAAATCCGCCGAAAGGCTGCAGATTCGCAGAGCGCTGTCCGTATGCAACACCGACCTGTTCAGCAATGGCAATTGATGAAAAGGTATTTGATGATGATCGTATGTATCGTTGTCTGATGTCGGTTCGTAAGATAAGGGAGGCGTATGGCAATGGCGATGGAGAATGAGAAAAAACCCTGTCTGAGCGGAAGAGGCGTCACCAAGATCTTTGGCGCCGGCAAGCAGGAGACGGTAGCAGTAGATCATGTGGATTTTGATTTTAATGAAGGTGAGATTGTCTCTATTGTAGGAGAATCAGGAAGCGGCAAGACTACCCTTTCCAAGATGCTTCTGGGCCTGATCAGTGTCACTGAGGGACAGGTTCTGTATCAGGGACAGCCACGGGATATCGGAACCAATGCCAAGAAAAAAGAATACTGGAAAAACATACAGCCGATTTTCCAGGATCCTTTCTCATCCTATAATATTTTTTATAAAATCGATTCCGTTCTTCTCGACTGCCTGAATATGAGAGGATGTAAAAATCTTCCGTATGAGCAGAAAGTGGAGATGATGACAGAGGCCTGCAGCTTTGTTAATCTGAAATTTGCAGAACTGACGAATAAATATCCGTTTGAATTATCCGGCGGGCAGATGCAGAGACTGATGATCGCCAGAATCTTCCTGTTAAAACCCAAGATTCTGATGGCAGATGAACCGACATCCATGATTGATGCCTGCTCAAGGGCAACGATTCTGGATATGCTGCTTAAACTGCGTGATGAAATCAATATGACAGTCATCTTTATCACGCATGATATCGGACTTGCATATTACATTTCTGATAAGGTATATATCATGGAGCATGGCAGATTCGTTGAATCGGGTCCGGCAGAAGACGTAATTATCAATCCGAAGGATGCCTATACCAGGAGACTGATCAGCGATGTACCCAAAATTTATGAGAAATGGGATCTTGATACAGTACTGAATAAGTAATATGATATTAATTAATGAGTTACAGACGGATCTGCCGGAATGAACATCGGCAGATCCGTTTTCAGCTGCAGGGAGGAAAAATATGGCAAACAGTGTAACAAAAGATCTGACCGTGGGATCACCGATGAAGCTGATTCTGGGGTTCTCGCTTCCGCTTCTGGGAGGAACTCTCTTTCAACAGCTTTATAACCTGATTGATACAATGATTGTCGGGAAATTTCTGGGGAAAGAGGCGCTTGCCGGCGTCGGCTCCACGGGAGCAATCAATTTCATGATCATCGGCTTCTGCATGGGTGTCTGCAGCGGCTTTGCCATTCCTATTTCGCAGAGATTCGGGGCGAAGGATTACGTCAGCATGCGCAGATTTGCAGCGCACAGCATATATCTGTCGGTTCTGTTTGCGGCGGTGATGACATTTCTGGCCAGTATATTCTGCAGACAGATTCTGGAACTGATGAATACACCTTCTGATGTAATTGATTATGCATATTCTTATATCCTGATTATTTTCATCGGAATTCCTGTTATATACATGTACAATCTTCTGTCCGGAATTCTCCGGGCGCTTGGCGACAGCCGGCATCCGGTGATCTTTGTCATTGTCGGTGCACTGACCAATATCGCGCTGGATCTGTTCTGTATCCTGAACCTTCATATGGGAGTAGCGGGAGCAGCTGTTGCTACGGTCATTTCACAGCTGGTATCCGGAGTATGCTGCCTTGTGTTTATCGTCCGGAAGATAGAGATCATGCATATCCGCAAAAGCGAGTGGAAAATCGATTATTCATACTTTTATACACTTTTTGCAATGGGTGTGCCGATGGGGCTGCAGTACTCCATTACGGCAATCGGAAGTGTGATTCTGCAGGTCGCAATCAACGGTCTGGGGTCAGATGCGGTGGCAGCTGTGACAGCAGCCAGCAAGGTCAGCATGTTCTTCTGCTGTCCGTTTGATGCCATGGGTTCTACAATGGCAACTTATGGCGGACAGAATGTCGGTGCCAGGAAACTGGACCGTCTCGGAACAGGACTGAAAGCATGTATTAAACTGGGCGTTATATATTCCGTGATTGCGTTTGTGGTTCTGTTCTTCTTCGGGGATAAATTTGCCATGCTGTTTATCAGCGCATCTGAAACTTCGGTACTGGCACATGCAAGGCTGTTTCTGATTCTGAACAGTGCATTTTACATTCCGCTTGCACTGGTCAATATTGTCAGATTCATGATTCAGGGAATGGGATTTTCGATGTTTGCCATTCTGGCAGGGGTCTGCGAAATGGCAGCGAGAACGCTGGTGGCGCTGTTCCTGGTTCCGGTGATCGGATTTACCGGAATCTGTCTTGCAAGTCCGTTTGCATGGATCTGTGCGGACCTGTTTCTGATTCCGGCATTTCTGCATGTCAGAAAGCAGCTGAAAAAGATGTTCAGGGTGTGATTTTACAGATTTTCCGGTCATAGGTCAGAATGCCGTTGACTTCTTCTTCCACATCACTGACCTGTGTGTAGACGATGCCGCTTAAGCCTTTCTGAATGAGCGGATGAATTTCATTTTCAATAAACTGATGAAATGCGGTATCCAGGGCTTCCGGGGTATCGTATTTTTTATATCCGAAGATCCGGTCCACGCTGGAATGACCGTCAACGTGACAGGCGAACCCGCCGCATTCGGAAATGACAAAGGCGCGTCCGTGCGGATCTGTCTGCATTTCCTGCTTGCGGAAATAGTTATGTACACTGCGGTAGCTTCCGGTACCCTGATCAAACCAGCCGCTTGCCTGGTCAATCGGACGGCTGGTATCAAGCTGAAGGGCGATTCTGGTCATGCTGCGTGCATTGAACTGCCCCCAGCCTTCATTGAAGAGAACCCAGGTGGCGATACTGGGAACGTTATAGAGATAATCAATGGTATTGCGCATTTCAATCACCCACTGCTGGCGCCCTTCCCTGGAGGTGCGTGAGAGCATCGGGTAATTGACCTTATTGTCAGGCATGCGGCCCAGCAGATCCGGGAGCAGCGTCGGAAGGTAGCTGACGAGAGGCTTTGCATAGGAAGAGCCTCCGCTGACCATATCCTGCCAGACAATCATGCCCAGTCTGTCGCAGTGATAATACCAGCGCGGCGTTTCAATCTTGGCATGTTTCCTGAGCATGTTGAAATGGTGAGCTTTCATCTGGGTAATATCATAAATCAGGGCTTCGTCAGATGGCGCGGTATAGAGACCGTCGGGCCAGTATCCCTGATCCAGAACGCCCCAGAGAAAATATGGTTCATGGTTCAGACAGAAAACGGGTTTACCCTCCCAGTTCTGTTCAATGGAATAACAGCGCATGGCACAGTAGGAGGTAACGGTATCGCTTCCGGCAGTAATTTCAAGGGGATAAAGAAAAGGATCCTCCGGGGTCCAGTGATGGGCGTTCGGAATCTGAATTCTGAGTGTGGTTCTGAAACACAGTGCAGTATGGTTGCAGGGCATGGTATCTGAACTTTCCAGGGGATGTTCTGAATCTCTTTCCAGAGGATCGGATACAGATGCTGAGTTTTCCTCTGCATCGGCAGTGAAGATACCGTCAGTGGTGCTGATGGCAGCGTGAACTGCCAGTGGCGTATTGGTGTCTACGGTCAGTTCAATGACGGACAGATCATAATCGGGATGAATGTGTACCTTGCAGATATATTCTTCCGGAACCCATTCCAGCCATACGCTTTGCCAGATGCCGCTCTGTGCTGTATAGTACATGCCGCCGCGTTTTAAGGTCTGCTTGCCGCGGCTGTGCCAGGAGGTATCACTGAAATCCTGTATGCAGACGAGAAGAACATTATCTTCACCTGAAGACTGCAGAGTATCCGTAATGTCAATAGTAAATGGAAGATATCCGCCGACATGACGGCAGACGGATATTCCGTTCAGATAAACTTCCGCGATCTGGTCTGCAGCGCCAAAATGCAGAAGAAGACGGGCGCCGGCAGAAGGAGCAGATAGTGACGGCAGGACTCTGCGATACCACAGATATTCATCCGGCTGCAGTGTGCGTTCAACCCCGGACAGAATACTTTCTGGTGAAAATGGAACCAGAATCTGCTGATCAAAGGAACCGGGCGCACTTTTGGTGTCAGTAAATGAACAGTCCCAGTAACCGTTCAGATTGATACAGTTTTCTCGAACGAACTGGGGCCGTGGGTATTCTGTGAGTAACCGGTCCGAAATCAGTTGTTCTCCCCAGACGGTGGAGAGACGGGCCAGTACATCATCTTCGTGTGTACGATCAATATTCTGAATTGCATCAATCAGATCCATAAGAGTCTCCTGAAATTATTCCGCAACAGAAGCAGAGCTCTTTACCGCAACCAGATCCTGATAAAATGCAGCAAGTGAAGTTTCAATATAGGAGTGGAGCCAGAGAAGAGGAATAAAAAGTGTTAGGATGCCAAGCAGCATCAGCGGGATGAAACCAAGCAGCATACGGAAAAGACGCCATTTATTGCCATTCATCAGTTGAATGCTCGTTTTGAGCAGATAAGGGACTGAGCGGTCCGGAAAATCCTGCAGAAGGTAAAATGACTGCGACAGCATCAGTGCAATGATAAGGTAAACAAAGAAAAAGGCAAGCTCAATCAGCACGGAAAAGAGGGTGCGATAAGAACTGCCGGAGATTTGATCATAGATGATTCCGGGAAGAGAGCAGACAAGATCAGTAACGGAAAAGGCCAGCTGGATGAGAATCGCCTTATCCGGATGCTGGCGAAAACCAAAGAACAGGTCACTTACGGTCACCGGCTGTCCATAAATTACATTCATATACATATAGGTGTTTCCGGATATCAGGACACCCATAAAGAGTTCCAAAAGAAACAGGATGATCCGGTACAGGATCACACTGGCCAGATTGGCAGGGGTTACTTCCATGAGAGCAAAAGAAGAAAGAAATAAACTGATCAGCAGCATCAGAAGTGCAGCTCCGATCGTTGTTCCATATTTTCCAAGCAGCTGTTCACGGGCGGTCGCCTTAAGTTCGGCGGATGTCTTATAATGTTTCATGCTTAAGTTTCTTCCTTCACGATATAAATTTATACAGCAAGATCTACATTGGCACCACGGTATTTATTGGCAGCGTCAGAGGATTTCATGTTTGTCTGATAGGGATTGTTTTCATTGTAATATTTGATCTGTGTGGTGGTAGTACCGCCGGATACATAGGTACGTCCGCATTCCGGACAGACTGCAGTATGCAACTGTACAGAACAGGAAATTACCTTGCCGTTGTTCATTGCGGCCTTATTGTATGCATTGGACACATGTTCCTGTTCATGTCCCATGACAACAGCAGGAGCAGCACTCGGATCGATGTGTGCAGCCGACTTGAAGGAGACCATCTCATCTGAGCCGTCCTGATATTTTCTGTTTTTACAAGTCTGGCACTCTGCCGGCGAGGAACGTCTGCCGGGTGCCTTGGCTTCATTCTGACCGGGATTCAGAACACCGCTGCTCTGATCTGCAGAATTGCTGTAACCTGTTGCAATGCCACTGATGGAACTGCTCATAATGTTCTCCTCCTTTCCGAAGAACATTAACTGCCATTTTCAGACAGTATCACCAAAATGAATACCGAGTTCATTTTCAATCTGCTGAAGCATATCATCGAAACTGACACCGTTCATCTGCTGCGACATATCATTGAGCTGCTGATGCAGCTGAGGATCTGTCATAACGGTATGTACACTTGAGATCATGACGGAATATCCGGCAACAAGTCCGATGACTGCAAAGCCGATAGCTCTTTTGCCCTGAACAAGCATTTTTCTGCTGCGTCCTCTTGACAGGAAAGCAAGCATAATGGCTACGCCTGCCAGAATAAGTCCCAGTCCGCCGGACATGCACAGTACGATGGAAGAAACACCAAGACCTACAGCGATGGCGGCCAGATTATAACGCGGATCAAGCTGATTCGGTGTTTGCTGACCGGGATTCTCCTGATTCTGATTTCCATATTCATTTTGCCAGGGATTTTTCCCGTTTCTGTTGTCTTCCATTAGTCGGCCTCTTTAATTTTTTATGACACTATTTCATTACAAGCTTATCACAAAAACATGATTTTATCAATATCAGCGGGGATGGCGGGACTTGTCAAATGAAGCCGGAAACGGATATAATAAATCTGCACTGATTTCATGTGCGTAAATTATTTCGATCTTTGAAAGACAGAGAAGATCACAGGCAGGAGAATTTCATGGATATCATACTTAAACTGAAAGAAGAACTTGGCGTAGAAAAGTGGCAGGTGGAAGCGGCAGTCAAACTGATTGATGAGGGCAATACCATTCCTTTCATTTCCCGTTATCGTAAGGAAGTGACCGGCTCTCTTAATGATGAAGTACTGCGTAATCTGGACGAGCGTCTGAAATATCTGCGCGGACTTGAGGAAAAGAAACAGCAGGTTCTTGGCAGCATAGAAGAACAGGGAAAACTGACGGAGGAACTGAAGGCAAAGATTATTGCAGCAGAAACAATGGTTGCAGTGGATGATCTCTACAGACCGTATCGTCAGAAACGTAAGACAAGAGCTAGTGTGGCAAAGGAAAGAGGACTTGACGGCCTTGCACAGATCATTATGGCGCAGGAGACTTCAAAATCTCTTGAAGAGGAAGCTGAAGCTTATATTAATCCGGAAAAAGAGGTAAAGACTGCGCAGGATGCAATACAGGGGGCAAAGGATATTATTGCGGAAGAAATTTCCGATAATGCCGATTACCGTAAGTATATCCGCGAAGAGACTTTTGACCAGGGAATCATTACCAGTGCGGCAAAGGATGAAAAGGCGGAGAGCGTATATGAAATGTACTACGCATACGAGGAACCGGTGAAAAAGGTACTGGGACACCGTGTATTGGCGCTGAACAGAGGCGAAGCCGAGAAATTCCTGAGTGTAAAAATTACTGCGCCGGAAGATCAGATTCTGATGTTTCTGAATAAGAAAACACTAAAAAATGACAATAATGTCACAAAACCGGTAATAGAGGAAATTACAAAGGATGCGTATGAGCGTCTGATTGCACCCGCCATTGAACGTGATATCAGAAATGAACTGACAGAAAAGGCAGAAGACAGTGCCATTACCGTCTTTGGTAAGAATCTGGAGCAGCTTCTCATGCAGCCTCCGATCGCAGGTAAGACGGTTCTTGGATGGGATCCTGCATTTCGTACCGGCTGCAAGCTTGCAATTGTGGATCCGACAGGAAAAGTGCTTGATACAAAAGTTATTTTCCCTACGGCCCCTCAGAATAAGGTTGAGGAAGCAAAGGCTGAGCTGAAAAAGCTGATTAAAAAGTATAATGTGGATCTGATTTCTGTCGGAAACGGAACGGCATCCAGAGAGTCCGAGCAGGTTATCGTGGATCTGATCAAAGAGGTTGACAGACCGCTTCAGTATGTCATCGTCAATGAGGCGGGTGCTTCCGTTTATTCTGCAAGCAAGCTTGCCACAGAGGAGTTTCCGCAGTTTGATGTCGGACAGAGAAGCGCGGCGTCCATCGCAAGACGTCTCCAGGATCCGCTGGCGGAGCTGGTAAAAATTGATCCTCAGTCCATCGGTGTTGGCCAGTATCAGCATGATATGAATCAGAAGAAGCTGGGCGAAGCGCTTGGCGGCGTGGTTGAAGACTGCGTCAATAAGGTCGGCGTAGATCTTAATACCGCATCAGCACCGCTCCTGGAATATATTTCCGGTATCAGCAGGGTGATTGCAAAGAACATTGTGGATTACAGAGAAGCAAACGGCAGATTCAAGAGCAGAAGCCAGCTTCTGAAAGTGGCAAAGCTCGGGCCGAAGGCATATGAACAGTGTGCAGGATTCCTTCGCATTCAGGACGGAAAGAATCCGCTTGATGCCACCAGTGTGCATCCGGAGTCCTATAAGGCAGCAGAAGCGTTGATGGAGAAGCTGGGCATCACCATGGACGATGTACGCGCTGCACAGAAACGTTCCGCAGAGCAGACAAAGCCTGCAAAGACATCGCCGCAGGCCGGGGCGCAGGGCAAGGATAAAAAACGCAGGCAGCAGGTAGTGATTCATAATACTGATACCGCCATGGGACGTGCTTTGATGGAAGCACTTGCCGGAACGAAGCTGGATACGGGAGTAGTGGAGAACAGGACGTCTGCAGACAGCCATGGACAAAGCAGCTTGCAGGCAGCGGGAAAGAGCTCCGGCGATCTGCTTCGCAGGATCGGTGACAGGAAGAAGCTTGCACAGGAGCTTGGCGTTGGTGAAATCACACTGACGGATATTGTCAGTGAACTGGAAAAACCGTCCAGAGATCCCCGAGAGAATATGCCGACACCGATTCTGCGCAGTGATGTCATGGATATAAAGGATTTAAAGCCGGGCATGATTCTGAAAGGGACTGTCCGTAATATTGTTGATTTCGGTGCTTTTGTCGATATCGGCGTACACCAGGACGGTCTTGTGCATATTTCACAGATTACGGATCGTTATATCAAACATCCGCTTGAAGCTCTCAGTGTCGGCGATATTGTGGAAGTGCAGGTGATTTCCGTGGATCTGCAGAAAAAGCGAATTGCACTGACCATGAAGATCGGGCAGAAGCAGGAATGATTTTAGACACTTTGTGAAAAGTGTCCATTGAAAAGAGGCAGTGCCTCATGTAATATTCTTTTTGGATATTCGATAGAGCGTTTATCCGGGATATGAAAATTCCATATTGTAGATCTTTCTTATTCAGAGTGGTGGAGATACATAGGATCGATGAAGCCACGGCAACCCCAGTGACAGGAAGGTGCCAACCTGAGCGATCGAATTGAGGCAATACCGCACCGTAGAAATACGGCGGCAGGCAGCTTTCGATTTTCGAGCAATAAGAGGATTTGATTATCTGCCATCAGGTCCGCTTGTTGTATTTTTTCAACAGGCGGATTTTTTAGTCTCTGCAAAGCCGGAAATGCTGCATTTTCCGGTATACGTAATTGCGCACTGAAAGCGCATGCGCATAAACTGCGCGGAAAGGAAATGAAGTGGAAAAGTATATTTTTACATCCGAATCCGTAACTGAAGGACATCCCGATAAAATCTGTGATGCCGTATCTGATGCAATCCTTGATGCCTGCATGGCACAGGATCCGATGAGCCGTGTTGCATGTGAAACAGCTACCTGCACAGGTTTCGTTCTGATCACAGGAGAAATCACAACAAAGGCACACGTTGATTACCAGAAGATCGCACGTGATACCATCCGCGAAATCGGTTATGACAGCTCTGACAAGGGCTTTGACGCAGATACCTGTGCAGTTCTTGTTGCACTGGATCAGCAGTCTCCGGATATCGCACAGGGCGTTGACAAGGCGCTGGAAGCAAGAGAGAGCAAGATGACAGATGAGCAGCTTGAAGCCATCGGCGCAGGCGATCAGGGTATGATGTTCGGTTATGCAACCAATGAGACTGAAGAGTTCATGCCTTATGCAATTTCCCTTGCACATAAGCTGACAAAGAAACTGACAGAGGTTCGTAAGAACGGCACACTGCCTTATCTTCGTGCAGACGGCAAGAGCCAGGTATCCGTTGAATATGATGAAAATGGCAAGCCGCTTCGTCTTGAGGCAGTTGTTATTTCCACACAGCATGACCCGGATGTGACACAGGAACAGATCCATGCTGATGTCAGAAAGTATGTAATTGATGCAGTTGTTGATCAGGCAATGGTAGATGATAAGACCAAGATCTTCATCAACCCGACAGGACGTTTCGTTATCGGCGGCCCTCACGGTGATGCAGGACTCACAGGCCGTAAGATTATCGTAGACACCTATGGTGGAGCTGCCCGTCATGGCGGCGGTGCTTTCTCCGGTAAGGATTGCACAAAGGTTGATCGTTCCGGTGCCTATGCAGCACGTTATGTAGCAAAGAACATCGTTGCTGCAGGATACGCTGCAAAGTGCGAAATTCAGCTCTCCTATGCCATCGGTGTTGCACAGCCGACATCCGTACTGGTAGATACTTTCGGAACAGGCAAGGTTTCCAATGAAGCACTTGTTGAAGCTGTACGTAAGACCTTTGATCTTCGTCCGGCAGGAATCATCAAGATGCTGGATCTTCGCCGTCCGATCTACAAGGCAACAGCAGCTTACGGTCACTTCGGCCGTAACGATCTGAATCTTCCATGGGAGAAGACGGATAAGGTTGCAGACCTCAAAGCAATTCTTGGCTGAAAATAGAACGGAGTTTCTGACTCTGTCATAAAAAGAACCGTTGTCCATATGATCATGGGCAGCGGTTCTTTTTTCAGGTAAGTTTTACATTTTCTTTTCCGAATATTTCTCCGAGTTTTTCCAGAAGTGTTTCGTCGGCATTGATGTTATATCTTGGCGGCAGCTTTTTCATCTGTTTGGTGCTGCGGATGAAGATGCCGATGGTATCATGACCTTCATTTCCTGCAATTGCATTCTGAAGTTCCTGCGCCTTCGCTTCATAGGCAGGCAGCTCTTCAAACTGGAGCCAAAGTGTCTTCGGAATTTCATCAAAGGTGGTAATTTTATCTGCAATCAGCTTGGCATCCTTATCTTCTTCCACAGATACATGGCCGCGGATAAAGACCTTGCCGTCTTCATTCAGTTTTGCAGAGCTTTCTTCATAGGTCTTCGGAAAGACGATGACCTCCACACTGCCGACCAGGTCTTCCAGCTGCAGAAATGCCATGACTTTATCAGTTTTGGTGTACTTGATCTTTTTTTCTGTAATCAGACCTCCGAGGATGACCTGCTGTTTATCCTCTACCTTTGGCAGACCGGTTTCCTCATCCAGATAAAAATCTGTCGTGGAATTGGAGGCATGGCGCTTCATCAGTGCGATATTTTCCTCCAGTGGGTGTCCGCTGACATAAATTCCCAGAACTTCTTTTTCAAATTCCAGCAGCATGTCCTTCGGATATTCCCCGACATCCGGCAGCTGGATATTGAACTGATCCTTATTTTCTTCAGGAGCCAGATCGAACAGTGTCATCTGACCGGCCATTGCATTTTTGTTGGAGTGCAGCTGATCCATGATCTGTGCGTAAACGCACATGAACTGCTTCCTGGTACCACCGAAGGAATCAAAGGCGCCGGCCTTGATGAAGTTTTCCACTGCGCGCTTATTAATATCTTTTTCTTCCGACTGCATTCTGGTCAGAAAATCATTCAGATCGTGGAAGGCACCGCCGCGTTCACGTTCTGCGACAACCGCGTCGATTACGGGACGCCCCACACTCTTGATGGCAGTCAGCGCATAGCGGATGGCCTTTCCTGTCTTACCGTTTTCATCTGTATAATCAGATACGGAGAAGCCGGAGCGACCTTCATTGATATCCGGAGGCAGCAGATGGATGCCCATGCTGCGGCAGCTGGCAATATAACCGGATACCTTGGGCGGGTTATCAATGACGGAAGTCATCAGTGCGGCCATGAATTCCACCGGGTAATAGTATTTGAGCCATGCGGTCTGAATGGCAACAACGGCATAGCAGGCTGCGTGCGATTTGTTGAAGGCATATTTGGCAAAATCCATCATGGAATCATAGATCTGATTGGCAACAGCTTCCGAAATTCCCTTGGAAACACAGCCGGGGACGCCTTCTTCTGTATTGCCGTGAACAAAGTTTTCCCGTTCGACTTCCATGACGTGCTGTTTTTTCTTACTCATGGCACGACGTACCAGATCGGCACGCCCCAGCGTATATCCGCCGAGCTGCTGTACGATCTGCATTACCTGTTCCTGATAAACGATACAGCCGTAGGTAGGCGCAAGAATCGGCTCCAGAAGAGGCGTGGAATAGGTGATGTTCTTGGCATCCTGTTTGCCGGCAATGTATTTCGGAATGAAATCCATCGGTCCCGGACGGTACAGGGAGATACCGGCGATGATATCTTCAAGAGAGTGCGGTTTCAGCTCTTTCATGAAGGATTGCATGCCGCCGCTTTCCAGCTGGAATATACCATCACATCTGCCGCTTCCGATTGCGGCCAGAACAGCGGGATCGTCATAATTGATTCTGTCGATATCGATGAAGTTCACATCGCCGGAAACCGCGCCGTTGGAGCGGTTGGCGTTATTGACGGCATCTTTGATGACCGTCAGTGTACGCAGACCCAGGAAATCCATTTTCAGAAGTCCCAGTTCTTCAATTGTGGTCATGGTGAACTGGGTAGTGATATTGCCATCGGCAGAGCGTGACAGCGGCACCAGGTCTTCTGCGGGTGCCTGGCAGATCACAACACCTGCGGCGTGCATGGAGGTATGCCGCGGCAGGCCTTCAAGACGCCTGCACATATCCAGAAGCTTATGTACGGTTTCATCTGATTCATAAAGCTTTCGCATGTCGGGATTCATCTCCAGCGCACGGTCCAGCGTAATGTTCAGTTCATTCGGTACCATTTTGGCAATCTGGTCCGCATAGCTGTAAGGCAGATCCATGACTCTTGCAACATCGCGGATGACACCCTTTGCAGCCAGTGTACCGAAGGTGATGATCTGTACGACCTTGTCGGAACCGTATTTGCGGGTGACATAGTCAATGACATCCTGACGGTGTTCGTATTCAAAATCCACATCGATATCAGGCATGGAAACACGCTCCGGGTTAAGGAAGCGCTCGAACAGGAGGTCATACTTAATCGGGTCAATATTTGTGATATGCATGCAGTAGGAAACAATACTTCCTGCGGCAGAGCCCCTTCCGGGGCCAACAGCAATTCCGTTTTCGCGGCAGTAATTAATATAATCCCACACGATCAGAAAATAGTCCACATAGCCCATTTTCTGAATAATGGACAGCTCATAATCCAGCTTTTTCCGGAGCAATCCATCGTCCTGGGGATAACGTTCGGCAAGACCGTCAGAACATAATTTATTCAGATAGGTCCAAGAATCATATCCCTGCGGCACTTCGAAATGCGGCAGCTTTGTAACACCAAACTCGATTTCCACATGACACCGGTCTGCAATTTTCTGTGTATTGTCAATCGCTTCCTGAGCATAGGGGAAAAGAGCGCGCATTTCAGCTTCACTCTTCACATAATACTGACCGCCCTCGTAACGGAGACGATCCGTATCCGTTACCTTTTTCTGTGTCTGAATACAGAGCAGAAGATCATGTGCTTCCGCATCATCTGCGCGTGTATAATGGCAGTCATTCGTGGCAACCAGCGGGATATCCAGTTCCCTGGACATGCGAAGAAGCGCATTATTGACATCTGCCTGCGCCGGAATGCCGTGATCCTGCAGTTCCAGGAAGAAATTACCATGACCGAAAATCTCATCATAGCGTCTGGCAACGGCAACGGCTTCGTCATACTGTCCCTTGACAATTGCTCTCGGAATTTCACCTGCCAGGCAGGCGGAGCAGCAGATCAGACCTTCGTGGTACTGCTGCAGAATTTCAGTATCAACGCGGGGCTTGTAATAATAGCCTTCAGTAAAGCCGCGGCTGACAATATGAGAGAGATTGGTGTAACCCGTATTGTTTTCGGCCAGCAGAATCAGGTGATAATAACGGTCATCGCTGACAGAGGCTTCTTTATCAAAGCGGGATCCGGGTGCAACATAGACTTCGCATCCCAGAACCGGATTGATCCCGGCAGCCTTTGCTTCCTTATAAAAATCAATCACACCATACATGACGCCGTGATCGGTGATGGCACCGGAAGTCATGCCCAGTTCTTTCAGACGGGCAACATATTCTTTTATTTTATTGGAACCATCCAGAAGGCTGTATTCTGTATGGACATGAAGATGTGCAAATGACATTGGAACTCCTTAAAGAATTATTGGTTGTGTTTTTTATACCGAGGTTGTTTTGCAACCTCGATCAGATGCAGCCGGTTCTCCGGTTGCATCTGATTATATCATAAATAAAGTTTGCATTGGTTTCCATAATGAAAAAGACTGAAAATTAACCTGTATCGGAAAGCAAAGTTGTTGCAGATTGCGTCTGTTTGCGATAATATAGGAAACGAAGTATTTTTGATGAATAAAAGCGGAGTGGTTTGGCACTGTGCTTTTTCATAGTGTGAATATCGGTGAAAGGAAGTAGAAAAAGATGGCAAAAGAAATTAAAACAGTTGGCGTACTTACGAGCGGCGGCGATGCTCCGGGCATGAATGCTGCAATCCGTGCGGTTGTCCGTAAGTCCATTGCGAACGGCTTGACCGTAAAGGGAATCAAAAAAGGTTATCAGGGACTTCTGAATGAAGAAATCATTGATATGGACAGACACAGCGTTTCTGATATTATCCAGCGCGGCGGTACCATCCTTGGTACAGCAAGATGCATGGAGTTCAAGACACTTGAAGGTCAGAAAAAGGCTGCAGATATCTGCCGCAAGCATGGCATTGACGGTATCGTAGTCATTGGCGGTGACGGATCCTATCGCGGAGCTCAGAAGCTGTCACAGCAGGGTATTAATACCATCGGACTTCCCGGAACCATCGACCTGGATATTGCATGTACAGATTACACCATTGGTTTTGATACAGCCATTAATACGGCAATGCAGGCAATTGACAAGGTTCGTGATACATCTTCTTCTCATGAGAGATGCAATATCATTGAAGTAATGGGCAGAAATGCCGGATATATCGCACTGTGGTGCGGTATTGCAAACGGTGCGGATGATATTCTTCTTCCGGAGAAATATGATTTTGATGAACAGAAGATCATCGATAATATCATTGAGAACCGTAAGCGCGGCAAGACACATCATATTATCGTAAATGCAGAAGGCATCGGACATTCTACATCCATGGCCCGCAGAATTGAAGCTGCAACAGGAATCGAGACAAGAGCTACCATCCTTGGCTACATGCAGCGTGGCGGCAGCCCGACCTGCAAGGATCGTGTATATGCTTCCATGATGGGATGCTATGCCGCAGATATCTTAAGTGCAGGCAAGACCAATCGTGTTGTCGGCTACAGAAACGGTGAATTCGTTGATTATGATATTGAGGAAGCACTTGCAATGCAGAAGACAATCAATGAATATCAGTACGAAATTTCCAGAATTCTTTAATTTATGATGATACAATGAAGTATACTGCGGCCTTGCATCCCAAGCGGATGTGAGGCCCTATGTTTATCAGTTGAAATGAACGGGAGAATCTATGATCGCCAGTACTTCTAACGCAAAGGTGCGCAAGATCGTATCTTATGTGGAAAAAAACAAGGCCAGACGGGAAGACGGTGTCTTCATTGTGGAAGGAATCCGTATGAATGTGGAGATTCCTCCGCAGCAGATTCTGGAAACCTATGTTTCCGAAGGCTTTCTGCAGAAGGCGGGAGCACAGGAAAAAAACTTTCTGGAAGGCCTGAGAACCGGATATGAAACAGTAACGGATGAAGTGTTCCGCAAAATGTCAGATACACAGTCACCGCAGGGAATTCTTTCGGTTGTCAGGCAAATGCGGTACACTTTGGAAGATCTTTTCAAAACAGGTAAATGTGGAAACTGTCCGATGCTGCTCCTTCTGGAGGATGTACAGGATCCGGGGAATCTCGGGACCATGTTCAGATCTGCAGAAGGCGCCGGCGTCAGCGGAATTGTTTTAAGCCGCGGATCAGCGGATGTATATAATCCGAAGGTGGTCAGATCCACAATGGGTGCAATTTTCAGAATGCCGTTTCTGTATGTGGATTCCATGCCGGCGGCCATGAAAGAACTCCGCAGCAGAGGAATCTGCAGTTATGCAGCACATCTGAAGGGGACGAAGTCCTATGATGAAATGAATTATACAGATCCCTGCGCATTTCTGATCGGCAATGAAGGAAACGGACTTACCAAAGAAACGGCAGATGCCGCGGATACATACATTTTGATTCCGATGCTGGGCAGAGTAGAGTCTATGAATGCGGCAACATCTGCAGCAATTCTGACTTTTGAAGCAGCCAGACAAAGGCGTTTAGAACACTGAAATACAGACAATAAAAAGAAAGAGGGAACGGACAATGGTTATCGGATTTATCGGACTTGGCAACATGGCAAAAGCAATGATCGGCGGTATTCTGAAAAAGAAAATTGTATCTCCTGAGGATATCATCGGATCTGCGGCAACGCAGGAGACGAGAGACAAAGTATCCTCTTCTTTTGGAATTCAGACCAGAGAGAGTAATGCACAGGTGGCAAAAGAGGCAGATATTCTGATTCTGGCAGTGAAGCCGCAGTATTTTAAGGTCGTGATTGCAGATATTATGGATGATGTGGATGCAGACAAACTGGTGATCAGCGTGGCAGCAGGCAAGACAATCAAGTGGATTTCCGATGAATTTGAAAAGCCGGTCAAGCTGATCCGCGTAATGCCGAATACACCGGCGCTTGTCGGAGAAGGCTGCACGGCAGTGTGCAGAAATGAACTGGTTTCTGATAAAGAGCTCGATTTTGCCATGGAGATATTTGGCAGCTTTGGCACGGCAAGTGTTGTAGCGGAAAATCTGATGGATGTGGTTGGTGGTGTCAGTGGATCTTCACCGGCATATGCGTTCATGTTTATTGAAGCAATGGCAGACGCGGCAGTTGCGGGCGGAATGCCTAGAAAACAGGCTTATCAGTTTGCAGCACAGTCGCTTCTTGGAAGCGCGAAGATGGTACTGGAAACAGGCAAACACCCAGGAGAACTCAAGGATATGGTTTGCTCACCGGGAGGTACAACAATTGAGGCAGTCCGTGTACTGGAGGAAAAAGGATTCCGCGGAGCGGTGATGGATGCAATTGCAGCATGTATTGAGAAAACGAAGCGGATTTGACAAAAAACCATATGTTTGTTATTATTTCATTTGTAACTATCTTAACAAAAACGTAACAAAATGAGATAAAAGGATAACAAACATATATGAGTAAAGCGAAAGCAGTGTTCGTTTCGTTGCTGAGCATGAATCTTATGTGCGTAATGTTTTTTTCAGCGATGGATATGACCGCGCATGCAGCAGAAAGTACTACGCAGAAAGTCGGAATTGCAGCAGTAATCGGATTGTCACAGGATGAGAATTCCGGAGAAGAGCTTGCAAAAGCCAATGAAGCCGCAACAGCAGTTCAGCAGGAAGCATCAGATACATCAGATGATGCGACATCTGAAGAAACAGGGGAGACCTCTGATCTTGTGATGGCAAATGTCAGTAAGGCAGCCAATGTCAGAACAGAGCCTGATGGAGATGCGGCCAAGGCAGGAGTCCTTTATAAGGACTGCGGGGGTCGTATTCTGGAGCGCAGGGATGGTTGGACCAGAATTCAGTCCGGTGATCTTGTGGGCTGGGTAAAGGATGATTATCTTCTGTTTGATGATGATGCACAGAAACTGGCAAAAGAAGTCGGAAGTTCTGTTATCAGGGTAACGACTGATGCACTCAGAGTCCGTAAAAACCCAAGTGAAGATGCGGGTACATATGGAATTCTTGCAGAAGGAAATCAGCTTGATATCGTCAAAAATCTGGGAGATGGCTGGATCAGTGTAGCTTATGATGATGAAACCGGATATGTTCAGGCGGAATATGTTGATACGGATTTCAGTATAGATTCAGGCGAAACAGTAGCGGCTATCAAAGCGCGTGAGGAAGAGGAAGCAGCAAAGAAAGCGAAGCTGACTTCAAACCGTGGTGCAGTAGTTGCAAACGCAGATCAGACGAGACTTCTTGCAGCACTTATTCAGTGTGAAGCAGGTAATCAGCCGTACGAGGGCAAGGTTGGTGTCGGGGCGGTTGTCATGAACCGAATCAGAAGCGGGGCATATCCGAATTCTCTGGAAGGCGTTATCTATGCATCAGGACAGTTTACACCTGCACTTAACGGCAAGGTGGCCAGGGTATATGAAGGCAGTATTTCGGACAGTTGCCTGCAGGCAGCCAAAGATGCACTGGGCGGTTCTTCGACAGTCGGGTCCGCAACGCATTTCAAACGCTCCGGCAATCATGATGGAGTTGTGATCGGCAATCATGTATTCTGGTAACGGAAAACGTAATATCATATTGTATTTTGCAGCCGGGTTCAAATTACCCGGCTGTTTTCATGAGCGGAGGGTATTTCATTAGCAGGGCTTTTCATGTATAATGTGTTCAATTGATAAAGCACAGAAAGGTGTGGTAAACGAGATGACTGAGATGGTTGTATTCTGGCTGATCGCGATGGTGGTACTGATTGTTGTGGAACTTGCAACACTGGGACTTACGACAATCTGGTTTGCGTGCGGTGCACTGGTCGGAGCAATTGCGGCGGCACTTGGGGCACCTGTACTGATGCAGATTTTGCTGTTCATAGCAGTTTCCTTTGCTGTACTGCTTCCCGTCAGGCCGATTGCGGTCAAGTACTTTAATAAAGACCGTGTACGTACAAATATTGAAAGTATGATTGGAAGACAGGCTGTCGTTGTCAGTGAAATTGATAATCTGCAGGGGATCGGACAGGTCAGTGTAAACGGAATGGAATGGTCAGCAAGATCTACAATCAATGAAGTGAAACTCCAGGTTGGATGTGCAGTGGTGATCCGTGCAGTAGACGGAGTGAAGCTGATTGTGGAAGAGATGAAAAAAAACTGAAGCCGCGCTGAAGGCGCAGAGGAGAATGAAACATGGGAATAGTACTTACGGTAATTCTGGTAATTCTGGTGATTGCACTTCTTATTCTGGCATCCTGTATCAAGATTGTTCCGCAGGCACATGCGTATGTTGTTGAACGTCTGGGTGCATATCAGGGAACCTGGAATGTTGGTCTGCATGTAAAGATACCGTTTATTGACCGTGTGGCAAGAAGAGTGAACCTGAAGGAGCAGGTATGTGATTTTGCTCCGCAGCCGGTAATTACAAAGGATAACGTTACGATGCAGATTGATTCCATTGTATTCTTCATGATTACGGATCCGAGACTGTATGCATATGGTGTGGAAAATCCGATTATGGCAATTGAAAATCTGACCGCAACATCACTTCGTAACATTATTGGTGATATGGAGCTGGATCAGACGCTGACTTCACGTGAGACCATCAATACCAAGATGCGTTCACAGCTTGATATTGCAACTGATCCCTGGGGCATCAAGGTAACCAGAGTAGAGCTTAAGAATATTACACCGCCTGCAGCAATCCGTGATGCGATGGAAAAGCAGATGAAGGCAGAACGTGAAAGACGTGAAGCAATTCTTCGTGCAGAAGGCGAGAAGAGATCTACCGTACTTGTTGCAGAAGGTAAGAAAGAATCACAGATTCTGACAGCAGAAGCTGAAAAGCAGGCAACCATTCTGGCAGCAGAAGCGGATAAGGAAAAGCAGATCAAGGAAGCAGAAGGACGCGCAGAGGCAATCAGAGCCGTACAGCAGGCTACGGCAGATGGTATCCGTATGATTAAGGACGCAGGTGCAGATGAAGCAGTTCTGACCATCAAGAGTCTGGAGGCATTTACACAGGCTGCAGACGGCAAGGCTACCAAGATTATTATTCCGTCTCAGATTCAGGGAATTGCAGGGCTTGCAAATTCACTTAAAGAAGTTATCACGGATGTACCGCAGGCATAAGTAAGACAGTAGCTGTGCAGGCAGAGTAAAATTTCATGGAAACTGAAAATGATGCCACCGGTGGATGAAAAATTCCAGCGGTGGCTTTCGCTGGAAAATTCGTCAGAATTGAAGCAGGACGGGATCTGACAGGCATGAATGGGAGGAACGTATGAAAGAAATGAACTTACATGGGCGCGACTTTTTGAAACTTCTGGATTTTACACCGGAAGAGATTATGTATTTGCTGGATACAGCAGCAGATTTCAAGAAGAAAAAACAAAATGGCGAACTGACAGAGATCTATCGTGGTAAAAATGTAGCACTGATATTTGAAAAAACAAGTACCAGGACACGTTGTTCTTTTGAAGTGGCGGCACATGATCTGGGTATGGGCACTACTTATCTTGATCCGTCAGGTTCACAGATCGGTAAAAAGGAAAGTATTGCCGATACTGCAAGAGTACTGGCCAGCATGTATGATGGAATTGAATACCGTGGATTCGGACAGGATATTGTGGATAATCTTGCAAAATATTCCAAAGTACCGGTATGGAACGGTCTGACCAATGAGTTTCATCCGACGCAGATGCTTGCAGATCTTCTGACGATCAGAGAACATTTCGGACATCTTAAGGGGATTCATCTGTGTTATATGGGGGATGCAAGATATAATACGGGCAATTCACTGATGGTCGCATGTGCCAAGATGGGAATGCACTTTACTGTATGTTCGATTCCGAAGTATTATCCTTCCAGGGAGCTGATTGCCGTCTGCCAGGAAATTGCCGCAGAGACCGGCGCAGTGATTGACTTTAATGAGGATGCCGTGGCGGGCACAAAGGGAGCAGATGTAGTTTATACGGATATTTGGGTATCCATGGGAGAACCGGATTCCGTATGGGCAGAACGTATCGAGGAGCTTGAACCTTACCGCGTAACGATGCAGATTATGCAGAATGCAGGATCACAGAGCGTATTCATGCATTGCCTGCCGTCCTTCCATGATCTGAATACAACAATTGGTAAGCAAATCAAGGAAAAGTACGGGCTGAATGAAATGGAAGTGACGGATGAAGTATTTGAATCGGCACAGTCAGTGGTGTTCCAGGAAGCAGAAAACCGTATGCATACCATTAAGGCAGTAATGTATGCAACGATCTGAGCAGAGATGAGAATATGACAGCAGAATACAGAGGCAGTAAGAAAGATGACGGCGAGTTTGGTCGGGAGCAGATCTCACAGGTGCTTCATACAAAATGGGCGGCTGGAAATCTTTTTTTTCATGAAGTAACAGGTTCTACCAATACGGATGCAGCATTGCTCGGCAGGAAAGGTGCGCCACACGGTACGCTTGTGGTCGCAGATCAGCAGCGGTCCGGACGTGGAAGACATGGAAGAGTATGGGAATCACCGGCAGGCAGTAATATTTTTATGAGCATCCTGCTGCGTCCGCAGATTCCTGCGGATAAGGCACCTATGCTGACCATTGTCATGGCACTGGCGCTGGCAGAAGGTATCAGTGATCTTTGCGATGTACAGGCCGGAATCAAATGGCCAAATGATATTGTCATCAATAAGCATAAGATATGCGGGATACTTACAGAAATGCATCTGAACGGTGATGGTAGTATTGCGGATGTTGTTATTGGAGATGGTATTAATGTTAATACAGAAAGTTTTCCTGAGAATATCCGGGATATGGCAGGATCGCTTCTGACGGAAACGGGGAAGAAAACAGACAGAAACCTTTTGGTTGCGGCAGTCATGCGGCACTTTGAGGAGGACTATGATGCTTTCTGCGAGGCGGTAAGCCTGGCACCTTTAAAAGATGCATATGAAAAGAAACTTCTGAACAGGGGCAATATTGTGCGGGTTCTGGATCCTGCGGGAGAATATACGGGAACGGCGCAGGGAATTACGGAGACCGGAGAACTGATTGTAGAACGTGACGGCCGGGAGATTTTTGTTAATGCAGGTGAAGTTTCAGTAAGAGGATTATACGGTTATGTTTAATATGGAACGGAGGAATCACAATGGTTCTGGTAATTGATGTTGGAAATACGAATATTACATTTGGCGTTTATCATGACAAGGAGCTCAGAGCATCGTTCCGGATGATGTCACAGACGGCACATACATCGGATGAATACGGGATCAGTCTGATTTCCATGCTGACCGCCAATGGCATAGCCAAAGAGGAGATTGAGGGCATCATTATTGCCAGTGTTGTTCCCAAGGTAATGCATGCGCTGGCAGGATCCATTGTCAAATATATTGGGAAGAGACCTTATATTGTTGGCCCCGGGATCAAGACCGGTATTAAGATCATAACGGAGAATCCCAAGGAAATCGGTCCGGATCTGATTGTGGACGCTGTTGCAGGATATGAACTGTATGGCGGTCCGGTACTGGTCATTGACTTTGGAACAGCAACTACGTATATTATTGTGAATGAGAAAGGTGAGTTCTGTGCAGGTGTGGTTTCTCCCGGAATCAGAATTGCTGCAAAGGCACTCTGGCAGGATACGGCAAGACTTCCGGAAATTGAAATCAGAAAGCCGGATTCCATCCTGGCGCAGGAAACCATTTCGAGTATGCAGGCAGGGTTGGTCTATGGACAGATCGGGCAGACCAAATATATTATTGATCAGATGCGCAAAGAGTCCGGATACCCGAAGATGAAAGTGGTTGCTACCGGTGGCCTTGGCAGGTTGATCGCAGAGGAGACACCTGAAATTGATGTATATGATTCTGCGTTGACACTGAAAGGGCTGGATATTCTCTATCGCAAAAACAGAAAGGTTCAGCCGCAGGCACCTGAATTTGAAGAATGATCCGGAGATGGTGTCCGGAATGAGGAACAGGAATGAGTAACGAAGAAAAAAACACGAAAACGGAGTTTCAGGATGAGGCAACACCGGAGACAGAAGAGAAGAAGCTTCATGCAGAAACACTGAATGACAAGGTCGCAGCAAAAAAAGAAAAAAGGCGTCTGGTCATCAATAAGGAGAGCGGAAAGGTACTGGATGCGGAAACGGGAGAAGCGGTGACCGATATTCAGGTTGTAACTGAGGACGGAAGCCTTGGCAGCATTTCTGCAAGCGGCAGAATCATTCTCTGCGGGGCCAATGCCTATGAAAAGAAATATTATTTTAATCCGCTGTTTAAAAAGATTCCGGAAAGTATTCAGAAAGAACTGCATATTGTCTGTGTCCTTTTTACCCAGGAAGCAGGTGGTATCTTTACCATTGAATTTGAAGATGACGGTACGGTTACGATGGAAACCAATGCAGATGAAGATGATATTACTTATGATGAGGTCAGTGCAGGGCTTTTGATCGGAGAAGTCAGAAGGCAGCGTCAGGATCTGTTTGAAGCAATGCAGATGTATTACAGAATTTATATCCTGAAAGAAAATCCGGCAGATATTCTGGCGGATGAAGATGAATAAAAACAGCAATCAGAACCGGAGTATCAAATGGGATTTGGAAAACTGCAGATTGGCAGCGTAACACTGGAAAACAATATCATATTAGGACCAATGGCAGGGGTATCTGACCTGCCATTTCGTTTGCTGTGCCATGAACAGGGAGCAGGTCTTGTCTGCATGGAAATGGTCAGTGCCAAGGCGATTACCTATCATAATAAAAACACGGAGCTTCTGCTGCAGATTCATCCGCAGGAAAAACCGGTTTCACTGCAGCTTTTCGGCTCGGATCCGGAGATTATGGCCGAGGCGGTACAGATGATTCGGGAGGTGCCGTATGATATCCTCGATATCAACATGGGCTGCCCTGTACCGAAAATCGTGGGAAACGGTGAAGGCTCTGCACTGATGAAGACACCGGACCGGATTGAACAGATTGTACATGCGGTCAGCGGAGCGACAGACAGACCGGTAACGGTTAAGATCAGGAAGGGTTTTACCGATAAACAGATCAATGCGGTAGAGTGTGCGCTGGCAGCGCAGCAGGGCGGCGCAGCAGCAGTTGCCGTGCATGGAAGGACAAGGGAGCAGTACTACAGCGGACAGGCTGACTGGACGATTATTGCACAGGTGAAGGAGACCCTGCGGATCCCGGTCATCGGGAACGGAGATGTCATTGACGGCCCGTCTGCGGAAAAAATGTTCCGGGAAACCGGGTGTGACGGTGTGATGGTTGCAAGAGCCGCGCAGGGAAATCCCTGGGTGTTCAGGGAGATTATTTCCTGGCTGAAGGACGGAAGCGCTCCGGAGCGTCCGTCGCCGCAGGAGGTATACGATACCGTTATTCGGCATGCGGATCTTCAGCTGCAGTATAAGGGAGAGTATATCGGTATCCGCGAGATGCGTAAGCATGTTTCCTGGTATACGACAGGGTATCCTGGATCAGCGAAATTCCGCGGACAGATCAACTACATGGAAGATATGGAATCGCTCAAAAAGGCATGTCATGATATTTTTCTTAAAGAGCATGGGCTTGAAATGCCCGGAATGCAGATTTGACATAAGACTGATTCCTATGTATAATACATGAGTTAAATTGTACACTTTAGTGCAGCGCATTTGCGTGAAATCGTGCGGCTGCAGTATGTTTTTTCAGATAGAAAGGCAGAATGCAATGGAAGAAAAAAAGAATATTTTAACTTATGAAGGCCTTAAAAAGTATGAAGATGAGCTTCATGAACTTAAGGTAGTCAAGAGACAGGAAGTTGCACAGAAGATCAAGGAGGCACGTGAACAGGGAGATCTGTCCGAGAATGCCGAGTATGATGCCGCGAAAGATGAACAGCGTGACATTGAGACCAGAATTGAAGACCTTGAGAAAATTCTGAAGAATGCAGAAGTTGTCGTAGAAGAGGAAGTGGATCTTGACAGAATCGGTATCGGCTGCAAGGTAAAGATCATGGATCTTGAGTATAATGAGGAACTGGAATACAAGATCGTAGGTTCTTCCGAAGCAAACAGTCTTAAGGGCAAGATTTCCAATGAGTCTCCGGTAGGCAGAGCACTTCTCGGAGCAAAGAAAGGCCAGACTGTATCCGTAGAAACACAGGCAGGCATGTTCAAATATAAGGTACTTGGCATCGAACGTTCCAACGTAGGCTGATGTAACGAAAGGCAGGAGAATTTAAGTGGCAGAGAATATGCAGAAGAATGATCAGGAGCAGAAGCCCCAGACAGAGCAGGACGTGAACCGTCTGCGTCAGGTAAGACGTGATAAGCTTGCAGAACTGCAGGCAGCAGGTAAGGATCCGTTTAAGCTTGTAAAATACGACCAGACACATCATACACAGGAAATCCGTGATCATGTCGAGAAATTCGAGACAGTCCTTGAAACCGGAGAAGACGGCAAAACCGTTACGCCTGAGTGGGATTCCATTCCGGCAGAAAAAATGGTATCCGTTGCCGGTCGTATGATGAGCAAACGTGTTATGGGCAAGGCTTCCTTCTGTAATGTACAGGATCGTGACGGACGCATGCAGATCTATGTATCCCGCAATGATCTTGGAGATGATGCATATGCAGAGTTCAAGAAGATGGATATCGGCGATATTGTCGGCGTGAAGGGCTTTGTGTTCAAGACAAAGACCGGAGAACTGTCCATTCATGCACATGAGCTGACACTTCTGGCAAAATCCCTGCAGCCGCTTCCGGAGAAATTCCACGGACTGACAGATACAGAAATCCGTTACAGACAGAGATACGTGGATCTGATCATGAACGAAGAGGTAAAGGAAACGTTCAAGAAGAGATCTGCAATTATCCGTGAGATCCGTAACTTCCTGGCAGGACGTGACTTCATGGAAGTAGAGACTCCCATGCTGGTCGAGAATGCCGGCGGAGCTTCAGCGAGACCGTTTACCACTTATTACAATGCACTTGATGAAGAGCGTAAGCTTCGTATCTCCCTTGAACTGTACCTTAAGAGACTGATCATCGGCGGTATGGAGAGAGTATTCGAAATCGGCCGTGTATTCCGTAATGAGGGTGTGGATACCCGGCATAACCCGGAATTCACACTGATGGAGCTGTATCAGGCATATACGGATTATCAGGGAATGATGGAACTGACAGAGAGCATGTTCCGTTATCTTGCAGAGAAGGTATGCGGCACAACTACAATCGCCTATGGAGATAAGACCATTGATCTTGGAAAGCCGTTCCGCAGACTGACCATGCAGGATGCAATTAAAGAAGAAACCGGTATTGATTTCGATACCGTTAAGACAGATGAAGATGCAAAAGCTCTGGCCGATGAAAGACATATTGCATATGAGGATCATCACAAGAGAGGCGATATCATCAACCTGTTCTTCGAAGAATACTGCGAAGACAAGATGATTCAGCCGACCTTCATCATGGATCATCCGGTGGAAATTTCGCCGCTGACCAAGAAGAAGCCTTCTGACCCTTCCAAGGTAGAGCGCTTTGAACTGTATATCAACGGATGGGAAATGTGCAACGCATATTCAGAGCTGAACGATCCGATCGATCAGAGAGAGCGTTTTGCAGCACAGGATGCACTTGCGGCAGCTGGTGATGAAGAAGCAAACCACACAGATGAAGATTTCCTGAATGCCATGGAAATCGGAATGCCTCCGACAGGCGGTATCGGTTATGGAATTGACCGTCTCTGCATGCTTCTGACCAACGCACAGGGCATTCGTGATGTATTGCTCTTCCCGACGCTTAAACACATCGACTGAAAAAGCTCGTAAAATCAACGTTTTAGGCTATCTATAGACTGTCAGGTACTACAAAGGTACTACAATTTTATGTAGAATAATGCCAGATAATGTGGCATTACTATGAAACTTAATCATATATTTTGCATTTTAAGGACATTTCCAAGTAAGAGCGGAAGTGTCCTTTTTTATTTGCAGTTATGGTCATGTTACAAAAATAAAATACAGCGATAGGAGCAAAAAACAATGAGAAAAATAATATTCAGCAGTGAGCAGCACAAAGATTTTTATAACACCTACGTCCCGCAGTGCAGATATCAGGATGTTTATCACAAAGCGCTGATCTATACGATCGGGATTGATGAAGATACAAGAAAGAACTTCCACAGGATCTACGACATAAAGACAGGGTACATTTGTACAGAATGTCTAGAAGATGGATGGATCACAAGCGGAAGCGCGAGAATCGTCCGTATGGCATTCAACCTTTATTGCAACGGTGTACCAAGTGTTGATGACCAGAAAGGCACGGAAGATAAGATAGACGAATGCAGACGCTATACGGTAGAGGACATTTTCTGCTGCAGCTATGCAAGATACTTTTGGGAAGCAATCAAAATACGGTATCCGGAGTATTGTCCGGGGGAGGAGCATTGATGGTAAAAGTCAGATTACAGGGGCCTGCAGATGAGGTGAAGTCATTTAAGGCCAAGATTGAGGCAGATAAGGGATTTGTAGTACTGAGCAGTTCAGAGCTTCTGCAGAACAAAGGAACCAGGACACATAAGAGACTGTATATGGATGTCACAGAAACGAAGTATCAGGCAGTCTGAAACAAGTTGAAAATACACCGATAGGGAGGAACGCACTATGTGCAAAGTAATGGCAATCGCGAATCAGAAAGGCGGAGTCGGCAAAAGTACGACAGCAGGAAATCTTGGGATAGGGCTTGTAGCAAAAGGGAAGAAGGTGCTTCTGATAGATGCAGATGCACAGGGTTCGCTGACAGCGAGCCTTGGGTATCAGGATCCGGACCAGCTTAATGTCACACTGGCGACCATCATCGGGAACCTGATCAGCAAACAGGAATTCGACCCGAAGGAAGGGATACTTCATAACAGTGAGGGGGTGGATCTTCTTCCTTGTGATCTGGAGCTTTCCGGACTGGAACTTTCCATGGTAAGCGCTATGAGCCGTGAGACGCTCCTGAAAAGATATATCAACATGATCCGGGACGATTACGATTATATCCTGATTGACTGTATGCCGAGCCTTGGGATAACGACTATTAACGCCCTTGCCTGCGCAGACAGCATCCTGATCCCGTGCAGTGCGGCATTTCTGTCGGTCAAAGGACTTGAGATGCTGCTCATGACAATCAGTAACGTCCGCGAGGAGCTGAACCCAAAGCTGCAGATTGAGGGAATACTGATGACGATGGTTGACGCAAGGACGAATTATGCAAAGGATGTCAGCCAGATCATAGAGGAAGCCTATGGCGACTATGTAAAGATATTTGACCATATCATCCCGATGTCTGTGAGGGCCGCAGAAATGTCTGCAGAAGGTATCAGCATCTTCCGCCATGACCCAAAAGGGAAAGTGGCACTGGCTTATGCAGGGCTGACAGAGGAGGTGCTGACAAAATGACCAGAAGCGCTTCTAAAATCAAGCTGACAGGGTATAAAGACCTCTTCGGGTCAGGCGTCACCATGTCGGACAAAGAAGAGATCACAGAGATCCCGCTTAATGAACTCCATGAATTTGCGAACCATCCGTTCCATGTGGTGGATAATGATGAAATGAATGAACTTGTCCAGAGCATCAAAGAGCATGGCGTGCTTATACCCGGTATTGTCAGAAGACGCATGGAAGGCGGGTATGAGATCATTGCAGGACACAGACGCAGCCATGCGGCAGGGCTGGCAGGGCTTAAGACCGTGCCGATGATCATAAAGAACTGTGATGATGATGTGTCAACGCTCCTCATGGTTGACACTAACCTGCAGAGGGAGAGCATCCTCCCAAGTGAGAAGGCACACGCCTATAAGATGAAATACGATGCCATGAAACATCAGGGTAAGGCAGGCAGATCCGGTGACTCGTTGAAAGAAATGGCAGAGGAAACCGGTGAGGGATGGAAGACCATACAGAGGTATATCTGGCTTGCAAGGCTCTCAGATGAACTTCTGGAGTTTGTAGATCAGAAAAAACTTGGACTGGTGCCAGGGATTGATATTTCATTCCTGAATGTAAAACCGCAGAGATGGGTACATGATTATCTGCTGGGACATCCGTTGAATGTAACCACAGCGCAGTCAGCAAAACTGAAGCAGTATGGCCAGAGCGGAGAGCTTACAGAGGCAATGGTCGGGCTGATTTTATCAGAAGAAAAGACAAGACCACGCAAGGTCACAATCGGGAGTGACCGGATCGGGAAATATTTCCCGGAGAATTACAGCAATGAAGAAATCGAGAAAGTCATCTATCAGCTGCTGGATGAATGGAAAAACCAGAAATAGGGAGGAGGTACCGGACGTTGGGCGAGACAATGAAATTTGATTATTATTACGGGCTGGAAGCCGAGCAGTTTTCCTTTTACCGGATACCGAGGCTCCTGATCCGGGATGAGCACTTCAGGGATATGACGAATGATGCAAAGCTCCTGTATGGGCTCATGCTTGACAGAATGGGCATTTCCATGAAAAATGACTGGCAGGATGAAGATGGCAGGACGTTTATCATATATTCCGTTGACGCAGTGGTAGAGGATATCAACTGCGCCAGGGACAAGGCAATGAAGGTTATGAATGAACTGATCAGTATAGGTCTGATAGAAAAGATCCGCAGGGGCCAGGGGAAACCGGATATCATCTATGTGAAGAACTTTGCGGGGTATGAAGAAAGCGGGATGAAAGGAAAAAGTCCAAAATATGCAGAAGTCGAAGAATCCGACTTCTTGAAGTCGGAAAAGTCGACTTCTGAAAGTCGGGAAAACCGACTTCTAAACATCGGAAAAGCCGACTTCTTGAAGTCGGAAAAATCGACTTCTGAAAGTCGGAAAAGTCGACCTCTAGAAGTCGGAAAAACCGACCCTAATTATACTAATAACAATTATACTGAGAATAATTATAACAATCTTATCTATCCATCAGAACAGCTTAAAGGACAGGAAGTAGATGACGGATCAGATGGGATGGAACAGATCAATGCATACCGCAAACTGGTAAGGGAGAACCTCCGGTATGATTACCACATGCAGGGAAATGAGATAACAGACAAGAAACTCCTGACAGACTGCTTTGAGCTGATCTGTGACATTGTCTGTTTCCCAAGAAAAGCGATAAGGATCAATAAAGCCGATTACCCGTATGCAGTTGTGAAATCAAGGTTTTTAAAGCTTACGGATGATGACGTCAGTTATGTGATCGATAAATTCAATGACACACCGACTGACAAGGACAACATCAGGGGATATCTGCTGACAGCACTTTACAATGCACCGGACACGGTCAGCAGCCATTATTCCTCAATGGTGAACCATGATATGTATGGAGGTGGATGGATTGAAAAGGGTATTATTTAAAATCGTGTTACCGGCACTGGTGATTACAGCCTGGCTGTGTACTGTATACTGGCCCTGTAAAAAGGCGGACGGATTTGATGTATTCCTGTTCTGGATCCTTGGCGGTCTCCCATTTGGGATAAAGAAAATGGGCGCAGTGCTCCCAATCGGAGGGAGCCTGATGTATTCCCTCGGAATCCTCAGCATTGACCTGATCCTTGGCGGTCTTGTCGGAGGGATTATCGTCATTATAAAGGCGGTCATGATAATGGCTGAGGTCATCAGGATGATTGCTGAAATGATTACCGGGAAGGCATCAGAAACAGTAACAGGCATGTGATGATGGAAAACTGAACCAGATTTATTACCCAGGGTTCTGTACAGAGTGTACAGAACCTTGTTTCTTGATATAAGTGTTGAAAAGCATTTGATAATTCTTACAGAATGCGAATGTTTCAACGTGTAAGGAAATATGTTAGAATGATACAAACAGGTAGTTGAGAAAGAATTAGTGGTTGCTCTTAAATGGGAAGCATTTGAGAAAGAATGAAAAAATAGGATATAAGTGCAAGGAAAGTACAAGTATCTTTTGTTGTTTTTGAGTGGTGATTACCAAACTCCTGTCAATATAGAAAATTGCAAATACCGATTTAGGTGGTCAAAAATATGCAGTAATTTAATAATTGAGGGAAAAACAATGGAGTCTTCTACAGATAACAGCTTGAATAAACAGGTAATGGAAATAATAAATAACTAAAACTTCCCATACCAAAATGGGACTTCGTACCTTGAAAATTCAATATTACATCAATAAATTTATGCCGCTGATGCAGAAAGTGCCAAAGCTCTCTGCAGGTATTCGGGCAGCTTGCTGATAAAGACATCAACAAACAGATCCATTTGTTCATTGGTTACGTTCAGAACAGTAGATATTGTTTCAAACATGGCTTTAACCATGACTGACATGGCTTCTGCAAATGTGATATCTGCAAGCTCCGCATACATGAAGAAAAAGATCTCTCCAAGTGTGCGGCTGTCCTGGCTTTTGCGCTGTTCAAACGCAAGAAGAATATACCTGGCAAAGACAATCGATACATGCGCCGTCAATGCGTCATATGACAGGCTGTGGCATTCCCCAATCAGATTCAGGTGACATTTGCAGGTTTTGAAAAACACCTCTATCTGCCATCTTTTGCCATAGATACGAATGATCTCTTCTTCAGAGATTTCTGTATTGGTAGATATGAAAGCAATCCAGTCCTTCTTCTTACGCTTGTTACGTACAAAGACGATTTTTGCCGGGATCTGTTTTTCCCTGCCAGCCAAAACATCAACAGACAGCAGATATTTACTGCGTCCGCGTCTTTTCTTATTCATACCGTATATCTTTTTTAAACTGAGTTTCTGACCATTGTATAGATAATAGATGCGGCTGCTATTCTTGACCATCGCGATAGAATCAAGACCAAGTTCCTTGATTGCTGTAAGCTGTGCAGGACTTGAAAACCATGTGTCGAAAAGAACATAGTTTGCTGAAATACCAGCATGCTGTGCATCTTTGATGAGTCCAAGCATGGCATCAGTGCCTTTAAGTTTTGCACGGACGCGACGTTTTCCTGCCAGAGTACGGCTGTCAAATTTTCTTTCGAAGCCAAGAACATTCTTCTCCTGGTGAGATGATAACAGTGTATGTCCTGTCGGAATAAAAGTAGAACCATCCGTCCAACCGCAAGTCATCATACGGTAGCCCTTTTTGTAGCGCATATCGCAGTGGTCAAACACTTTTGCACCAAGTTCTGTATGTCTGACACTGGTTCTTTCAAATATGCTGTCATCTATGATAAATGCATTGATACGGGTATCGTCAGTGAGAGGCTTGATCAGGTCAATTGCCTTTTTGGCTATAGTGTTTGAAAAACGGGTCCAGTTGATCCGGGCATCATTGATGAAACGATAAAATGTATTTTTTGCGAAATCTTCTTTATAAGCCCCAGTCCGTTGCTGCATATACATAGACATCGGCTGAAAAATGTTTGAGAACTTGTATCGGAAGATTTGGATTGGCTGTATGCCTTTCTGCTTGTATCCATTACAGGTCTTGAGGACTCCGGATATCTGAAACTTTGAGAAAAAGTTAAGAATTGAATTTTTGAGTTCCTCTGATTCGCCTGAATATGATACAATAGACATGGCATAAGTCTCCTTTGGGTTTATTTGTTTCTAGTCAATTCAATTATACCCGAAAGGATAGGATTTATGCTTTTTTTATTGATGAAATATTGAATTTTCAAGGTGCTACACCTTCAAAAGGTGTGGGAAGTTTTAGTAAATAATTTTGATGTAGAAAAGGGAGCTGATTTAGTTACTGATGGAGCTATATCAATTATTGGATTAGGGAATCCTGTTTTGGCAACTTTTTTAGAAGTCGTCAAAAATACGAGTAAGGTAGTTGATGACTACAAGGTTAGCATGCTCATCAGACAATTTGGAAAAAATTTAAATATGGAACAATTAAAAAATCAATGTCATTTAGATAAGCATTTCGTCTGTTAGGAAAGGTATCTCACAGGTTACAAGCCTCTGAAAAATCTGTTTAGTTAAGAAAAGGCATGTGAAAACGGTTGAGATTTGAATCAGGAAAAC